>JAJYJO010000037.1 GCA_021789435.1 Chloroflexota bacterium
ATGATCGCATCCGTCAGGTGCTCCGCTGCGCCGGGGTGGATGGGCTTCTCAACGCCATCTTCCCAGTTCAGCGGGCGCCTGATTCTTCGTTCCAGCAGCCCGGCAGCCTGCGCCGATCGGTGGATTCCGGGCTTAGGATCCGGCTCACCTCGGCGGCGGTAGGCCCGAAACGACCTCTTTCTGGCGCGGACCGAGCCGGGGCTCCCCGCCGCACGGATCAAGCGCCGCGGTGAGGCTGCCCTTTCGGAACAGGTCAGCTGGTGGCCGGGGGACGAAGCCTGGTTAGAGATCGCCGGCTGCGACGGCAACCACGGTTCCCGGTCAGGGGCCTGGACGCAGCGAGCCTGTCATACGGGGTGCCCAGACGCGGGGTGGGGATCGTGCTCGTCGCTCAGAACAACCGCCGGAGGTAGCGGATCGAGGCGATGGCCACGATGGCCAGACCGATCACAGCCAACGGCACCTGCCCGCTCGCCACGGCAGCGAAGACGAACACGACCCCGATCGCAGCCGCCAGTAGCGTTTGCTGCCGACCTTCCATCGAGCGCCTCCGGGTACCGCCCATCCTTCGGTTGCGAGCGCCTGCCAACCAGCGAGCTGCGCGCGGCCATGGTAGCAAGGGTCCGGGGGACTCCTGCCGCGACCAGGGAACGGGCCGTGCAAATCCGGTCGGACCGACGACTACGCGGCGCCACGAAATGCGTTGCCGATCCAATCCGGAAGGAGGATCCGCGGTGTGGGAACGGAGGGTTCCAAGCCCTCTCGCCCCGACCACATCATCCCCGTCGCTGCCGCCAAGCAACCGCTAATCCGAAGTTCCAACGCCTCGCGCGCGTGACTGAACACGGAGGACAGGGCGCGTTCTGACTACGTCCCGGTGGGAGACAGCCCCAGGAGCACGAACGCGCGGGCCTGGAGCGGCGTCGGCGTGGCGGCGATGTCGAACGCCGACTCGTCAGGAGCGCCGGGCAGGACGACCGTGTTGCGGGTCAGGGTGGCGAGCTCGGCGAGCAGCGTCTTGAAAGAATGGGCGGGGGTCCCGTCGGGAAGCGCGTGATGGCTCGCCTTCGCGAGGGCCGAGCTCGAGCGGCGGGCTGGGGCGACCGGGTCGGCCGCCATCGGCGGCGCCTCATCGCGGAACAGGAGCGGCGCCCAGGCGCGCTCCAGATACCAGCGCAGGTAGTAGGCGAGCAGGCACAGGAAGACGTGGGCCCAGACCCGGCCAGGGGTCCAGTGGTGGAGCGGGCGGATCGCGAGGTCGGGCGACTTGAGCGTCCGGAACGCGCGCTCCACCTGGGCGAGCCGCTTGTACGCCCGGACGACGTCGGGCGCGCTGAGGCGATCGGCCGGTACCGAGGCGCGCAGGACGTACAGCCCGTCGAGCGCCGCCTCGGCCGCGATCGCCTCGTCGCGCCGGGAGAACGTCAGGCGGTCGTCGAGGATCTCGAGCGTGACGTGCTTGGCCATCTTGTGGCGGTCGACGACCCGCCCGACGGCAACGCCGATCCGGGCCGCGCCCCGCAGGCGCCCCGCCTCGACCCGAGCGGCGATCCGCGCGAGCGCCGCCTCGGTGGCCGCCAGCAGGTCCTCGCGCTTGCGCGCCCGCTCGGCGGCGAGGGCCGGGTTGCGGCACACGACCAGGCGCTCGCCCGGGAAGTCCGGGTGGCTGATCTCGGCGAGGTCGCGCTCGTCGAACAGCCCGAGCTGGAGCGCGCCGTCGGCGGCCAGACGGGCGATCGCAGGGCCACGCAGGGCGCTGACCCAGTGAAAGCCGACCTGGCGGAGCGTCTCGATGCGGGCGGACGTGAGCATCCCCCGATCGCCGACGAGCACGACCGAGGCGAGCCCGAAGCGCTCGCGCAGGGTCGCAAGGGTCGCCGGCACGGTCGCGGGATCGCCTGTGTTGCCGGGCACGACCGACACCGCGACGGGGCGCCCGTCCGCGTCGGTGAGGAGGGCGTACTCGATCTGGAGGGTGCCCTGCCTGCCGTCCCGGGAGTAGCCGATCGCCGCGAGGCTGTTGTGGCGCCCGGTGACGACCGAAGAGCTGAGGTCGACGTACACGGAGCGGCCGGATGCGAGGTGGCGCTCGGCGAGTCGCTTCTCGATCCGCTCCTGGCGCTCGCCGAGCCAGTCAAGCGCGGCATACAGGTCGTCCTCGCTCGCCCCGCTGATGCCGAGCGTGGCGCCCAGGCTCGTCGCGTCGAGGCCGCGCGCGGTGGCGAGCTTCGATGCGGGGGCGAGGACCCGGGCGACGACCATGCCCAGCACGAGGTCGCGCTCCCGGGAGTGCCGCGGGTCAATGAGCCGATCGAGGCCGAGCCCGCGCGCGGAGCCGAGGACCGCCGCCGCATGGCCGTGAGGGACGCTGCGGCGGACCTCGAGTCCGGACGCCGGCACGAACCGCTCGCCGGCCAGGCCCCGCCGGATGAGCCCGATCAGCTCCGCTGGCAGGTGGCTCAGGTTGCCGACCGTCTCGGTCCGCACCTTGCCGCC
The DNA here is from genome assembly GCA_021789435.1 of Chloroflexota bacterium. Lineage (GTDB taxonomy): Bacteria > Chloroflexota > Limnocylindria > Limnocylindrales > CSP1-4 > JAJYJO01. The sequence continues at coordinate 2,497 of JAJYJO010000037.1, forward strand.
CTCGCGGTAGCTGCGGCGCAGCAGGGTGGTCTCGTACACGCGGTCCTTGTAGTGCCGACGGGTGACCGCGACGTGGACCGCGCCGCCTCGGGTGCTCATGCCCGGATCATCGCCGATCCAGGCCCGCCCGTCAACCATATTAGTGCCTACGTCTCACCGCGTGGGATAACCGTGTTTCGTGCTCAGCCAATCAACGCTTCGTGCTCACGGCACGCCAGCGGGCGCTGGAACTTCGGGCTAATGACCGGCGAACCGAGCCGGACGGCCGGTTCGTGTACTGAACCGGTCTCGCCTACCGGGCCCGAGCTTCGCGCCCGGGGCTTCCCCATTCGGGCCCTGCACCTTGTGACGGCCCCGCCCCCGTCATGGCCCACGCCGGTTCCCGAGCGGCCCGCGACGCAGGACCCGGGCCGGCGACGGCGCCGACCCCCGCTGCGACCGGCGTCCGTTGCCCGTCGGTCGGCGATGCGGGCTGCTGCCTCCGGCGCCGGGTCCGGCGGTGGAAGGTGCCGCCGACCGGCCTGCCGGAAGGGGCCGGTCGGCCCCTCGCAACCTGTCTGGCGGCCTCTCGGCTGAGGCGTGACGCGAGGCATAGACTGCCGCCGCGCATATAGCGGTAACGCATCTATATGGAGCCTGTGAATAGATGGCTGCGACGGTTGATGGGTCGCTTGGGGGAGGCTCGACGATGCAGACACTGACCCAGGTCTCGAACGAGCATCGTGAACGGCTCATGGCCCACGTCGAGGCGCTGCCGCGCCTGGCGGACCAGATCGGCCAGGTTCCCGGGGCAGCCCTGCGGGAACGCCTGGCGGAGGAGCACGACTTCCTCGTCGGGACCCTCCTGCCGCACATGGAGGCGGTCGAGCACGCGGTCTACCCCGAGCTCGATCGGGTCCTCTCGTGCCGGCTGGCCATGGCCCCGATGGAGCGCGAGCACAAGGAGATCCGCAGACTCGTGGCCCAGCTCGGCGTCCTGCGCGCCCGGTTTCCGGAGGGCGGGCCGGGCGAGGGCGATTCGGTGGAGCTCAACCGCGTCCTCCTCCGGCTCTTCGCGATCCTCAAGGTTCATCTCCGCGAGGAATCGCTGTACGTGCCGATCCTCGAGCACAACCTCGATCCGGAGCACGCCGACGCGCTGGTCCTGGCCATGGACCACGCCGCGCGGGCGGAGCTCTGATCCGGGCCGCGCGGGCGAAGGCAGGCAACCACATGCTCCGCCCTTCCGACGACATCTACTCCTTGCAGGCGGCCATCCTCAAGACCCTGGCCAGCCCGCGCCGCCTGGAGATCGTCCACCTCCTCAGGGAAGGGCCTCTGGAGGTCCGGCGGCTCGCCGAGGCCCTGTCCATTCCCCAGCCGACGGTCTCGCAGCACCTCGCGGCGATGCGCTCGGTGGGGCTCGTGGAGGCGATCCGGGACGGCCGCGAGGTCCGCTACCAGCTGATCGACGCCGAGATCTGCGACGCCTGCACGCTCATGCGCCAGGTCCTGGTTCGCCGCATCGCCCACCTGGGAGACCTGGCCGCGCCCTATGCGACCCCCGGAGGGGCGCTGTCCGAGGCGCCGCTGGCCGCCGCTGCCGCCACCACTTCCTCCGTGAACGCCGACTGAGGTCCGACCGTGTCTGAGACGCTTTCGCTGATCGTGTCCTCGGGAACCGAGGACAAGCTGGAATCGGCCGCCACGGTCATCGCCGGTGCCGCCGCCCTGGGCAAGTCAGTCAACGTCCTCCTCCAGTTCTGGGGCCTCGACGCCTTTCGGGCCGGCCACATCGACGAGCCCCGGGGGCTGGCGGCCGACGCCGGAGCCGCCGGCCGGTCTCTCGCCGCGGCCGGTCGCGATCGCCTGCCGTGGGCCGAGACCCTCCGCCAGGCGAAGGAGCTGGGCGACGTGCGGATCCAGGCCTGCTCGGGCTCCCTCGAGACCCTGGGCATCCAGCCGAGTGAGCTCGATCCGCTCGTTGACGGTCCCTGCGGGATCGCCGCCTTCCTGATGGCCGCCGAGGACGGCCAGATCCTCTTCATCTAGCCAGCCGAAGCCGCATCAGCAGAGGAGTCCAGCGTGGCGGAGAAGCTCGTGATCATGGTCACCCATGGGCCGGATGACGCCGAGCTCGCGAGCATCCCGTTCGTCATGTCGATCGCCGCGCTGGCCTCGGACGTGGAGGTCGTGATCGGCCTCCAGGGGAGCGGCGTGGAGCTGGCGGTCCGCGGCGCGGTCGACGCCATCGAGGCCCGCGGCTTCCCGCCACTGGCCAAGCTGGCGGCCGACTACCGGGAGCTCGGCGGGCGGCTCCTCGTGTGCGGCCCGTGCATCAACGCCCGAAAGATCGACCCGGCCACCCACTTCGTCGACAACGCCGAGGTCGTGGCCGCCGCCCGCTTCGTCGCCGAGATCACCTCGGCCACCAACGCTCTCGTCTACTAGGAGGAACCGTTCCATGACCACGATCCTGGCCGAGACCGACCTCGAGACCATCACCGCCGACAAGATCGTCGACGCCCGTGGCGCCGCCTGCCCGGGCCCGCTCCTCGAGGCCAAGAAGGGGATCGGCACCGTGCCCGTCGGGGGCGTCATCGAGATCTGGTCGAGCGACCCCGTCACCAAGACGGACATCGGCGCCTGGGCCGGCAAGGTGGGCCACGGCTTCCTGGGCTTCCTGACCGCCCAGGGCTACGACCGGGTCTTCGTCCGGCGCGCCAAGTAGCCCGTCCAAGGGCCTCGGGCGGGGGGTTTCGGCCGCCCGCCCGGGGCCGCCAGCTGCAGGAGCTCCCTCCATGAGCGCGGTCGCCGTCGCCGACGTGCACGAGAAGCAGGCCGGGTCCGTCCCCCGGATCCTCGTCTTCTCCACCAACAACATCTCGGACCCGGGCATCGACCTGGCGGGGAGCCAGCACATGCACTACTCACCGGGCGTCGAGGTGATCAGCCTGCCCTGCACGAGCGGGATCAAGCCGTCCTGGATCGCTCACGCGATCGACCAGGGCTTCGACGGCGTCTTCATCGCGTCCGACGGTGACGAGTGCGCCTACCTGCCTGACTGCGCGAAGCGGGCCTCGGGGATCGTGAGCCAGGCGCAGGTGCTGCTCCAGGCGCAGGGGCACGATCCCCAGCGGGTGAAGATGGCGGCGATCTGCTCCGTCTGCGCGGAGCCCTTCACCAAGCATGTCCAGCAGTTCTCGGCCACGCTGGCCGGGCTGCGGGAGGCCGCGACGAAATGAGCATGGACTACGACGTGCTGGTGGTGGGGAGCGGCATCGGGGGGATGGAATCTGCGCTGAAGCTCGGCGACATGGGCTACAAGGTGCTCGTTGTCGAGAAGGAGGCCAGCGTCGGCGGGCGCATGATCCTGCTGAGCAAGGTCTTCCCGACCCTCGACTGCGCGAGCTGCATCTCAACGCCGAAGATGGCGGCGACCATCCACCACCCGAACCTCACCGTGCTCACGTACAGCGAGGTCCAGGGGATTCGACGGGACGCCGCCGGCCGCTTCCACGCGAAGGTCAGGCAGAAGGCGCGCTACGTGGACGAGGTGGCCTGCACGGGCTGCCAGCAGTGCGAGACGGCCTGCACGGTGGCCGTCCCCGACCAGTTCAATGCCGACCTGGTCGCGCGCCGCGCGGCGTACATCGCCTTCCCCCAGGCGGTTCCCAAGAAGGCGGTCATCGACCGCCAGGGCTCCTCGCCGTGCACCTTCGCGTGCCCGGCCGGGATCGAGGCCCACGGCTACGTGTCGCTGATCCGCAGCGGCGAGTACGAGAAGGCCCATCGGCTGGTCCTCGACGCGACGCCCCTCGTCGGCACGCTGGGGCGCGCCTGCTATGCCCCCTGCGAGGCCGACTGCACGCGCGGATCGCTCGAGGGAACGCTGCCCATCCGCCGGCTCAAGCGCTTCATCTCCGACCGGCACGCCGAGACGGGCGCCGATCTCGGGATCGACGTCGCCGAGCCGAACGGACGGCGGGTGGCCGTCGTCGGCTCGGGTCCGGCCGGCCTCACCGCCGCCTGGCAGCTCGCACGCAAGGGCTACGCGGTCAGGATCCTCGAGGCGGCCCCCGAACCGGGCGGGTTCCTCCGACTGGCGATCCCCTCGTACCGCCTCCCGACCGAGGTGGTGGAGCGCGACATCGACAACGTCCGCGCCCTTGGCGTCGAGATCGTCACGAACACGCCGGTCCGCGACCTGGCCGCGCTCAAGGCCGAAGGCTACGACGCGGTCCTGGTGGCCACCGGCACGCCGCGCTCGACCGACCTGGGCGTTCCCGGCGAGGATCGCCTCGGCGTCCTCGGCGGACCGGAGTTCCTGCGCAAGGTCAAGCTCGGCCAGCCCGTGGACGTCGCGGGCCGGCGAGTCGTCGTGGTCGGCGGCGGCAACGTGGCCATGGACGCGGCGCGCGTCGCGCTGCGGCTCGGCGCCGCCTCGGTGACCGTCGCCTACCGGCGCGGCCGCTTCGAGATGCCCGCCCACCACGTCGAGGCGGACGACGCCGAGAAGGAAGGCGTCCGGTTCAGCTTCCAGGTGGCCCCGAAGGAGGTGGAGGGCGACGCGTCGGGCGCGGTCAGCGGCCTGCGCTGCCTGCGCATGGTGCTCGGCGAGCCCGACGCGTCCGGCCGTCGCCGCCCGGAGCCGATCCCCGGCAGCGAGTTCGTCCTGCCCTGCGAGGTGATCATCGGCGCGATCGGCATGACGCCGGACACGGCCGCCTTCGCGAGCCAGGTCGGAGTCGAGCGCAGGGGAACCCTGCGGGCCGACCCGAAGACGCTCCAGACGGATGTCCCGTACATCTTCGCCGCCGGCGACGTCGTGAACGGCGCGACGGACATCACCCGGGCCGTCGGCGAGGGCCGCCGGGCCGCGCACATGATCGACCGCTGGTTGACCGCCGGGACGATGGATGGCTTCGACCTGCGCCTGCCGGTCGTGGACAAGGCGCAGGTCCTCGCCCGCCAGCAGCAGTACACGCTCCGGCCACCCACGCCGGAGGGTGTCACGCTCAGCGCGGCCCCGCTCGACTTCAGCGAGGTCGAGGCGCCGCTCAGCGAGCAGGAAGCGCACGAGGCGGCGGGCCGCTGCATGGACTGCGGCGTCTGCTCCGGGTGTCACGAGTGCGTCAACGTCTGCCCGGTGGACGGCTGCATCGACCTGAACGCCCGTGACCGGGAGTCCGAGGTGGAGGTCGGGGCGGTCGTGGTCTCGACCGGCTACAAGCTCTTCGCGGCCGACCTCAAGCCGCAGTACGGCTTCGGCAAGTACCGCAACGTGATCACCGGCATGCAGATGGATCGCCTGCTGGCCCCCACGCGACCGTTCAACACGATCCTCCGGCCGGGGGACGGCAAGGTCCCGGAGCGTATCGCCTACGTGATGTGCACCGGCTCCCGCGACGAGACGGTCGACAACCCACTCTGCTCCAAGTTCTGCTGCATGTACTCGATCAAGCAGAACCAGTTGATCATGGGCGCCCTGCCGCTCGCCGATGTGACCGTCCACTACATGGACATCCGGGCGGCCGGAAAGCGCTACGACGAGTTCTACGAGCAGTCGAAGTCGATGGGTGCCAACTACATCAAGGGCCGGGTCGCCAAGATCACCGAGAAAGAGGACGGCAACCTGGTCCTGCGCTACGAGGACATCGAGAGCGGCGGCCAGCTGGTGGAGGCCGAGTACGACCTGGTGGTCCTGGCGGTGGGCGTCCAGCCCAACCGGGACGCAGCCCGCCTCTTCGTGGGCGAGGAGCTGGCCGAGGACCCGTACTACTACGTCGCCGAGCCGGACGAGGACCTGAACCCCGGCCTGACCAGCATCCCCGGCGTGTTCGTGGCCGGCGCCGCGTCCGGCGCCAAGGACATCGTCGACTCGATCCTCCACGCCGGCGCGGCCGCGGCACAGGCTGCGGCCCACCTCGAACGGACGCAGGCGAAGGCGAAGGTGCCGGCATGACCGACGAGCGGCGGATCGGCGTCTACATCTGCCACTGCGGCGGCAACATCTCCGACTACGTCGACGTCAAGCGCGTCGTCGAGGCGGTCCAGGGCGAGCCCGGCGTGATCGTCGCCCGGGACACCATCTTCGCCTGCGCGGACGCTTCGCAGCAGGAGATGGAGGAGGACATCGTCAAGCACCACCTGGACGGCCTGGTGGTCGCCTCCTGCTCGCCCAAGCTTCACACGCTCACCTTCCGCGGGGTGGCCAGGCGGGCCGGCATCAATCCCTACCAGTACACCCAGGTGAACATCCGCGAGCAGGACTCGTGGACCCACACCGACAACCCCGCGGGGGCAACCCACAAGGCGATCAGCCTCGTCAAGAGCGGCATCGCCCGGACGCGCCTGACCGAGCCGCTCGAGCCGCTGGTGGTCGAGACGACACAGAGAGCCCTGGTGATCGGGGCCGGCATCGCCGGGCTCCGGGCCGCCATCGGGCTCGCCGATGTCGGGCTGGAGGTCTTCCTGGTCGAGCGGGAGCGCGAACTCGGCGGGTGGGTCGGCCGCTTCGGGGCGATCTACCCCCACGGGCGGAACGGCCGCGACCTGATCGCCAGCCTGGTCGACGAGGTCAGGAAGCGCTCTTCCATCACGGTCTTCACCAACGCCGAGCTGATGGCCAAGTCCGGGAGCTTCGGCAACTACGTCGCCGCGATCCGGATCAACACGGACCTCCCGGAGCTGATCCACGTGGAGGTCGGCTCGATCATCGTGGCCACCGGCTTCGACAGCTACCAGCCGGAGGCGGGGGAGTACGGGTACGGCATCGACGGTGTGGTGACCCTGCCCGAGTTCAAGGCGCTGGTCGATGGGGCGAACGGGTCCCTGACGTATCACGGCCGGCCGGTCCGGACGATCGCCTATATCTACTGCGTGGGCAGTCGCCAGCCGGGCGCCAACGAGTACTGCTCGCGGTACTGCTGTGCCGCCACGACCCACGCCGCCCTGGAGGTGGCTGCCCTGGACGGGCAGGTGCACCAGTACCACCTCTACCGCGACATCCGGACCTACGGCAAGTACGAGCTGATGTACACGGAATCCCGCAAGCGCGGGTCCGTCTACATGAAGTTCCCCGAGGACGCCCCGCCCGAGGTTTCCCGGGACGCGGCCGGCCGCCTGACGGTCACCACCCGTGACCTGCTGACGGAGGGCCAGGAGCTTGCCATCCCGACCGACCTGGTCGTGCTGGTGACGGGCATGGTCCCCCGGAAGAACGAGGAGCTGATGAGCCTCCTCAAGGTGCCGGTCGGCACGGACGGGTTCTTCAACGAGATCCATCCCAAGCTCCGGCCGGTGGAGACGGTGGTCGACGGGGTGCTGATCGCCGGCGCCTGCCAGGGGCCCAAGAACTCGGCCGAGAGTGTCGCGTCGGGCCTGGCGGCCGTCACCCAGAGCGCGGCCATCCTCAAGAAGGGTGTGGCCGAGCTCGACCCGCTGGTGGCGACCGTCGACGCCGACGCCTGCACCTGGTGCGACAAGTGCATCGGCGCCTGCCCCTACTCCGCGATCGAGCAGGTCGAGGTGGGTGGCCGCCAGGTGGCGACGATCAGCCCTGCCACCTGCAAGGGCTGCGGCGGGTGCGTGCCCGTCTGCCCGGAGGACGCGATCGATCTCCGCGGCTACACCGACGCCCAGATCCGGGCCGCGATCGACAGCATGCTGGAGGAGCCGGTCGCATGAGCACGACCACGATCCGGGAGATCCGGGAGATCGTCCGCGAGGAACCGGTGATGCAGCCGCGCATCCTCCAGGCGCTCGAGGCGGGGCCCCTGACCGTGCCCGAGATCGCGCGGGCCATCGGCTGTCCCAGCGACGAGGTCCTCCTCTGGGTGATGGGGATGCGGCGCTACGGCAAGATCCGTGAGATCAAGGAGCCCAGTCGGGACGGCTACTTCCGCTACGCGGCGGCGAACTGGGAGGTGCCGGCATGACCGCCCTGGTGGACGCCGGCCTGCTGGCCGACGTGCAGAAGTTCGGGGCCGCCGATGTCTCGGCCTGCTTCAGCTGTGGCAACTGCACCGCGATCTGTCCGCTCTCGACCAACGACGCGACCTTCCCGCGGCGGCTCATCCGGTACGCCCAGGTGGGCATGAAGGACGCCCTGCTCTCCAGCAAGGAGCTGTGGACCTGCTACTACTGCGGCGAGTGCTCCGACACCTGCCCCACGCAGGCCGATCCGGGGGGCTTCATGTCGGCGGCCCGCCGCTACGCCATCGCCAGCTACGACCGGACTCGCCTGGCCCGGACGATGTACACGCAGCCACTGCTCGGCTCGCTGTTCGCGGTCCTCCTGGCCGCCTTCTTCGCCGTCTTCATGTATGCCAGCCACGGTCCCCAGGATGCCGGGTCGCTCGCTCTCTTCCGGTTCGTGCCCGAGGAGCTGATCCACAACAGCGGCGTGGCGGTCATGGTCATCGTCTTTTTGGCCGGGCTGGCGGGGGTGGTGAGGATGGCCCGGGGGATCTCGAGACAGGAGAGCATCGCGGTGCGCGACGTCGTCGGGAGCCGCGCTGCGCTCGGCCGATCGCTCCGCGCCCTCTGGGAGGCGCTCGGGATCGAATCGATCGGCCAGCGGCGCTACCGGGTCGACTGCGAGACCGTCCAGGAGGAGCGGCCGTGGTACCGGCGGCGCTGGTTCATCCACGCCGGCACCATGTGGGGCTTCCTGGGCCTGCTGGCCGCGACGATCCTCGACTACGGCCTGGCGCTCATCGGCGTCAAGGCGACCGGGACCCTGGTCCCGATCTGGTACCCCGTCCGGCTGCTCGGCACCGTGGCCGGCGCAGCCCTGATCTACGGGACGACGATGTTGATCGTCGACCGGCTCCGCCGGTCCAACCGCTCGGCCAGCGACTCCACCCCGGCCGACTGGACGCTGCTGGCCCTGCTGTGGGTGACCGGCATCACCGGGTTTCTGATCGAGCTCGCCCTCTACCTGCCGCAGCCGCCCGTCTGGGGGTACTGGGTCTTCCTCTTCCACGTGTCGGTGGCCCTGGAGCTGGTCCTGCTCGCGCCGTTCATGAAGTTCGCACATGCCGTCTACCGGCCCGTGGCCCTCTTCTTCTTCGCCCTGGCTCGCTCCCGATCCGAGACCGGAGCGTAGACGCGGCGCGCTCCTGCCCACGCCCTCACCGCTGGGCCATGACTGCCGGCGGCACCGGCTACGATGGCGCCGACCGGAGGCCGTGCCGGGGTGCGACCGGGGGTCGGCCCCGCGGGCCGGCGGGAGGGAGTCTCGGGAGGGAGTCTGATGTACTGCACCGCGTGCGGCGAACGCCTGGAGGCGGGTGATGCCTTCTGTGCGCGGTGTGGGGCCCGCCGCCCGGGTCGCCCACCGGCCCCGCCACCGGATGAGACCGCGGACGTCAATCCGCTCAAGCGCGAGCTTGCCCGGGCAGTCCTGGCGACCGGCGAGTGGCGGCTCGGCCTCTACCAGGCCGTCCACGAGGGCCTGACCGGCCTGCCGGTCGAGCTGGCCCGCCGCGACGACAGCTGCTCGTTCGGCCAGTGGCTCTACCATGGCGCACCTCGCGGCAGGCGGAAGGGACCGCTCTACGACGATGTCCGCCGGCTCCACGCCACGTTCCACGAGGCCGCGGCCGCGGTCCTCGTCCAGGTCAACGCCGGGGACCTGGAGGGGGCGCGGGCGGCCATGGAGCCGGGGGGCGACTACGAGAGCGCGGCCGCGCGCCTCGTCCTGGCCCTGCTCACGTGGCTGGAGTCCACGGCGGCCGGATGACGGACTCGGATCCGGGGCGCCGGGCGCCGGGGGCCCCGGCGGACGAGGTCGCCGCCTCCGTGGCTGCGCCCCTGCCGACGTGTCGCCGCTGCGGGGCCGTTCGGCGGCCCGGCGTGCGGTTCTGCCGGGAGTGCGGCCTGGACCACGAGGCGGCCGACGGTGGCCTCGTCACGGTCGCGGAGGCCACGGACGGCGGGCGCCGGGCGACCGGCGCGGGCGGCGTCTCGCCCGCCGGCGCCACGGTCCGCCGACCCGGGAGCGCCGCCGCCCTCGCCAAGCTGGCCGGCCTGGTCTGGCTCGGCCTGGCCGTCGCCAGCGCCCTCGGTGCGCTGATCGCGTTTGAGGCGGGGGAGCCGATCGCGCCCTGGGCCGCCCTGTCGGCCGCGCTCGAGGTGCTGACCGGCCTCGGCCTCTTCCTGGCTCCGAGCTGGAATACGCTGACGGCGGCGACGCTGTGGGGCGTCCTGAGCGTGCTCGGGACCCTGATCCAGGTCTCCAACGGGCGGGTGCCGGGGCCGATCGGGATCGTCCTGGCCGCCGGCATCGCGATCGCGGCGGCACTTTCATTCGCCGCCCGGACCCGCCTGGCGGCGGCACTCCGGGGGCCCGACGGCCAGCCGGGCTGACCCGCGGCCGGGAGGTCCGACGAACGCTCCGGCCACGGCCCGCCGCCCGGTCCGGGCGCCGCCGGACGGAGGGCCCGCCGCCCACCGGACGGGAGCACCGACGGATGCCGCCGCGAAGGCTCGGGAGCCCGCGCCAGATGGTCAGGGGACGAGGGCGACCAGGCAGGTCGGCCCGCCGTCCGCCCGGATGAACTCGCCGAGCTCGACTTCGACGACGAGCGCGCCCATCTGGCCGACCAGCCGGGCGGCGGTCGGGTAGCCGGCCGCGACGAAGCAGCGGCCGGCCAGCACCAGGACGTTGGCGCCGGGCAGTTCCGCATCGGGGACCACCAGGCGGCGGACCTCGTCCCGTGGGGCCGCCGCGGGATCGGCGGCGTCGAGCGAGGCGAAACCGGCGGCAGTCCCGATCAGCAGGTCGGGCCCCAGGGCCGTGATCGCGGTGGCCAGGTGCAGCCGGTCGGTGACCGGGCAGAGGAATGCCCGGTAGCCGAGGGCTCCGGCCGCGTCCGCGAGGTGTCGGGCGCCTGCCTCGTTCGTGCGGGCCGAGACCCCGATGGCGATCCGGTCGCCGTAGACGATGACGTCGCCGCCCTCGAGCAGGGCCGGTGGCTCGATCCGGACCACCGGCACCTCGGCGCCCACGAGCGGGCGGGCCGCCCTCAGCACCCCCTCCACCTCCGGGCGGCGCGGTTGAGCGCCCGGACGCGTCGCCACCAGGAGGGCGGTCGGGTCGCCCGGCCGGCCGGCGGGCGGCAGCGCCAGAAGGACGTCCGAGACGAAAGTCGCATCGGGCAGCTCCGGCTCGGCCGGCAGGCGGACCAGGTCCACCCCGGCGGCCTCCAGCGCGGCGCAGAACGCGGCGTGCTGGGCGACCGCCCGGCGCGGGTCGATCCGGTTGCGCTCGGGATGTGTCGAGATGGCAGCCACGAAGCGATCGCTGGGCGGACGGACGATGACCTTCATCGCCCGCCATCGTAGCCCGCCGGATTCGCGCCTGCGGCCCGCGGCGCGCCGGACGGCCGGCTGACTGGCCCCACGAACGGTGGCCCCGCGGCTCTCCCGGCTACTTCGCCTCGATCCGGATCCGCGCGTCGACGATCACGGCGCCCTCCGGCAGGACGATCACCGGGTTGCAGTCCATCTCGGCGATCTCCGGCTGGGCCTCGACCATGGCGCTGACCCGCAGGAGGAGGTCCTCCAGGCCGGCCACGTCGCAGCGGGGAGCGCCGCGGTATCCGTCGAGGAGCGGGTAGGTCTTGAGGGAGGTCACCATCTCGTGGGCGTCGAGGTCCGTCAGTGGCGTGATGCGGACCCTGACGTCCTTGAGCACCTCCACGTTCACGCCGCCGGCACCGCAGGCGACCACGGGGCCGAAGAGCTTGTCGGCGACGACCCCGACCAGCATCTCGACGCCGCCGGGACGGACCATCTTCTGGACGAAGAACCGCTCCACCTGCGTTCCCTGGGCCGCGACCCGCTGCTCCATGGCCACGGCCTCGGAGGCGACCTGGGCAGCGCCCTCGAGGTCGAGGACGACCGCCTTGGCCTCGGTCTTGTGGATCAGGCCCGGCGCGACGGCCTTCAGGGCGACCTTGCCGCCGATCTCCTCGGCCGCCCTGCCCGCCTCCTCGGCCGAGCCGGCCAGGCGCCACTCCGCCATCGGGATGCCGTAGCAGCTGAAGAGGCGCGCCACCTCGTCCGGAAGGAGCCAGCGCGACGGCTGGCGTCCGTCACCGGCCTCCTCGGCCGGAAGGGTGGCCAGGGCCTCGGCGATCACGGCCGCGCCCTCGGCCGGCCGGACGTCCTTGTGGACGGGGATCGTGCCGAGCGGCTGCTCGCGCCATTGCCCGTAGCGGACGGCATGGGCCAGGGCCCGGGCGGCGTCCTCCGGGAACAGGTAGGAGGGCAGGTTGAGCCCCGCCGACTTGATCGCCGCCGGCGCGCCCAGGGAGGACATGAAGACCGCCAGGACCGGGATCTCGCGCTTGAGGCTCAGGACGGCCCTGCGGACCCCTTCCGCGATCTGGTCCGGCGTGGTGACCAGGACCGGCACGTAGAGCACGATCAGGGCGTCGATCTCCTCCCACTCGTCGAGGAGGTGCATCGCCCGCTCGTAGGCCTCGGCCGGTGCCGCCGCGATCATGTCGACCGGGTTGTTGAGCGCCGCCTCCGGCGGCAGGAACTCCGCCAGCTGGGCCCGCAGAGCGTCGGGCGTCTGGGGCACGATCAGGCCGTCGGCCTCGCAGGCGTCGGCGCAGAGGATCCCCGGCCCGCCGCCGTTGGTCAGGATGGCCACCCGCCTGCCCTTCGGCATCGGCTGGTTGGCCAGCAGCGAGGCCACATCGAAGAACTCGCCCAGGGTGTCGGTCCGGATCACGCCGGCCTGCCGGAAGAGGGCATCCACGGTGACGTCCGAGGCGCCGACCAGGGCGCCCGTGTGCGACGAGGTGGCCCGGGCGCCGGCCGTCGAGCGGCCCGACTTGACCGCCAGGATCGGCTTGCTCCGGCCGACCCGGCGGGCCGTGCGGGCGAACTTGCGGGGGTTGCCGACCGACTCGAGGTAGAGCGAGACCACGTCCGTGTTCTCGTCCTGCTCCCAGTAGTCGAGGAAGTCCGTGTCCGAGAGATCCGCCTTGTTGCCCACGGAGATGAACGAGGAGAGGCCGAGGCCCAGGCTGTTGGCGTACTCGATGCAGGCGAGGCCGAGAGCGCCCGACTGGCTCAGGAAGCCGATGTTGCCGGGGATGGCGTTGTTGGGCGAGAAGGTCGCGTTCATCCGGATGCCCGGCGACGTCTCCATCACGCCCATGCAGTTCGGCCCGACGAGCCGCATGCCCGCCTCGCCGCAGAGCGTCAGCAGCTGCTGCTGAAGCTCCTCGCCCTCGGGGCCGGTCTCGCCGAAGCCGGCCGTGATCACGACCAGGCTCTTGACGCCCTTCTCGGCGCATTCGCGGGCGGCGGCCAGGGCGAGGCGCGCGGGAACCACGATGACCGCCATGTCCACCGGCCCCGGGATGTCGCGGACCGAGGCGTAGGCGGCCACGGACTGGACCACCGTCGCCTTGGGATTGACCGGGTAGACCGGGCCGTTGAAGTTGCCGTCGACCAGGTTGTGGAAGACCTCGCCGCCGATCGTGCCCCGGTTCCGGGATGCGCCGATGACGGCAACCGAGGCCGGCTTGAGGACGCTGGTGACCGCCGCCACGGAGGCGACCTGCTCCCGCCCGGCGAACCGTTCCTGGGCGTCGGTGGTCATCCCGGTGGGGAACTGGACCTTGATCAGCCCGGGTTCGCTCTGCACCGTGATGCCGAAGCCGCTCTCGCGGAAGACCTCCAGCATCCGGTGGTTCTCGGGCAGGACGTCGGCCACGAAGACGCTGACGCCGTCCTCCTCCGCGGCCGCGGCCAGGCGGGCCAGCAGGAGGGTGCCGACGCCGCGGCCCTGGAACGTGTCGGCCACCGCGAAGCCGACCTCGGCCCGATCCGCCGTGACCCGGTCGTAGCTCGCCTGGCCGACCACCTTGCCCTCGACCCCGGCGATCGCCAGCAGCGAGCAGTCCTCGCAGCCCTCGGCGCCGGACCAGCGCCGCGCGACGGTGTCCAGGTCGGTGCCGCTGGCCGCGAAGCGCAGCCAACGGGACTCGGGCGACAGGTTCGCCAGGAACTCGTGGATGGCGGGCTCATCGGCGGGACGGGCGGGCCGGATATGGACCAGGGAGCCGTCGCGGAGGACGACGTCGGCCTCGCGGCTGTCGGGGTAGGTGATGCTCATGGCGCTGGTCGCGGACCTCGCGTGGCAGGGATCGGGGTCGACGACGCTGCCGACGCCCAGGGATTCGATGGCGCGTTCTCGTCGCGCACGATCATCCATCCCCCGCACAACGGGGAAGGGCCAGACGGCGCGGCCTGGGGGCCGGATGTCCCGGCCCTTCCGGGACCGGCTGCGCCGATGGTTCTGCCGGGCCGGGCGCCGGGAGCGGCGTCAGCTGGCGCCGAGGACCTTCTCGAGCAGGCGCTCGCGGCGCGACGGGCTGAGGGTTCGCTGCGCGGGCAGCGAGGCGAGGAAGCCCGGGATCTGGTCGACCGTCACGACGCTGCAGGTCGGGCTGCGCGGCAGGCTCAGGTCGGAGGCGATCACCGCGGCGTAGACCTTGACCACGAAGTCCCGGTCGTCGTCGGCGAGCCAGCGGCGGACACGCTCCGCGTCCCGGGTCGCCCGGTCCAGGGGGCTCTCAAGGGGGATCCAGCGGCCGTCCTCCAGTCGAACCTCCCACCGGTCGCCGTGCCGGCGGGTGGCGGCCGGCGGCGGCAGGACCTCGAAGACGACGACGCCGTGGGGGCCCAGGACGAGCTCCGGCACCCGGCGCCCGTCGGGCAGCCGGACCGGCCCGACGACGGTCTGGTCGAGGCCGAGGCGGGTCCCCAGGGCATGGGCGGGGCCCGCCTTCCGGCGCCCACGGCTCAGGGCCTCCGCCGCACCGAGCAGGCGAGAGAGGCCGAGGATGGCGAAGACGGCCGGTGCCGTGAGCGCGATCGCCCAGGCCACGGCAGCGACGGCCGCCTGGCTGGGCCCCACGCGACCGCCGAGGACCAGGCGGTCCACCAGCGGCGTGGTGAGAGCCAGCAGCCCGAGGGTGGCCGCGATCGCGAGCCAGCCGAGCCCGGCGACGGCCGCTCCCGCGGCAGCCCACCCGGCACGCGGACCCCGGCGCGCGGCGATTCGCGAGGCGTGCACGACGCGATGGTGAACGGGCTCGGCAGGCAGCGCCATGGGGACTTCGGGCTATCGCCAGGCGGCCATCCGGCTACCGGTCCCGGCCGCGGCGCGGGCTGCCACGGCGAACCGGTCACGCCGGCGGACCGAATGCCGGTCGAGCGGCAGGACCCCCGTACCATTGCGTCTCCCCGCCCGCCCGACCATCCTCGGGCCGTCATCCGGGTCATCATCGGCCCGGTGGAGGACTCATCCCGGTGACCTTCATCTGCCGCGCCCCGAGGCTGCGCGTCCGGCCCTGGCTCGCCGCGCTCGGCCCGATCCTCCTTCTGCTGTCGGCGCTCGCCGGTCCCGTGGGCGCGCAGTCGGGTCCCACCCAGCTCGGCTCCCCGTCGGTGTCGCCGCGCACGGGCGACACCACGACGGTCGTGACGTTCACCGTCGTCTACCTCAACCACGAGGGATCGGCCCCGGCCTATGTCCGGGTGCTGATCGACGCATCGGCCCGGGTCATGCAGCCGGGCCAGGGTGAGTACAAGGGCGGCATCCTCTACACGTACGCCTCGACGCTGACGGCCGGCACGCACACCATCACCTTCGAATCGGCCGACACTCGCAAGTTCACCGACTCCCTGGCGGCCGGCACGGTGGTGATCACGGTCCCGCCGGTCGCCGGCGGGACCGGCAGCGGCTCGACCGGCTCGAGTGCCGGATCCGGCGGCTCGACGAGCTCCGGCACGAGGCCGGCCGGCGGCGCCAGCAGCACGATCACTTCGGCCGGAGGCTCGGCCGAGACCGGGCGGCCGGCCGGCGGCTCGACCGGCTCGACCGGCTCGACCGGCAGCGGCGATCTCCCGGCCGGCACCGCGACCGCCACCGGGACCGCCGCCGAGGTGAGCTCTCCCTCCTCGGCCGGCCACGCCACGCCGGGCGCGGGCTCCTCCGGCGCCGCGGCGGCCGGCTCGGCCTCCAGCGGCGGCTCGACGACCGGCCCTTCCGGCTCGACCGGGGCGGGCGGGACGAACGCGGCCCGGGAGGCCACCGTGGCGGGCGGCCTGCCTCCCGACGAGCGACCCGGGGCCGGCCGGCCGGCCGGCGACATCGTCCCGGGCCTCGGCACGGCCCCGCCGTATGCGCGCATCCTGCCGGCTGTCATCGGTGCGACCGCCGCCACGACCCTGCTCTTCGCCTTCCTCTTCTTCGGCAAGCGTCGTCGCGACGGCGACCCGACCGCCCCGGACGATCTCCTGGCGGCGGCGGCCGCCACCGGCATCGCGGGGATCGGCGGCGGGTTCGTCGTCGGCCAGGTCCCCGTCGTCGCCGACGAGGAGGCCGCCCTGCCGCGCTGGCGGCGGCCGTCGCTCATGGCGGCCCGCAAGTCGGACCCGCTCCGATCGACCGCCGTCGACGTCAAGCTCAGCTTCGACCACGGCCTCGTCGGGCCGCTCGACGGACACGAACGTCGCCGGCTTCGCTACCGGCTGGTCCACCTCCTCGACGGTCCCGACGAGCTCCGCTCGACCGAGATCGGCATGCTCGACGAGGGTGACGAAGTCCAGCTGCTGGAGCGGTCGGGCACCTACTGGCGCGTCCTCTGTCCGGACGGGCAAGAGGGCTGGCTCCACCAGATGACCCTGGGCGACGCCGTCGACGAGACGGCCACGGCGGAGGGCGAGGAGCAGGCGGACTGGTCGCGTGTCGACACGGACGTGCTTGACGCCTACCTGAGGTCGCGCGGCCGGGACTGACCAGCGCCTGCCGGCCGATCGATTGGCGCAACGGAGGATGGAGCGGCCCGCCGGCCGATCAGCCGGCGGGTAAGCCGGCGAGGGCGGCCTCGGCCGGGGGCGCCATCCGGCCCGACAGGCGGCTGAGGCCGGCGAGGGCCGCCGCGGACAGGACGAGCGACCCGGCGGTGATCAGCCAGAGGGTCGCCCCGGGCGCCAAGTCGAGGCACAGGCCGCCGAGGGGCGGACCCACGGCCGAGCCGAGACCGTCGGCCGCGAGCAGGAGGCCCTGGTACCTGCCACGCCGCTCGATCGGCGACAGGTCGGAGACGAAGGCCGGTTCGATCGGGAAGAGCAGGATCTCGCCGAACGTCACCAGCACGATCGTCAGGCCCAGTCCCCAGGCCGCATCGGCCGGCCTCGTGACCAGCACGGTGACCAGGCTGCCGGCCGCGTAGCAGAGGGTCGCGGCGGCCATCACCAGGGGCTTCGCGAAGCGCTCGGCGACGCTCGTGACGCGGAGCTGGAGAAGGACGATCAGGATCCCGTTGATGCTGAACAGGAGTCCCCACTCCGCCGTCGGCACCCCGAGCGAGCGGCTGGCGTGGATGGGGAGGATCGCCACCCACTGGAACGTGGCGGCGTGGACCACGACGGCGATCGGCAGGAAGGCCGCGAAGACGAGCCGCGGGTCGACGGCCGCTCGCGCTCCCCGCGCGGGTGTCCGCCCCGCCTCGTCTGCGGATCGCAGCTCGCGGGAACGGATCGAGGCGTCCGCGACGACGAGCTCGGCCGCCGCCGCGAGCGGCGCGCCCGGCGGCGGCAGGACCGGCTCCGCGTCCGGGCCGCCCTGCCGCTCTCGGTGGGTGGCGAGGCGGCTCGTGGCCGCAGGCTCCGCCGACGAAGCCACGGCTCGCGTTCCGGCGGCGCGGCGCGGCAGTGTCTCCGGCAGCCAGCGCAGGGCAATCAGCCCGTAGCAGCCGATCAACAGTCCGGCGATCGTGAAGAGGAGCGGGTAGCCGAGCGTCGCCAGGCCGGCCCCGATCGACGGGCCCGCGATCCAACCGACGGCCGAGGCGACCGCCAGCAGGCTGTAGGCTCGCGGCCGTCGCTCCTCCTCGACGACGTCGGCGATCGCCGCTCGGGCGGCTGGCACGAAGGCGGGGTCCACCAGCCCGAGGACGACCACGAGCGCCGCGATCTGGACCAGGTCGCCCGCCTGGCCCATGAGGACGACGACGGCGGCGGTGATGCTCACCGACGGGACCATCACGGCCCGCCGGCCGATCCGGTCGGCCAGCCAGCCACCGGTCGCGCCCGAGGCGATCGAGCAGAGCGAGTAGCCGG
This sequence comes from Chloroflexota bacterium, assembly GCA_021789435.1. Classification (GTDB taxonomy): domain Bacteria; phylum Chloroflexota; class Limnocylindria; order Limnocylindrales; family CSP1-4; genus JAJYJO01. The sequence goes on from JAJYJO010000037.1 coordinate 20,638, forward strand.
CCAGGACCAGACCGGCCTGGACCGCGCTGGCCCCCAGGTGCTGGGTGAGGTAGAGCGTGAGGAAGGGGAAGATCAGGCTGAAGCCGAGGCTCGCCACGAGGTCGCCCGCGGCGAGGACCAGGACGAGCGGAGCGAAGTCGCGGCGGAGTTCACGGTAGGCGCGAACCGGGCCCAGCTCCCGGACGGCAGAGCACATGGAAGCAGTATCGGCGGCGTGGTGGCGGTCCGGGAGGTCTGCCCGGCGGGTTCCGCGCGGGCCATAGAATGCCGTCATGCCCGTGACGCTCAGCAGCGCCCGTTTCGTCGGCCGGGAGCGTGAGCTCGGCCGGATCGGCCTCGCCCTCGAACAGGCCGTGGAGGGGAAGCCGAGCACCCTTCTGCTCGCCGCATCAGGCGGTCTCGGGGCCAGCCGGCTCCTGGCCGAGACCGCTCGCCGGCTCGAGCCCCTGCCGACCCCCTTCCGGCCTCTGCGCGGCCGGGCTCATCCCGCCTGGCGCGGGCGACCTTGGGTCCCGCTGGCCGATGCCCTGGGCGAGACGCTGGCCGGCCTTCCCGACGCCAATCTGGCCGTCGTCGTGGGCAGGTCCGGCGAGGGACTGGTCCGGATCCTGCCGTCCCTGCGCGGACGCCTCGACGGGCTGGGCCTGCTGCCCGCTCGCCCGCCGGTTCCCGCCCCGGAGCGGCGGCAGACTCGGGTCCTGGAAGCGTTCCAGGACGTCCTGCTCCGCCTGGCCGCGGAGCGACCGGTGGTGCTCATGCTGGAGGACCTCCAGCACGCGGACGCGGCGACAAGGGCTGCCCTCACCTTCATGGGACGCACCTCCCGCGAGGGCCGGCTGGTCGTGCTGGCGAGCTACGCGCCCGACGAGCTGACGCGGGAGCACCCTCTCCAGGCCGACCTCGCCACACTCCTCGAGGGACCTCGGCCCGTCTCCCGCCTGGACCTGCAGCCGCTGGGCCTCGACGAGCTGGCCGAGCTGATCGGGGGGATCGAGGGCTCCCGGCCGTCGGCGTCGCTCCTGCTGCTGGTCGCGGAGCGGTCCCGCGGCAACCCGCTGGTCGCGGAGGAGCTGCTGGCCGCGCGCCACGAGCTCTCCGGGGCGTCGCTCGGCGGCTCGCTCGACCAGCTCGTCCGGGCCCGTGTCGCCCTCCGTTCGCGCGGCTGCCGTCGGCTGCTGCGCCTGCTCGCGGTGGCCGCCGGGCCCCTCGACCGGCCCTCGCTCGCGGCCGCCGACGCGGCCCACGAGATGCTCGCGCCCCGCCCGGCGCCGCGCTCCGGGCCCGCCCCACGGCGGGCGTCGGGCGGACTCGACGGCGACCTTGCCGCCGGCCTCGCCGAGGCGCTCGCCCAGGGTTTCGTGGTCGCCGAGGCGGGCAGGGCGGCTGGGCCGGTCGCCTTCCGCCACGAGCTGATCCGGCGAGCCGTCGTCGCGGACCTGCTGCCCGCGACGCGACAGCGCTACGAACGCGCCCTCGCCCTCGGCCGGCGGTCGGAGCCGGCGGTCGCGCTCCGCCACTGGCTGGCCGCGCACGAGACGGCGGCCGCGCGAGACGCGGCGGTGAGCGCGGCCTCGGCGGCCGACGCGGCCGACGCGGCCGGGGACGCCCTGCCCGCATACGAGCTGGCGATCGAGCTGACGGCTTCCGGCGCGACGGAGCCGGCCCGACCGGACCTCGTCGAGCTGGCGGCGGCCGCCGCGGAGGCGGCCTTCGCCTCCGGCGACCACCACCGCGCCGTGGCCCATGCCGAGTCCGCGGTTGCCGGCCTCGACGGGCGTCGCGACCGGGTTGCCCTCGGCCTCCTGTCGGACCGGCTGGGTCGCTACCGGCGGGCCGCCGGGGACTACGCTGGTGCCGTCGTCGCCCACGAGCGCGCGGTCGCGCTCGTGCCGCGCGCAGCCAGCCGGGAACGGGCGCTGGTCCTCGCCGGCCTGGCCCAGATCCGGATGATCGAGGGGACCTTCTCGGGGGCCCGCCAGCTGGCCGAGCAGGCCATCGCCGCGGCCGAGGCGGTCGGCGAGGGGGCCCGCGCCGAGTTTGTCCATGCCGCAACCACCCTGGCCGTCGTGGACGCCTGGGGCGACGATCCCGAGACCGGGCTGGCCCGGCTGGCGCAGGCCCGGGCCACGGCCGCGGAGGCGGGCCTGCTCGACGACGTCTTCCGCGCCTTCGCGAACCAGACCACGATCCTCGACCTGCTCGGCCGTCGCGAGGAGGCCGTGGCGGTCGCGCGGGCCGGGGTGGCCGAGGCCGTGCGCGTCGGCCAGAGCGCCGTCTACGGCAACTTCCTGCGGGGGAACGCGGCCGATTCGCTGTTCCGGCTGGGCCGCTGGGACGAGGCCCGCAGCCTGAGCACCACGGCACTGGACTGGACGCAGCGTGGGATGGGCTTTCTCAACCCGCTCCTGACGCTCGCCACCGTCGAGATCGAGACCACCGCCGGGGAGTTCGCGGGCCGACTCCTCGGGCGGCTGCTGCTCGAGACGGAGACCGTGGCCGAGGCCCAGTACTCGGCCCGAACCTACGCTGCGGCCGCCTCCTACGGTCTGTGGCGCGACGACCTGCCGGAGGCGGGTCGGGCGATCGAGCGCGGCTGGGCCCGGCTCCGTGGGACCGAGGACTGGACGCTGCTGGCGGAGCTGGCGGCCGTGGGCCTGGAGGTCCAGGCCGCGATCGGGAACGAGGCGCGGGCCCGCGGCGAGATGGCCCGCCTGGCCGAGGCACGCAGCCGGGCGGACGCGATGCTGCGCCACGCGACGCTGGCGGTGGAGGCCGCCGGGGTGAAGCCCGAATTCGGCTCTCGCCGCGAGGCGGACGCCATGCTCGCCATGGCGCGCGCCTTCCGGGCGGCCCTGGACGGTCGGGATCGGCCGGCGGAATGGGCCGAGCTGGCGGCCCGCTGGGAGCTGCTGGGCGACCCGTATCGCGCGGCCCGTGCCCGCCGCCGGGAGGCGGAGGCGTACCTGCGGCGCGGCCGCCAGGACCGTCACCTGGCGCGGGCCCCGCTCCTGGCGGCGGCGGAGGGGGCGTCGGCCCTCGGTGCGCGGCCCCTGCTCCGTTCACTGCAGGAGCTGGGCGCCCGCGGACGGATCCCGCTACCGGCCGAGCTGACGGCGCTGCTCGCCGCGGGGTACCCGGCGGCACCGGCGATCGCCGAGATCCCGACCCCGCTTGCGCAGGCTGCGGGCGCAACGGCGGCGACGGTTTCCGGCGAGGACGGCGGGCCCGGTTCCTCTCTCGCTCGCGGGTTCGTCGGTGAGGCCACTACTCCGGCCCGCGGCAACCCCTTCAACCTGAGTGCGCGGGAGCGCGAGGTGCTCGCCCTGATCGCCGAGGGTCTGACCAACCCGGAGATCGGTCGCCGGCTGTTCATCAGCCGCAAGACCGTGGGGGTCCACGTCAGCAACATCCTGGCCAAGCTCGGCGTGGCGGGCCGCGTCGAGGCCGCCACGGTCGCCATCCGCCTCGGCCTGGCCAACCCGGCCTGAGCCCGAGATCGGTTGCGGTGCCCCCGCGCCGCTGCCTCCAGAAACGCCATGAGACCCGGAAGGAAGAGATCCGGGTCTCGTGTCCTGTGGTCGTCTCAGCCGGGGAGAAGCCCCGCGATCGATCTAGGTCTGCGCCCTGAGCCGGCGAAACGTGCCCGACCGGTCTTTCGGGTCAATGGAACCAGCGGGTTCCGGCCCCCATCGATAGCGCGAGCGCGGCGAGGGAGGCGAGCGTCAGGCCGATTCGCCAGAGTCGCTGGGCCGTCGCGGACTTCATCTGGGCACTCCTGAGGTGACGAGGGCGATCCTCACGCGCTTCTCGAGTGATCGCCTGATGCGCTGGGAGGACCGTACCCCGGGGGCCGACTGGCCTCAATCGGACGAAGGTACTGTGGAGTACCAGGACCCCGCCCTCCACCGCTCGTGGCCCCCAGGCCGGCGGTGGGTCGACCCGGCGGGCGAGCCATCCGGGCCCGGGCGAGACGGCCCGCCGCGATGGGCGCTAGAGTTGGGCCAGTCGCCCGGCGCCCGAGTGGCGTCGACCCGGCAGCGATGACCCACGGTCCGCATCCGTGTGATGCCGCGCCCGGCAGCGATGCGGAGAGGGCCCGGTGGCGCTTCGGACCGCAGCCTGGGAGGAGACACGATCGTCATGCGTCCCACTCGACCGCTCCTGCTCGCGGCGGGCCTTGCCGCGAGCCTCATCCTCGGAGCCTGCTCGAACGCGGCTGTCCCGGGCTGGACCTACAGCCCGACCCGGCCCGCGACGCCGGCCCCCGCGGGGACCCAGGCGAGCGCCGCCCCGAGCGCCGCGGCCTCCGGGGGAGCCTCCGGCAGCCCGGCCGCGTCCGGCGGCTCCGCCGGGGGGACGACGATCCAGGAGACGGCCCAGAACATCGCCTTCGGGAACACCTCGCTCCAGGCACCGGCCGG
>JAJYJO010000038.1 GCA_021789435.1 Chloroflexota bacterium
CTACAGGAGAGGAGCGCGCCGCTGTCCCAGGAAGAGCAGGCGATCACCGAAGAGTCCGCCGCCGCCTGACCCGGGCTCATCCACAACTCTTGACAATTGCTCTGTTCCCCCACGTTGCGGGCGAGGGCACCCGGCTGTCCGACGGCGTCCCCAAGTCCTACCATCAAAAGCTGGCGGTGAGCCAAACTGAACAGCACGCGCCCGAGTACCCCTGTAACGCCTGCCTTCCTCGCGGCGACCACGACTGGTTGGATGGACCCTGGCACGCCGCACCCCAACCCCCAACGCCGGGAGTGACATGCAAGCCGCCATCTTCAACGGCCCCCGGAGCATCGTGTACGGAGAGCTGCCCGACCCGGTCATCGCCGCGCGGACCGACGCGATCGTGCGCGTCACGCTCGCCTGCGTCTGCGGCTCGGACCTCTGGTACTACCGCGGCCTCTCCTCCCATGACCTCGGCGCGATCGGCCATGAGTTCATGGGCGTCGTCGATGCGGTGGGCGCCGATGTGGGGCGACCTCCGCCCCGGTGACCTCGTTGTCACGCCGTTCACGTACAGCGACGGGACGTGCGTGCTGTGCCGCGCCGGCTGGCCCTCGAACTGCCTGCACGGTGGCGGGTACGGCAACCACGGCATGGACGGTGGCCAGGGCGAGGCGGTCCGGGTGCCCTTCGCCGACGCCACACTCGTCAAGGTCCCGGGCACGCGGCATTCCGACGCGACCCTGCGCTCGATCCTCGCCCTCTCCGACGTGGCGTGCACCGGCCACCATGCCGCGGTCAGTGGCGGGGTCGGTCCCGGCATGACGGTCGCGGTCGTGGGCGACGGCGCTGTCGGGCTGTCCGCGGTGCTCGCTGCGCAGCGGCTCGGTGCGGCGCGGATCATCGCCCTGTCCCGGAACCCGGCCCGCCAGGCGGTCGCCCGCGAGTTCGGCGCGACCGACATCGTCGCCGCGCGCGGCGACGAGGCGATCGAGGCCGTGCGCGACATGACCGACGGCCTCGGCGTCGAGGCCGCGCTCGAGTGCGTGGGCACCGGTGACTCGATGGCGACGGCGTTCGCGATCGCGAGGTCGGGCTCGGTCGTCGGCGCGGTCGGCGCGCCTCACGGCGTCGAGGTGCCGATCGACACCGTGATCTTCCGCAACGTCGGCCTGCGCGGCGGCGTCGCTCCCGCCCGCAAGTACATCCCGGAGCTGCTCCCGGACGTCCTGGCCGGGCGCATCAACCCCGGGCGTGTCTTCGACTTCGAGGCCGACCTCGAGCAGATCTCCGACGCCTACGCGGCGATGGACGAGCGACGCGCCATCAAGTCGCTCGTGCGCGTCGCGGCAAGCTAGGAAAGGAGCGTGGCGATGCCCTCCAACGACCGAGCTCGGGCCAGCCACGAGGAGCTGTTCCCCGGGCACGTCTCGGACTGGTCGTGACCGACCCCGAAGTGATCGAGGTCTCCGACAGTTTCGCCTTCGACGGAGTCCTGCGCGACAGCCGGCGCGACAGCCGGCGCGACAGCCGGCGCGACAGCCGGCGCGACAGCCGGCGCGACAGCCGGCGCGACAGCCGGACCCGGCTCCTGGCCCAGCTCGCGGCGCTGCTCGCGTCGCAGGCACTGGCGGAGCACCGCGTCATGCTGGGCGCGGCGGTCGCGGTCGGAGTCACGCCGGTCGAGGTCAAGGAGATCGTCCACCAGGCGGTCCCGTATGTGGGCATGGCCAAGGTCCTCCAGGCGACCGCGGCGTAGCTGCCTGCGCAGGCCAACGACGACGCGTCGGGCCCCGCCGCCCGTCGACCAGGATCGGAGAACACGATGGCGCGAAGCACATGGCTCATCACCGGGGTCGGCAGCGGCTTCGGGCGAAACCTCGCCGAGCAGCTCCTCGAGCGAAGAGACCGGGTCGTCGGCACGGTGCGCCGCCCCGCCCCCGTCGCGGATCTCGTGGCACGGTACCCGGACACGTTCCGCGCCGAGGTCCTCGACGTTACCGACACACCGGGGATCCGCGAGGTCGTCGACCGGTCCTTCGCCGCGCTCGGGCGCATCGACATGGTGGTCAGCAACGCCGGCTACGGCCTGTTCGGGGCGGCCGAGGAGCTGACCGACGCGCAGGTTGAGCACATCGTCGCGACGAACCTCGTTGGCTCCATCGCGCTCATCCGCGCCACATTGCCTCACCTCCGTGCACAGGGCGGCGGGCGGATCATCCAGGTCTCCTCCTACGGCGGGCAGGTGGCCTTCCCTGGGAACTCGCTGTACCACGCCACGAAATGGGGCATCGAGGGCTTCTGCGAGTCCGTGGCCCAGGAGGTCGCACCGTTCGGGATCGGGATCACGATCGTCGAGCCCGGCGGGGCGAGGACGGCGTTCCGGTACGGCAGCGCCCAAGTCGCCGCGTCGATGCCGGTCTACGACCAGACGCCCGCCCACGCCTTCGCCCGGATGCTCGACCCGGACAACGGCCTCGCGCCGGGGGACCCGGCCCGGATGGCGGCGAGGATCATCGAGAGCGCCGGCGTCGAGCCGGCGCCGTTGCGCATCGTGCTCGGCTCCCAGGCACTCGAGAGCACGCTGGCGACGCTGCGAACGCGGATCGCCGGCTTCGAGGCGCAGGCAAGTCTTGCCGCCTCGACGGACTTCCCGCCCGGGGAGTGATCGGCACCGCCGCGACGGCGTGAGTGACGCGGCCGAGACCAGCTCAGCTGAACTGGAGGAACCGTTATGCGGAAGTTGCCCAAGGAGCCCACGGTCAAGGCGGCGGCGGAGACGTTCACCGGCGACGCCTGGGTTGACTCGATCGTCCGGGGCGAGGAGCCATCCCGCCTCCGCGTCGCCGTCGTCCGTTTCGCACCCGGCGCGAGGAACGCGTGGCACGCTCATGCGGTCGGTCAGACGGTCCACGTCACCGAGGGGGTCGGACGGATCCAGTCGCACGGCGGCGAGCTCGTCGTGATCCGGCCCGGCGACACCGTCCACACGCCGGCCGGTGAGTGGCATTGGCATGGCGCGGCGCCCGACCGATTCATGACCCACCTCGCGATCTGGGAGGCGCCGGCCGAGGGCCCGGAGACCGAGTGGGGAGAGAAGGTCACCGACGCTGAGTACCGCGCCGAACCGATGGACCTCGACCGATGAGCAATTGGACCGCCGACGAGCTCGCCCGGATCGGGCGGACTGACGAGCTCGAGCTCGCGTCGCGGCGTCCCGATGGCACGCTCCGCCGGTACGCGACGATCTGGGCGGTCCGGGCCGGTGACCATGTCTACGTCCGGTCCGCGTACGGCTACGACAACCCCTGGTTCCAGCGCGCGCTCCGCTCGGGGGAGGGCAGGATCCGAGCCGGCGGAGTGGAGCGCGACGTCAGCTTCGAGCAGCCGGCGGAGGAGGTCGCCAGCGAGGTCGACGCCGCTTACCACGCGAAGTACGACCGCTACGGCGCGCGTATGGTCGGGACGGTGGTGTCGCCCGAGGCCAGCCGATCGACGCTTCGGATCGTGCCCCGCTAGCGGACCTCCGGTGGGCAGGCTGGCTCGTCGGACGGCTTGGGCATCAGCCGCGCGACCGCCGGACATCGACGCGGAACGGGGCCGACTCAGGGACCTCGTTCGCCGGTGCGGTCAGCCAGAGCTCAGCTTTTGAACTGGCCCCCGCCCATTCGGCCCCATCGTCACGGACCGCCAGAGCGCCGGGTGCGGCCGCCACAGGGGGCACCGGCTCCCGGGCCACAGCGGCTGATGCCCGCGGCGCCCCGCGGCGCCGAGCGATTCGACGGGCCTCTAAGGGCCGCGGAACGGCGCCGTCGAGGGGGCCGCGCACCGCACCGGCGGGAACGCCCGGCGAGGGGCAGCATGGCCTTGAGCCAGCGGACGGGGACGTCGCGGTCGAACCAGAACCGCCCGATGGCCGCGGCCCGGCGTCGACGCGGGTCTCCAGCGCGGCGCCGGGACGTCCGAAGAGGTGGACCCGGACGGCGGGGCCCCCGGGGCGGGGCGGCAGATCTCCACCCGATCGGGTAGTCCACGCGCGCGTCCGAACTGCGTAGCATCCGGCCGCTGGACGGTTCGCGAGGGCGGTCACGCGACCGACGGGTGGGAGGTCACGGATGAGCAGCGGCAGCATCGGACTCTTCAGCAGGGTGTTCCGGCCCGGCCCGAGATCCGAAGGTCCGATAGCGTGGAAGGCGCTGCCGCCGGAGCAGCACGTCATGCAGGGCCTTGGGGTCCGGCTCGAGAACGGCGTGGCGGTGATCGTGCCGCCCAGGTACCACCGTGTCGTTACCATCCGACTCCGGATCCGCCCGGACCGTGGCGCGCTCCAGGCCGCGCAGAGCCGGCTCGAGCGGGAGCTCGCCGCTCTCGACGAGGCGTACGAGCCGACGCCCGCCGGGCTCGGGCTGACGGTCGCCTGGGGCCTGCCCTACTTCCGGCGCTTCGTCCCGCGTCCCGCCGAGCGGACCCTGCCGGTGGATCTGCGGGCGTCGGCCGCCGCCGGCCATCGCGTCGACGCGGTCCTGGATGCCGTTCGCTTTCCGAGCGATCCCGAGGCTACCGTCCTCGAGGAGAACGACGCCGCGGTCCTCATGCACAGCGACTCGACCGACCACATCGAGCGAGCCGCCGCGGTCCTCTTCGGCGGCGAGCTGGAGTTCTGGGAGCCGACCAGCACCCGCAAGGGCTTCATGGGCGGAGACGGCATCGGACTGCCCAAGGAGAAGGCGCTGGCTGCCGGCATCCCCGGAGCTGAGCTGATCCCCGACGGGGCGCAGCTCTTCCTCGGCTTCACCTCCAGCCAGAAGGCCGCGCTCGGCAGCGACCGCATCGCCAACTTCGAGACGATCCCCGGCGCGACCGACCAGTGGCCCGACGGCTACTTCCGCCACGGCACCATGGCGCACCTCTCGCACCTTTTCGAGGATCTCGAGGCGTGGTATCGGGGCCACAGCTACGAGGAGCGGGTCGCGCGCGCGTTCCGGCCCGGCCTCGACGTGCCGCGCGAGACGCAGACCGTCGCCGAGGGGCCGGCCCAGACGAGGACCGAGGCCGAGGTCGTCCGCGAGTTCCACGAGCACGGCGTCGTCGGCCACTCCGCCGCCCTGCAGCCCGCGACCCGCCTGCCGGCAGACCTCATCGACAACTACGGCACCTTCCAGCCCCAGGGCAGCGCCGTCCCCCAGAGGGCCGACTTCAACACGCTCGACAACCCGTTCGCCTGGACCATCGATCCGGCCCGGGACCGGTGGTCTGACGCGCCCGCGGCGGGCCTCCACTTCCTCGTCTTCGCCCCGACGAGCGACGGCTTCGTCCGCAGCCGGCTCGCGATGGACGGGCGCTACGCGGACGGGACGGTGCTGCCGATCGATGCCCGGGCCCGCGAACAGGGGATGAACGCCGTGCTCCGGACGACCCACCGTCAGAACTTCCTCGTCCCGCCCCGCCTGCATCGCGCATTCCCCCTCGCGGAGCTGCTGTAGCCGGTCGCGGCGCGCGTGGGTATCTGCGCCGGAGCTGCCTGGCAGAGCGTCGACCGTGGCGGCAGTCCGCGGTGTTGCGCCGACCCGGATCGAGCGACCGGACAGCTGCCTGACCGGGCGCGGCTGCGCCCGCCCGGAGGGGCGCTCAGCGACCTGACCCGAACTCGAGCCGGAGGGGCCGTCCGCGATGAGGGGCAGCGAACGGAACGGTACCTACCGGCGTCTTCCCATGGCCGAGCGCATCCGCTACGCTCCCGGCGCCGCGAGACTGGGCCCGGGGAACGCCATGACCAGCCCCAATTGCGGCGGCGTTGCGGCCATGCCGCTGGGTGGTGGCCGATCCGGGTCCGGCCGGCCTGGCTCGTAACCAGTCGCCTCGGGTCCGGCGGGCATCTCGCTCGCGACGGGCGAGCAAGAGGAAGGAGCGTCCCGTGCTCTTCCATGTCAAGCAGAGCCACGCGCCGCACGATTGCCCCTACGGCAAGGGCGGGTCCCGATCGCTGTTCGACGGCGCGTCGACCGAGGTGAAGGTCCTCGGTTACTGGCTCGCCTTCCCGCAGCACACCACGTTTCTCGTGGTTGAGACGGACTCCATCGCAGCGGTCCAGAAGTTCCTCGCGCCCGGCGCGAAGATCGCTACGTGCGAGATCACCCCGGTCAGCGACCAGCCCGCTCCCTAGGGCTGCGGCCGGGCCGAGGCACCGCCGGTCAGTCGCGCCGACCCGTGCCTCCCGTTCCCGCCGGGAATGTCGCCCGTGACGCTCGCGCTGTCAGGCGTCGGCGCGAAATCGATCGGGTGCGAGAGCCAGGACATCCTTGCGCGCGAAGACACCCAGGAAGCGGACGCCACAGAGGAAGAGCGCCAGGCCGAGGCCGCTGTAGAAGAAGGCGATCATCCAGTCGGGCATCACGTGCGAGAAGCGGAGTGCCATGCCGCCGCACATCATCACCGCCATCACCGCCCACGAGGAGGCGTTGAAGAAGTTCCAGACGGGGAGCCGCTCCTCGGTCCGCGCCCGGATTCGACCGGTGTGCTTCCGGACGAGTCGCGAGAAGACGAGGAAGTAGAACGCGAGGAAGATCGCCCCGGCGAGCGGCAGCAGGACCAGGTGCGCCGGCGCAAGCCCGAATTCCAGCGGCAACCCGACCATGCAGACCATCGCGCCCGCCGCGCACCAGACCAGACCGGCGATGAGCATCAGGTGGTTTTTCGGAATGGTGACCACGCGCACGATTCGACGACTCCTGGCGCTCGGCACCCCGGCGACCCGCACTCGGACGGCGAGCCGGCCGAGACTGCCGAAGGCTTGGGCCCCCTGACCCCTCCCCAACCTGGACATCCCCTCGACGGACGGCGCGATTGTACCCGTCAGCCGGCCGGTGGCCCTGCAGCCCATGATCGCCGACACGGCCGAGCCGCCCCTCGAGGGATCGCTCACGACGACGCTGCTCCTGGGCGCGCCGCTCCGATCGTCTCCACCTTCGCCGCCGGTCTCCTGTTCGGCTATGTCTACCAGCGCACGGAGAAGATCGCCGCGCCCGGCTCGCGCACGCCCCTGGGTGGGGTCGGCCTGGTGCTCATCGGCCGGATGGTGTTCCTGCAGTACGTGCCGTGAGAGGCGGGTCGTGAGAGGCGCCCCTCGTCCGCCTGAGGCGGCCGGCGCCGCCACGTCTGAGTGGCCCTCGAGCGGGAGCCTGCGGGCCGGATCAGTCCCCCAGGGTCGACGCCTTCGGCCTCGGCGTCACGGCCGGGCTGGATGACGGAAGCGGACTGGAGCCCTGCTGCCTGATGTCGTGGCAGAGCAGGCACATCTCATTCGTGCGGAGCGCATGGTCGATCGGCAGGTTGCCCACCTCCGCCGACTGGTGGCACGAGCGGCAGTCGAGGTTGGCACCCGGCGCGTGGGGGTACTGGGGCGGCGGGAGGGCAGTCGGCTTGTGGCAGAGCGAGCAGTCGCTCTGGTTCCGGCCGACCATGCTCGACGGCAGGTGCGCCACGCTGCCATGGCAGTCGAGGCAATGCTGGTCGCCCAGCCGCGAGTGGGGCTGGGTGATCGCCGGCCCGGGCTGGGCCACCTTGTGGCAGTTGAGGCACTCCGTCTGCGGGATGCCCACATGCCCGGGCGCCGTGCGGCCGAGCTTGTCGTTCGTGTGGCAGGTGAGGCACTCGCGCCAGCCCTCGAGGGGATGGCCGAGAGCCGGGACGGGCTTGAGCCCGGCCTGGCCGCCCGAGTCATGACAGAGGACGCAGGCATCGCTCGTCGGGATGTGGGCCAGGCCCATCGGCATCAGCTCGATGCTGGCCGAGGGTGACGAGGCGGCCTGCGCGGGATGGCCGGGTGTCAGCCCGTGGAAGGAGTCGAAGAAGACGGCGGACAGGACGACGGCCAGCAGGACGACGTTGGCCAAGATGAGGGCCTTGATCCAGCGGTCCAGGTGGCCCCTCATCGGCCCGCCTCCGCGCGGCCCGCCGCGGGGAGCGGGCACAGCCGGCCGGCCGGCCGGCGCGGGACGATGCCGTTGCGGCGGGATGTCGGTGCGGGTGCGCTCGTGCCGCTCATTGGGCCAGCTCGACCACGTCCGGGCCGCCGTCGCGGGCCTCCACGATCTCTTCCCGGGTGACGTACTTGTAACCGCTGAAGATGCTCGACAGCAGCCCGTTCCTCTCCAGGCTGTCGACCAGGACAGAGCTGTAGACGTGGAAGAGGGCGATCGCCAGGATCGCCCACATCGCGAGGTGGTGGACGAGCCGCAGCGTCTGCGGGCCCAGCAGCTCGCGCACCCACCAGAGGGCCGTCGCGCCCGGCTCGTTGCCGAGCAGGCCGTCGAGGGCAAGGCCGGTCACGGTCTCGAGGAGGAGCAGAGCCCAGAGCAGCAGGTACGCGCTCGCCGCGAGCTGGTTGTGGCCCAGGATCCGCGGGATCTCCTTCCGCACGAAGAGGTAGAACCCGGCCTGCCTGAAGACCTCCGTGGCCTGCCTGCGGCTCGTCGGGAAGAAGGCCGACCAGCGGGCGAAGCGATTGCCGGCCAGCAGCCAGAAGGTGCGCAGGAGTCCGGAGGCGATCAGGGTCACGGCGGCCCCCATGTGGATCAGGCGCACCGTGGTCATGACCGAGCCGCCCGGCGGGATCAGGAACGGGTCGGCGATGTAGCCCCCGGTCAGGCTCAGGACGACGATGCAGCCGGCGGTGACCCAGTGGCTGACGCGGACGGGGACCTGCCAGACGTAGAGGCGGCGGCGCACGCCGTCCTCGGCGGTGGACTCCCCAGCTGGGGCGGGCGAGAGCTCGGCGGTGGATGCGAGCGCGGCGGTCGGGGCCTCGATGGCGGCCGTGGCGAGGACGGCGGCCGACGAGGACGTCCCCTGCGGTTCGGCGAGCACGGTCACCCCGCCCCTCCCTTGCGGACGCGGATCGCGATCGCACCGCCGGACTCGCGGCCGACGGCATGGACGGCGCAGGCCAGGCACGGGTCGAACGAGTGGACCGTGCGCAGGATCTCGACCGGCTGATCCGGACGCGCCACCGGCGTGCCGACGAGGGCCTCCTCGAGGGCGCCGCGGCGGCCACTGGCATCGCGCGGCGAGGCGTTCCAGGTCGTCGCGTCGACGACCTGGTAGGAGGCTATCCGACGATCACGGATGGTCACCCAGTGACCCAGCGCGCCGCGGGGTGACTCCCCGAGGGCGTAGCCCCGGGCCTCGCTCGGCCAGGCCGCGGGATCCCATCTGCCGAGATCGGCCACGGCCAGGTCCCCGCCGGCCAGTCCGGCCCTGAGGTCGTTCAGCCAGCGTCCCAGCCGGTCTGCGATCACCTGCGCCTCGATCGCGCGGGCCACGGTCCGGCCGATGGTGCCGTACAGGAGGTCCGGCGACGCCTCGAGCGTGGTGAAGGCGCGCCCCAGGCCGGCCCGGACATCGACCTGGCCCTCGACGGAGGCGACCAGCATCCGCGCCAGCGGCCCCACCTCCATCGGCCCGCCCTGGTAACGCGGCGCCTTGACCCAGCTGTAGCGCGCCGCACCCTGGAGGGTGGCGTACGGGAGGGGCGGCCCGTCGTAGCGGGGATCCGTCCGGCCGTCGAAGGGGTGCTTCGAGGCGGTGTCGTCGCCCCCGTAAGTGTAGTGGGAGTAGGCCACCGTCTCGCCGATCGCGGCCTGGTCGATCGGCTCGGTCCTGGCCGTGGCGCGTTTCACGATCCTGCCGCCCGGCAGCAGGAGCGATGGCTGGGCGGTGTCGTCCTCGGGGAACTCGCCGTAGGCCAGGTAGTCGCCGATGCCCTGGCCCGTCGCGGCCCAGTCGCGGTAGTGGCCGGCCACGGCGAGCACGTCCGGCCGGTAGACCTCGTCCACGAATGCCTTGACTGTCGCGACCAGCCCGACCAGCTCGGCCAGGCCGCGCTCGCCCAGGGCGGAGGGGGAGGCCCTGTCCACCTGCTGGGGATGCTCGCTCCCGGCCGGCCGGGGCCCGCCCCAATCGGGCACCAGGACCATGCCGCCCACCAGGAAGGCCTGCGGATGCGGGTCCTTCCCGCCGAGCAGGGTGGTGATCTGGGTCGGCGTGCGCTGCCAGTCGAGCGCCCGGAGGTAGTGGGCCATCACCATCAGGCCGGCCTCCGGGGCCAGGGTGTAGGCCGGGTGCCCTCCGTAACCGTTGGCGAACGGGCCGAGCTGCCCGGACCGGATGGCGGCGGCGAGCCGATCCCGGGCAGCCTGGAAGGAGGCGACGCTCGAGTCAGGCCAGTCGCTGAGCGAGCGGGCCAGGCGGGAGGTCGCGGCAGGATCGGCCGACGCCGCGGCGGTCACATCCACCCAGTCCAGGGCTTGGCGGTGGTAGAAGCCGACGACGTGGTCCTGGACGTAGCGGGTTCCCGCCAGGATGTTCCGGATCAGGCGGGCATTCCGCGGCACGGTCACGCCCAGGGCGCGCTCGACGGCCCGGACGGAGGCCAGGGCGTGGACGCCGCTGCAGACGCCGCAGATCCGCTCGGCGAAGAGCCACGCGTCGCGGGGGTCGCGGCCCTGGAGGATCCGCTCCAGCCCCCGGAACGCGGTCCCGGAACTCCAGGCGTCGCTGACGACGCCGTCGGTCACCTCCACCTCCACGCGGAGCTGGCCGCCGATCCGCGTGACGGGGTCGATCGCGATGCGCGGCATCTCAGCCCGGCTCCCCGCTGGCTTCGTTCGCCGCTTCGGTCACCGGGGCCGGGGGCTCGCCCGCTGACGCGGCCCTGGAGACGGCCGGGAGCCCGTCGGCGAGGCGGGCAGGTTCGGGTCGGAGCGACCCGCTCTCCTGCCCGCGTCGCGCCGCGGCGCGACGTTCGGCGGCGCCGGTGCGCCGCACCCGGACGTAGCTCGCCACCCCGTGCACGGTCGTGGCACCGGCCACGCCCCCCACCAGCAGCTGGCCCACCTGGTCCGCGGAGACGGTGGGGGCGAAGGGCAGCGGCGAGGGCAGCCTGGAGTAGAAGGGGCTGGCCGCGTCCCAGAAGCCCGGCATGGTGCAGCTGATGCAGCCGTGACCGGCCCTGACCGGCCAGCTCGTGCCCTGCGCGTACTGGGTCGTGGGGCAGCTGGCGTAGGTCTCGGGGCCCTTGCAGCCCATCTTGTAGAGGCACCAGCCCTTCTGGGCGGCCTCGTCGCCCCAGCTCACGACGAACTCGCCGAACTCGAAGTGAGCCCGCCGCTCGCACTGGTTGTGGACCAGCCCCCCGTAGGCGAAGAGCGGCCGGTTCCGGCCGTCCGTGATCGGCATCTGCTTGAACGTCAGGTAGTGGACGACCGTCGCCGCCAGGTTCTCGCTGTTGACCGGACAGCCGGGCAGGCTGACGAGCCGGCCGGCAGGCACCAGGCCGGCCACACCGGTGGCACGGGTCGATCCTCCTGACGCGGCGGCCACGCCGCCGTCGAAGGCGCAGGAGCCGACGGCGATGGTGGCCAGGGCGCGGGCGCAGACCTCGCGCGCGACGTCGCCGAAGGCGCGCCCGCCGACGGCGCAGGCGACCCCGCCGTCGCCGGTCGGGACGGCACCCTCCACGACCGCGATGTAGCCACCCCTGGCGATGGCATCCGCCAGCGACCGCACCGCCGCGGTCCCGGAGGGCGCCATGAGCGCCGCCGCGTAGTCGACCGACAGCAGGTCGAGCAGGAGCTCGGCGGTCGTCGGCTTGGCCGAGCGCAGGAAGGCCTCGCCGTCCCCCCCGCAGCCCAGGCCGCGCAGCCAGACGAGCGGAAGGCGCGGGGCGGCGGTGACCGCCGCGGCGATCCGCGGCGCGAAGGTCGCCGGCAGCGCCAGCGCCAGAGCCATGGCCGACGAGAACTTGAGGAAGTCGCGCCGGGAGACGCCGCGCCCGGCCATGGCGGCGAAGAGCCCATCGTCATGCGTGGTCATGCCGGCGCGTCACTCTCGGTCGTGCTGTCCTCACAGTCGGGCCGGCAGGCCGTCGCCTCCTCGGCGCAGGCGGCCGCTTGCCCGGTTCCGACTATGGGCGCTCAGGGGCGCTTCCGGGACGAGCCACACATCCCCTCGCCGGAGCCCAACGGCATCGGCGGGCCTGCTGGATGACCCGCCTGACGGTTTCGAGCGATTCGGGCCGCCGGCCGGCGGGAAGGGGCGGTCAGCCGGCGGCGCGGCGCTCCGCGGGCTCGACCTCGATCGTCACGTCCGGCGGCTCCCGCAGCGTGTTGTGGACGAGGCAGTGCTCCAGTGCGACGCGGAAGCCCCCCGCGAGCTCCGCCGGGACCTCGGGCGCCTCCACCAGGATCGACGCCCGGCTGACGCGCTCGGCGCCGAGGTCCACCGACCACTCGACGACCGCCCGCACCTCGCCGCCCACGCCATGCCGGGCCAGGAAGGCGTGGCCGTAGTGGGCGACGCACGCGACCAGGGCAGCGACGAACAGCTCCGTCGGCGACGGCCCGGCATCCGTCCCGCCGCTGCCGCGCGGCTGGTCGACCGCCAGCTCGTGATCGCGGATCGAGACCGAGAAGCGGTGGCCGTCCACGTAGCGGACGGAGATCGGCCGGCCCCGGACCACCAGCCCGCCGCTCATCGGGCGACCCGTCCGTTCGTCGGCGCCGGCCACGGGTCAGCCCCAGCGCTCCCGGAGGCGAGGCAGGACGTCCCGTCCGTAGGCCCGGATGAAGCGGACCTGGTCCGGCCCCGGCGCATGGAAGACGAGGTGGTCGAAGCCGAGCTCCAGGTACGGCCGAAGCTGCTCAAGGTGCTCGTCGGGGTCGTCCGAGACGAGCCAGCGGCCGGCTGCCTGCTCGAGCGGCAGCTCGGCCGCCAGGCGCTCCAGCTCGCGCGGGTCCTCGATGCCCATCTTGACCTCGCCGGGCAGCGCCAGCGCCGCCCAGACACGGGTGTCCTCCAGGGCTCGGGTCCGCTCGTGATCGTAGGAGACCTTCATCTCGATCATCTTCTGGACGGCCGCGCCGTCGCGGCCCGCCTTCGCGGCCCCTTCGGCGACCGCCGGCAAGAGGGTCTCGCGGTAGAGCTCCATCCCCTTGCCGGAGGTGCAGATCATCCCGTCCGCGACGCGGCCGGCGAGGCGGGCGGCGGCCGGGCCCCCGGCCGCCACGAAGAGCCGGACCGGGGTCTCGGGCCGATCGTAGACGGTCGCGTTCCGCGTCCGGTAGTAGGTCCCCTGGTAGGTGACGAAGTCCTCGCGCCACAGCCGCTGGATCAGCTCGATCGCCTCCTTGAGCCGGGCGAAGCGCTCGGGCGACTCGGGCCAGGCGATGTCGAGGACGGGGACTTCGTTGAGCGACTCGCCGGTGCCCACCCCGAGCAGCACCCGGCCCGGATTGAGGCAGGCGATGGTCGCCATCGCCTGGGCGACGATCGCCGGCTGGTAGCGGAAGGTCGGTGCCACCACGCTGGTGCCGAGGATGACCCGTTCGGTCCGCTCGCCCAGGGCGGCCAGCCAGGCGAACGAGAACGGGGCATGGCCGCCCGTGTGGCGCCAGGGCTGGAAATGGTCGCTGACGACGACGCTGTCGAAGCCGGCCCGCTCGGCCTCGACGGCGAAGTCGAGGAGCTCGCGCGGGCCGAACTGCTCGGCGGATGCCTTGTAGCCAAGGGTCAGCATGGGTGCTCCTCGGGTGCTCCCCGCGCGGGCGGTCACGGTGACCTTCCCGGGCTTCCCGGAGGCAGGTGCGCGACGCGCGACGGCGGCGACCCCGGACGGCCCGGTCGACTTCAGGGTACGCGACCGGGCGCGACGGCGCGAGGGCGCTGGGCGGCGCCGGGTCGCCGCGGCTCGGCGGCTCGGCGGCCCGGTCGCTGCGGCTCGGTGACTCAGCGGAAGATGAGCGGCTCCCCGAAACCGCGGATGGCGATCCGGACCAGGTTGCTGGAGGGCGGCTGGGCGGTCCGGGGGACGACCAGGAAATCCGCGGTGGCGGGCGGCCCGGGCACACCCTGCACGACCGACGAGGCGGAGAGGGTTCGCTTGCCCAGCAGGTCGTTGGGCAGGACCAGGATCTGCGCCTGCAGCGTCCCATCCGGGGCCGCCTGGATCGGGGACAGTGGCTGCGGCGTGATCCCGATCGACCAGGAGAGGGCCACCGGCTGGCCCGCCACGAACCCGGCGCCGGTCACCTGCACGACGGTGCCCGGCGGCCCGACCGTCGGCGAGAGGACGATCCTGGGAGCCCCGCTCTGTCCTGGGCCGAGCACCAGCGCTGTGAGCATGGCGGCATGGGGCGAGCCGGGAGCGGAGTCGGCGACCTGGAGCTGGGCCGTGAGGGCGCCACCGGTGGCAGTCGAGACGGCCACCGTCACCTGGCAGGCCCCGCCGGGTGGCAGCCGGCTGCCGCTGCAGCCGTCGGAGATCACGCCGAAGGATCCCGCCGCGGCGCCGCCGATCGTGACGCTCTGGATGGCCAGGGAGATGACCCCGGTGCTGGTGATCGTGACAGTCCTCGGGGCGGGCGGGCTGGTGCCGCCGATCGTCCCGAAGTCCGTGGGGTTGGGCGAGATCGCGATCCCGGCCGGGCGGACGCGGACGAAGATGTCACGGACGCCGTTGGTGTCTCCTGCCACCAGGTTCGTGGCGTCCGACTCGAAGGCCACCACGCCGCCGTCGGCGTCGGCGGCCGGCGCCAGGCTGGCGCCGTTGGCCTGGCTCGGGCCCGGGCCGATCGAGATCCGGGTGGTCCGGCCGGAGGAGAGGGCGTGGACGAAGACGTCGGACGGTCCCTGGGCCCCGGCGGCGCCCACGGCGCCGTTCGTGTCGCCCGGGACCAGGTTGCTGGCGAACGACGCAAACGCGACCTGGCTGCCGTCCCCGGTGAGCGACGGGTCCAGGCTGGCCCCGTTGCCCTGGCCGCCCGCGCTGCTCGCCGACGCCAGCCCGATCGCCTGGCTGGCGGCGTCCCAGGTGAAGACATCCTCCATCTCGTTGACGTCGCCGGTCACCAGGTTGGGCGAGAGCGACGAGAAGGCGACCACGGAGCCGTCGCCGGAGATCGAGGGCTGCCCGCTCGACTGGGTGCCGGCCGACCCGTCGGGCGCATGCGACACGAGGACGGTCGCCTGGCCGGTCCGGTCGCGGCGGTAGACCTGTGTCTGGCCCGTCGGCGTCGCCACGCTGACCAGCCCGAGCGCGCTGGAGGAGAAGGCGACGTACCGGCCGTCGGCCGAGATCGCCGGCTGGCCGCTGTCGCCGCGGAAGCCGCTCCGGCCGCTGCTGTTGACCGAGGCCTGGTCGAAGCTGCCGGCCTGGCGATCGAGGACGTAGACGTCGGCGAAGCTGTTCGTGTCGGTCTGGGCGAGGGCGGCGTTGGTCCGGAAGGCGAGGTATCGGCCATCGCCGGAGAGCGCCGGCTGGTCGGCATAGCCTTCCAGCGCCGGGAGCGGCGCGCTGAGCTGGCCGGTCGTCCGGTCCCAGAGCCGGATCGTCCGCGACCCGGCGGCCGGGTCGGGGTTGCCGACGACGAAGGCGACCCAGCGACCGTCGCCGGAGATCGCCGGCTCGCTGACCGCCGTGACGATGACCGCGAGCTGGCCGCCGATCGCGCCCCGCGCGACCTCCGCGGTCGTGCCGGCCACCCGGTCGTAGAGGAGGATGCGGCCCAGGTCGATCCCGCCCGACGACAAGAGGCTCGTCCGGTAGACGACATAGCGGCCATCGGCAGAGACGGCGGCGGCGCTGCTGGCGGTGGTCAGCTGGGATCCGTTCGTCTCGAACGAGACGCGGTCGGTCTCGCCGGGCGTCTCGAGGGAGTCGCCGGGTGCCGCCAGCGGCACCGTGGCGCGCCCCCCGCCGGCGACCCGGGCGGCCGAGGTCGCCGGGATGGCGGGACCCCAGTCCAGGAAGCCCAGCAGCAGCCCGGCGAGCCCGACGGTGGCGACGAGTCGCCGCCGGTCCATCAGGGGTTGGTGAACCCGCTGTAGTAGACGGACGGATCGCATGTGCCCGCTGAGGTGCACGACGCGCTGAGCGTCAGCTGCTCGCCGCTGCGGACCACGATCGGTGTCACGAAGTGGAAGTCCAGGTCGCGGAAGTCCTCCAGGCGGAGGTTCATGATCACCAGCGTCCCGCGCTTGAGCTGCATCGTCCCGGTCCGGGCGTTCGGGTTGGCGAAGACCAGGTCGGTGACGTAGAGCGTGGTCTTGTTGGGGGCGACGCCCGTCGGGTTGGTCCCGTCGACCGAGAGGCGGCCGTCGACCGGCGTCCCGCCCAGGTTGAGCCCGCCGCCCGATCCGGAGCTCGGCGCCGGGCCGCTCGGGGCCGGCGTGATCACGGCGCTGCTCGGGGCCGGGGTGGAGCCACCGCCGTCGCTCGACCCGCCGCCGGGCGTGGCGATCGGGGTGATCCCGGCGTCGATCAGGGCCTGGGTCGCCGCGCTCTTGATCGATGGCTGGAGCACGGTCAGCCAGAGGATCGCGGCCAGCACGGCCAGGGCGGCCAGGGCGGCCAGGGCCGGCAGCAGCCAGCCGGGCAGCATGGCCTCCTGGAGCATCGTGCCCTCCAGGTTGATCGGTGGTCCGTCCGGTGTGGTGACGGCCAGGGCGAAGGGCCGGGTCTTCGGCGTCCCGCGCCAGAACCGCTGGCGCGGCCTGACGTGGATCTTCGCGAACTGCGAGGTGCCCGGCTCGACGACCATGCCCGGCGGCCGGACGTCGAAGGCGAGCAGCTGGTCGGGATCGCTCGGCTCCAGGCTGGCGTTGAGCCGGCTGTTGCCGCGGTTGTCCACGGCCAGCTCGTGGGTGGCGCCGCGGCTGCCCCGGGAAGTCCGCGGCAGCAGCTCGGCGAAGGTCTGGCTGAAGGCCCCGACGGCGACCGTCCCCTCCTCGACGGCGGAGCCGGCGGGATCCTCGTGCGACGAGGCGCGAACGGCGAACGGAACGGTGCCGGCCGCGATCTCGGCGCTCCGCGGCGGAGCGAACGTCACGGTCGTCGTCCCCTCGGTGCCCGGGAAGAGCGAGAGGGCGGGCGGCTCGGCCGTCGCCCAGGCGGCGGCGTCGCCCAGCACATCGATCGCGAACTGGTCGACGACGGTGCCGGTGTTGCGGACGGTGACCCCGAGTGTCGCCGTGGCGCCGGGGGTGACCTGGACGGAATCGCTGGCGAGTCTGACGAGGGCTCCCATGGCGGCCGAGTGTAGCGGCGGTGGCGCGTTTGCCAATAGGTGTCCCGGGCTGCTTTCACCTGCCCGATCGGGCAGATCGGCACGCCGCGAGCTGCCCGCGGAGGCGTCGTTAAGTGCGCGTTAAGCGGCGGGAATCGCTGCCCCGCCAGACTCCGTCCCGTCTCGCGTCAGGTGCGGCCCGGAGCCCACCGGGTCGGGACAGGATGAGGGCACCGCCCATGCCGTCCAGCGACCGATCGCGGATCGCCGTCACGATCCTCGGCGCCGATCCCCTCACCAGCGCCGGCATCGGCGCCCAGCTGCGGGCCGAGCCCGACATGCTGCTGGTCCATGAGCCGCCGGACGGGGCCCTCGCCGTGGCCCTTGTGGTCACCGAGGAGGTGGACGAACGGGCACTCAAGTTGGTCCGCACGGCCCGCGGCGCCGGCCGGCGCCCCGTCCTGCTCGTCGGCCGCGTCGATGACGGCGGCCTGCTCGCCGCCGTGGAGGCCGGGACCTGCGGCGTGATCCGGCGGACCCAGGCGACCACCGGCACGCTGGCCGGGGCGATCCGAACGGCCGCCATCGGCGAGGGCACGCTCCCGCCCGACCTCCTGGGCCGACTGCTCAACCAGGTGGGCCGCCTCCAGCGCCAGGTGCTGGCGCCGCGTGGCCTGACCTTCGGCGGCCTGACGGAGCGCGAGGTGGCGGTCCTGCGGCTGCTGGCGGAGGGCCACGACACGGCCGAGGTGGGCCGGCGACTCTACTTCAGCGAACGGACGGTGAAGAACGTGATCCACGACGTGACCAGCCGGCTCGAGCTGCGCAATCGGGCCCACGCCGTCGCCTACGCCATCCGCGAGGGCCTGATCTGATCGCCGGTGCCTGAGCCTCCACGGGTCTCGGCCGCTCGGTCGTGGCCCTGGTCGGCCGCCTCCCTCAGCTCCTGACCAGCTCGAAGTAGGGTCCGAATTCGGCCTCGGTCGACAGGTGGCCGAGCTTGCGATACTCGCGATCGGTACCCCGGACCAGGTCCGCCATCGTCACGGCGCGACCCTCGGCCGCCGCTCGATGGGCCGCGGCAAGGACGATGTTCCGGATGTTGCCGCCGCTCAGCCGGAAGCGGCGCGCCAGGAAGTCGAGATCGAGATCGTCGCCCCGCGGGAGACCGCCGGCCAGGTGTCGCTCCCAGAGTCGCCGGCGATCCGGCTCGTCGGGCATCGGCAGGTCGACCAGGACGTCCAGCCGCCGGCTGAACGCCTCGTCCAGGTTGGCCCGGAGGTTCGTCGTCAGGATCGCCGTCCCGTCGAAGCGCTCCATCCGCTGGAGCAGGTAGGCGACCTCGACGTTGGCGTAGCGATCGTGGGCGTCGCGCACCTCCGAGCGCTTGCCGAAAAGCGCCTCGGCCTCGTCGAAGAGCAGGACGCCGTTGACCCCATCGGCCTGCGAGAAGATCCGATCCAGGTTCTTCTCCGTCTCGCCGACGTACTTGTCGACCACGGTCGCCAGGTCGACGACGTAAAGGTCGAGCCCCAGGTCGCCGGCCACCACCTCGGCCGAGAGGGTCTTGCCCGTGCCCGAGTCGCCGGCCAGGAGGGCCGTCAGCCCCCGTCCGCGGGAGGAGGCGCCCCCGAGCCCCCAGGTGTCCAGCACCAGCTCGCGGTTGCGCGCCCGGGCGGCCAGGTCCCGCAGCTGCTCCAGCACGGCAGCCGGCAGGACGAGGTCGGCCCAGCTCGCCCGGGGCTCGATCCGCCGGGCGAGGCGCTCCAGGCCGGCCGCGTTCTGGGCGCGCACGCCGGCCCCGATGTCCGTCGCCTCTGGCCGGCGGCCGGCCGCGGCGGCGCGCAGCCGGGCCGCGGCGGCGGCGCGAACGATCTGCGGCGCCGAGAGACGATAGGCGAGAACCGCGGGGTCGGCAGACTCCGGGCGGTACGGGCCGGGCGGGCGGCCCGGGCCGGCCGACGGCTCCAAGCCGGGCGACGCCGAACCTGTCGACGCCTCGGGGCCGCGTGCTGCCGGGCCGCGTGCTGGCGGACCGGCCGGGCCGCCGGCTCCTGCCGCCACCTCCCGGGCCGCTCCCGCCGCGAGGGCGAGTCGCCACGCCCGGGCGCGCGCCTCGGAGGGAGCCGGCGGCGCTTCCAGGAGCAGGGCCACGTCGCGGCTCCAGGCGGGATCCCAGGCGCGCGCACCGTGGAGGACCACCCGGCAGGCCACGTCGGCCAGAAGGCGCACCGTCCCCGGCGCGTGCTGGGCCAGCGGGTCGATCGGACCGGCCACCAGGCCACCGCCGCGCAGGCGGGCCTCACGGACCGCCACGCCGGCCACCGGTCGAGCGTCGCCGGCCGGCTCCAGGGCTGCGAGGTCCAGCACCACAGGCGCCGGCAGGCCGAGCTCGGCGAAGGCCGCCACGGCCAGCCCCCGTGCGTCCGAACCCGTCCCCTCGCGGAGGTAGGCGAGCCGGGCGCCGGCCCGCAGGCCGCGGGCGAGGAGGCTGCCCGCCGTGGCGTCGGAGGGTGGCGGGTCCAGGAGGAGCGGCGCCAGGGCGGGCTCGGGGGCGTCGTCCGCCAGAAGGTGCGCCGCCACCCGGTCCGGCACGCGCAGCAGGCGGCTCAGGAAGGGGTGGTCCGGCTCCTCCACCTCGAGCAGGCCGCCGGCCAGCAGAGGCCGGCCGGCCGTCAGGCGGGAGCGGCCCGAGCCCGACGCCGCGGCGACACCGCACAGGGCGAGGGCCAGGCCGACGCTCGCCCGCCGCCGCGTGACGTCGTCGTTGAGGTAGCCGTAGAGCCGCTCGAAGCGCGGGTCCAGGTCCGGGGCCAGGGCCACGAGCAGCAGCTCGACGTCGAGCGGGCTCAGCTCGAACGCCCTGGCCAGGCGGCGGAGGCGCAGGTCCGCGCCGACGGCCTCGGCTTCGTCGGCCTCCGCCTCGACAGCCTCCAGGCGGCCGGCAGCCCCGGCGTCGAGCGGGACCGCCCGGGCGACGAGTGGTCCCGAGGGCTTCTCGGGCCGCAGCAACGCGTCCGCCTGGGCGTCCGACACGTAGAGGCCACGGAAGCGGTCCTCCGGGTCCGGGTCGTCGCGGCGGCGGTGCGCCACGGCCGCCCGGACGCTGGACTCCACCAGCGCCAGCCGGCCGGCCAGGTGGCGGGCGGACGGGTCCGGCGTCGCCGGCGCGGGCAGGGCCACGAAGCTTCAGCGCCCGGCGCTGCCGCGCAGCCGGACGATTCGGCCGGGCTGGTCCTCGGCCCCCGCCCGAACGGTCTCCTCCGGCAGGTCGGCCGGCCGACCTGCCGGCCGACCTGCCGGCCGGCCGGCGCCGCGACCGGGGCGCGGGCGCAGAGCCTCCCCAGGGACCCCCTCCGCCCCGTGCACGACGAGGCGGGGAGCCTCCAGGACCGGCGGCCCAGCCTGCGCCTCGCGACCGACGACGAAGGGGACGGAGGCGACCAGGTCCAGCGACGGCTTCAGCTCGCCACCGAGGGCCGTCCACACGTCGACGAGCGAGCGATCCGGCCCGGGTGGCAGGGCCACCGTCAGCTCAACGGGGTGCGGTTGTTCCGCCAGCGCGCCCGAAAGAGCGCCGGGGAGCAGCGTCTCGTGGCGCAGGAACGCGGCGAGACAGGCGGACAGGAGGCGATGCTCGTCCTCGGGGCGCTGGGTCCAGGCCGTCACGAGGTACGACAGGCGGTAGCGACGTGGCGGTGGCCGGCGGCCGGTCACCCGGCCGGTCTCGTCACGCACCTCCTGCCACTGCACCTCGCGGCGGGCCAGGTCCTCGCGGATGTCGTAGAGGTAGAGGTCGAGGGTGGGGACGTTGCGACGGCCCGCCCACTCCCGGGTCGGGGCGTCGAACGCCACCTCCACCTGGCCGTTCGCGGCCTCGCGGCGGACCAGCTCGCGGAGCGCATCGTCGAAGAGCTCGATCATCGAATCGCCTCGCTCGACACCCGAAGGCAGGGCGCCCGCGGGCGGGCCCCGCGCGGCGCCGGGCCGCCCCGACAGCGTCGCGGGTCGCCGGCCAAGGCTCCAGCCGGCGACGCGGGGCGGCAAGACGCCGCGGGGCAGGCATTCGGGCCGGCCCGGCTGCCTCTTCGGGCAGTCGATCCGGCCCGCTCGGCGGCCCGGCCGTCCATTGCCCGCCCGGACGGGCGGCCCCAACCTCGATCCGTCCTGTAGCTCCGCAGCGCTGGAGAGACGACCGTATGCCGCAGTACCTCTCGCCCGGCGTCTATGTCGAGGAGGTGGAGGCCGGATCCCGCCCCATCGAGGGTGTGGGAACGGCCGTCGCCGCCTTCGTCGGCCTCGCCCAGCGGGGACCCGCCAACTCGCCGGTCCTCGTCACGAACTGGAACCAGTTCACGGCCGCCTTCGGCGACTTCATGGAGGGTTCCTACCTCGCTCACGCCGTCTACGGCTACTTCCTCAACGGCGGCGGGGCGGCCTACGTCGTGCGCGTCGGCGCCGACGAGGCGGCACCCCCGGCCCGCCTGGAGCTGCCGAGCTCCACCGACAAGGGGACGGCGGCCTTTCGCGTCGTGGCCCTCGAGGCCGGTGCGGCCGGCAACGAGATCACCGTGGAGGTGGCCGATCCCTCCGAGCCCGGTGAGGGTGTCTTCAAGCTGGTCGTCCTGCGGGCCGGCAAGGAGGAGGAGGTCTACGACAACGTCAGCCTCAAGAAGGGCCGCCAGAATGTCTTCACGGCGACCCGGACCTCCCGCCTGATCAAGCTGGAGGAGACCACCAAGTCCGACCTCGCGCCGGCGCCCGGCAAGCTCTCGCTGGCCGGTGGCGGCGTCTCCGGCGCGGTCCGGGTGACGCCGTCCGAGTACGTCGGCGACGCGGCTGACCGGACTGGCTTCGGCGGCCTAGAGGCGGTGGACGAGGTGACCATGGTGGCCGCCCCCGACCTGATGGCCCTCTACCAGCGCGGTGTGCTCGACCTCGAGGGCGTCAAGGCGGTCCAGCTGGCGATGATCGCCCACTGCGAGCTGATGGGCGACCGGGTGGCCATCCTGGACGCGCCCCCCGGCTACGACGCCCAGCAGATCAAGGAGTGGCGCGTCGACAAGGCGGGGTACGACTCCAAGTACGCGACGCTCTACTGGCCCTGGATCAAGGTCTTCGACCCCGTCGCCGGCCAGGCCGCCTTCGTCCCGCCCTCCGGCCACATGGCCGGCATCTGGGCTCGCAGCGACGGCGAGCGCGGCGTCCACAAGGCGCCCGCCAACGAGATCGTGCGGGGCGCCATCGCCCTGGAGCTCCAGCTGACCAAGGCCGAGCACGACCTGCTCAACCCGGCCGGCATCAACTGCATCCGGGCCTTCCCCGGCCGCGGCATCCGGGTCTGGGGCGCACGGACCCTCTCCTCCGACCCGGCTTGGCGCTACCTGAACATCCGGCGGCTCTTCAACTACCTGGAGGAGTCGATCCTGCAGGGCACCCAGTGGGTGGTCTTCGAGCCGAACGACATGGCGCTCTGGGAGCGCGTCAAGCGGACGGCCAACGCCTTCCTGGTCCGCGTGTGGCGGGACGGTGCCCTGTTCGGCGGCAGCCCGGGCGAGGCCTTCTTCGTCAAGGTGGACGGCGAGAACAACACGGCGGAGACCATGGATGCCGGCCAGCTGATCATCGACATCGGGGTCGCGCCGGTGAAGCCGGCGGAGTTCGTCATCTTCCGCATCGCCCAGTTCTCGGGCGGCACCTCGCTGGCCGAGTAGGTCGGCGAGCCGGCAAGCCCGAAGAGACAGGAGGACGCCAGCGATGGCCAACGGTCTGCCCCAGCTGCCCCAGGACTCCCTGGCGGCGCAGCGCTTCTCGATCGAGATCGACGGCGTGACCATCGTCCAGTTCCAGGAGATCAGCGGCACGGCCTCAGAGCTCGAGGTGGTCGAGCTCAAGGAGAACGACGCGAAGGGCCGGCCGGTGATCAAGAAGATGATCGGCGCCTACAAGCCGCCCACGATCACCCTGAAGCGCGCCGCCAACGCCTCGATGGACCTCTGGCAGTGGCACAAGGACGGCCTGGACGGCAAGCTGACCACCGCCCGCCGCAACGGCTCCATCGTCCAGTACGACCACGGTTTCGCCGAGGTCGCCCGCTACAACTTCACCAACGCGTGGGTCCAGAAGCTGACGATCAGCGGCATGAAGGCCGGCGACAACGCGCCTTCCGTCGAGGAGATCTCGATCGTCTGCGAGACCTTCGAGCGGGTGCACTGAGCCGATCGGAAGAAGCCGACGATGGTCGCCGAGCTGACGGCGCCGGGCCGCGCGAGCACCCCGGCGCCGCTCCGGACCGAGTTCCCCTTCGTCCTGCCCCGCGGCTACGTCGACGACGGCGGCGCCGTCCATCGCGAGGGCATCATGCGGCTGGCCACCGCCCGCGACGAGATCCTCCCCCAGCGCGATCCGCGGGTGCGGGAGAACGAGGCCTACCTGACGGTCATCCTGCTCAGCCGGGTGATCACCAGGCTGGGAACGCTGGCCCAGGTGAACCCGGCCATCGTCGAAGGGATGTTCGCCTCCGACCTCGCCTTCCTCCAGGACCTCTACCGGCGGATCAACCAGGAGGGGACGGCCCAGGCGTCTGTCACCTGCCCGAGCTGCCACCACGAGTTCACGGTCGAGCTGGGGGGTGGCGGCCCGGGGGGGTCGTGACGTACGCGACCGACCGTCTCTTCGAGGAGGTCGCGTACGTGGCCTATCACTTTCACTGGTCCCTGGACGAGATCCTGGACCTGGAGCACCCGATCCGCCGGCGGTTCGTCGATGAGATCGGCCGCATCGACCGGCGCTTGGCCGAAGAGGAGTAGAGCTCGTCGTGCGCTGGCCCTTCAGCTGGCTGTCCCGAAGCAGTGCCGCCGCGGCGCCGGTCGCGGAGCGTCCGGAGCCCGCGGTCGCCCCCGCGCCGGGGGAGGCGGGCGGGCGGGGCTTGCCCGACGGCGATTTCGCGGGCTCGCGTGGCGCGCCGGCCTGGCCGGACCTGCCGCCGCTCCCCCCGACCGTGGCCGCGGCCCCGCTCACCGCCGCCAGCCGGGAGTTCTCCCTGCAGCTGACCGGCAGGCGGCCCCCGGACCCGATCCTGCGGCCGCTCGGCCACGACGTGGCGGCGGACGGGCCTGGGGGGCTCGTGAGCGCCCTCGCCGTTCCCGTCCTGGAGGCGCGGCCGCGGACCCGCGACGGGGGGGAGATGCCCCGGCCGTCGGGACGTGGCTCGAGCGGCCGCCGGCCGATGGGGAATGCCGCCGGGCCGGACCCGGCCTCCCCCTCCGCTCCACCGGCGGGGCAGGGCACCCCCCCGTCGCCCGTCCCGCCGCCGGCCGCCGCCGACGGCTCGGAACGCTTCGCCAGGACGCTGTCGCCGCTCCCGCCAGCCGCCCGCGAGACACCCCGCCGCCTGACCGGCGTCCAGGCCCGGACGCTCGCCACCATCCGTGCCGCGGACGGGGCCGCCGCCGCGCCAACCGCGGGTGCAACCACGGGTCCGGGGATGACCGCCGCCCGGGGAGTCCGGGCATCGGCCGGATCGCTCGATGATGCGGGTCACGGCCCCGACGCCGTCCCGTTCCAGGTCCCGGTCCCGGCGGCCGGCAGCGCGGCCGGCGGTGGGTCGGCTGCGCCTTCCCGGCCGCCTGCCGGGCGTCCGACGCCCATCCAACGAACCGTCCCGGCCGGTGGCTGGGCACGGCGGGTCGGCCTCGGTGAGCCGGTCGGCGGCCCAGGGCCGGCCGGCCCGACCGGGCCCGTGGGACGGCCGCTGGCCGGCGCCGCCCCGCTGCTCCCGGCGGAGGCCGCCCTCGGGAGAGCGGCGTCCGCTCGCAGCCTCGTTGCGCCCGTGCCGTCCGCGCCGCTGGGGCCGGGGAGGCCGGCGGGGTCCCCGGCGAACCGGCCGGCCCTCCCGGGGC
>JAJYJO010000039.1 GCA_021789435.1 Chloroflexota bacterium
CCCGGCCGCAGCCAGGGCCGTACCGATGATCGCGCCGGTCTGGTAGTCGGGGATCGTCGCCCCGCCGTAGGTGTAGACGCCAAGGGCGGTCAACTCAAGCGTCGCACCAATCGCCATCCCGAGGTTCACGTCGCCGACGATGATGCCGGCGCCGGTGCCCGCGATCAGGGGCCGGAAGCCCAGGAAGACCGTCGGGCCCAGGATGTCGAAGATGCAGAGGATCGCCCAGATCGTCAGGAGGATTGCAGTCATTTTGTGTCCTCACCGCATCCGGGGAAACCAACTCGCGTGACGGGATCTGGCGTTTGCTCCACCTCCTTCTCGCTGCAAGCCGGACCGATGCCCAGCAGGGGGCAGGGCGGGCGAGCGGTGGGCGGCTGCCGGGGTGACCTCGCCGGGGACCGTCGAAGGGCGCTGGGTGCTCTGATCGAGGTGTGACGGACCCGGCCGACACGACCGGGCGGCAGTGGGACCCGCGATCGCCGGGCGCTTGGACAGACGCCCTCTCCCGACCTTCTCCCTCCTGCAGGTCGCCCCCGTTCGGTGGCCTCCGGGGCCGTTGGTCGGAGTCGCTCTGCATCGGCACGGACTGGTCCAGACCAGTCTAGGCCAAGCGTGATGCCAGAATCAAGCCTTCCCGCGCTCGATCAGGGACGGCCACCGCCGCTTCGCGGGGCGGCCAGCAGGCTGCCGATCATCGGCACCACCACGACGAGCACCAGCCCGGCCGCCAGCGCCGGACTGGGGCCCGATCCTCGGACCACCCACTCGTACCAGACCGCGACCAGGAGCAGGCCGTAGCGGAGGGGCGGCCCGCCGACCAGCAGGCTGCCCCGGACCAGGGCCGGGCTTGGCGCCAGCCGGCGCAGGCCGAGGTGCAGGAGGATCACGCCGGCGAGGCCCGCCGCGATCCCCGGCAGGGCCCCGAAGCCGATCGTCGCCAGGGCCCCCAACTCGGTGGCGAGGGCCGCCGGGATCGTCGTCCAGAGGGCGGCCCTGATCCGCGACTCGGCGACGACCGGGACGCCTCCGGGGGCAGCCGGCGCGCCGGATGCCGTCCCACCGGACGCCGCCTGACCCGCCGCCGGCCGACCGGCCGCGGGCCCCGGCCGCGCCTCCGCGGAACGCCGCCGGGGCCGGCCGCCGCTCACGCGGCGGGACCCTCGTGCCAGCGGCCCGCCAGCATCGTGCGCCGGACACGGAGGTCCTCGTCGAGCTCGACCAGGTCGGCGCGCTGGCCGGGGGCCAGGCGGCCGCGGTCGGTCACGCCCAGCAGCGCCAGCGGGTTCTGGCTCGCCGCGGCGACGGCCCGCGGCAGCGGCAGGCCGGCCCGAACCAGGTTGCGGACCGACGTGTCGATGGCGATCACGCTGCCGGCCAGGCGGCCGTCTGAGACGAGCCGGCACTCGTCGCCGCGGATCTCGACCTCGAGGCCGCCGAGTGAGAACCGGCCCTGGCCGGCCCCGGCCATCGAGATCGCGTCGCTGACGAAGATCAGCCGGTCGGGCCGCTTGGCCCGCAGGATCAGCGGCCAGACGCTCGGGTCGACGTGGTGGCCGTCGGCGACCAGCTCGACGTACGCGCCGTCATCGGCCAGCGCCGCCACCGCCAGGCCCGGCTCGTGGTTGTGGACGCCGCTCATCGCGTTGAAGAGGTGAGTGGTGGTTCGGCCGCCCATCGCGTAACCGGCCGCCGCGGTCGCGTATGGGGCGTTCGAGTGGCCGAGCGAGACCGCCACCCCCCGGGCGGTGAACCAGCGGATCAGCTCCAGGGCGCCGTCGACCTCGGGCGCGATCGTGATGATCCGGAGCCCCTCAAGCAGGGCCTCCAGGCGCCCGCGGTCGGCCTCGGCGGGAACCTGGATGAAGGCCGGGTTCTGGGCGCCCTTCTTCTGGTGGCTGATGTAGGGGCCCTCGAGGTCGAAGCCGAGGGGCTCGGCTCCGTCATCCGGCGCCTGATCCGTCCAGGCACGGACGTCGGCGGCGAAGGCCACCAGCGTCTCGAGCGGCGCCGTCACGGCCGTCGGCAGGAAGCCCGTGACCCCGTGGCGCAGCAGCGCGCGGGCCATCCCCGAGAGGGCATCGTGGCCGCCCATCGCATCGTGGCCGCCCCAGCCGTGGACATGGACGTCCACGAAGCCCGGGCACAGGTAGGGGCCGCCGGACTCGGCCGCATCCGGCTCGACGGCGGCGATCCGGCCTTCCTCGATCAACAGCCGCCCCGGCACGACGCGGTCTTCCAGCACGAGCCGGCCGCCGACCCGGCCGGAGTGGGACGTCGTGGCTCTGCTCTCCATCGCTGACCTCGCCATTGGCGGGACGCGCCGGGCGACACGGCCCCGGGCGATCCTACCGCTCCGGGGTCAGCCCGGGGCGGCCGTGATGTCGGCGACCAGGCGTTCCGCCGCGGCAGAATCGGCCAGCGTGGGCGCGAAGCCCGGAACCGGGTCGCGCCCCCGGACCCGGAGCAGGAAGTGGTGCAGGCCGGCGGCGTGCCCGTCCACGAACGGCCCGAGCGTGAGCCGCGCGGGCGGCCGCAGGTCCGCCAGGGCCCGCAGCTCCGGGTCGGCGGCCGCCCGACGGCGGAACTCGGCCTCCCGGCCGTCGAAGCGGACGAGTCGCGGCGGCCGGCCGTCCTCGAGGTCGGCGACCAGGCTGCCCTCGGAGCCGTAGAGCTCGAGGGGCTCGGCCTCGGCGCCGAGCGAGACGCGCGAGGCCTCGACGGTGGCCCGCCGTCCGCCCGGCAGGCCGATCTCCGCCCAGGCCCAGTCGTCGACGTCGACCGGGGCCCGGCCGCCCCGCCCGTCGGGGCGCTCCGCCACGAAGGTCGCGTGGCGTGCCGCCAGGAGAACGGGCTCGCCGAAGAGGAGGCGTAGCAGGTCGACCAGGTGCAGGCCCAGGTCGAGCATCGCCCCGCCGCCCGCCCGGGCGGCCTGCTGCCGCCAGGAGATCGGGCGGGCCGGGTCGAGGTAGCTGCCGTGAAAGAGGCCCAGGCGAGCCTGCCGCAGCTCCCCGATCGCCCCCGCCCGGAGCAGGGCGTGGACCTCGATCACCGCGGCCGCGTAGCGAGTCACGAATCCCGCCTGGGAGGGAGCCGGCGAGGTGGCCGCGAGGGCGGCCAGGAGGTCGGCCTCGGCGGGCGTCCGTCCGATCGGCTTCTCCAGGTAGAGCGGCCGGCCCGCCCGGAGGATCGCCCCGGCCTGGTCCAGGTGACGGTCGTTGCTCGAGGTGACGTCGAAGGCGTCGATCGTCGCGTCGGCCAGTGCCTCGTCCAGGGAGAGAACGCGCGCCCCGAGCACGGCGGCGTCGCCGGCGACCTCCGTGGGGCGATCGCTCACGATCGCGACCAGGAGCGGCCGGAAGGGGAGGGGGCGGACTGTCGGGAGGGCGGCCAGGGCGGCCGCGTGGGTACGGGCGATCGAGCCGAGGCCGACCAGGCAGACACGGAGCTCGGGCGGGTTCATGGCACGCTCCTGCTGATCCGGGGCACCCGTGGCGGCGGTCAGGCGGCCGGTCGCCGGGTGGGCGCGGTGGCCGTCCCGGCGCCGGCCTTCCGGGCTGGCTCGGCCGGGACGCCGACCGGAGTCGGAAGGCCCGCCGGAGTCGGAAGGCCCGCCGGAGTCGGAAGGCCCGTCGGAGTCGGAAGGCCCGCCGCAGCCGGCAGCTCCCCGCGCCGACGCAGGTCGGCCAGGACGTCCGCCAGTCGGTGCCACGGGCGGAAGAGGATGCCGGCCGCGGCGCAGTGCTCGGCCAGCAGGTCGGTCGCGTAGACGAGGTCCGCGTCCTCGGCCGCGATGCGGTCGCTCCGGCCGTCGCCGACCAGGATCACGCGGCGGCCGGCGGTGTGCAGGTCGGCGACGGCGTCCAGCTTGCAGGTCGTGCAGTCCGGGCAGCGGTCGCCGCCCCGCGACGCCCAGGGCGTTACGGGCCGCAGGTGGTCCCCCTCCGTCACGAGGTCGGCGCAGCGGACTGCCGCCCGGATGCCGGCGCGGGCGAGCATCCGCGGAATGTAGAAGCCGAACCCGTCGCTGGCGACCTCCACGGTCCAGCCTGCGGACTCCGCCGCCTCGATGAGCGGCCGGGCCGCCGGGTCGAGCGCGTGGGCCAGGGCGAACTCGAGGAGCGTGTCGAGATCCTGGGGCAGGTAGGGCAGCAGCCGCTCCTGCGCTCGTCGCGACCCGGTGCCGGCGGCCCGCAGGGCGAGCAGCTCCTCCCGCCAGCCCGGGCGGCCGAGCGCGCGTGACATCTCGGCCGTGATGTCGACGGGGCAGAGGGTCCCGTCGAAGTCGAGGAGCAGCGCCGTCGGGACGGCCGGCGCTGCGAGCGCTGACGGGCGGGTGGGATCGACCATGATCGGATGATGCCACCGCGGGACCGGCACGCGTCGGTCGGTGGACGAGCCGCCGCTCCCGTCGTTCCTCGCTCGGGCCGCCGGCCGGCCGGGCGGGCCGCTGCGGTAGACTGGATCGACCACGAAGGCACCCCTGCGCTGGAGGAGGACCCCGCCCGAGATGTCCGCCGAGGCGCTTCGCGCCAAGATCCGCGAGGTCCCGGACTTTCCCAAGCCGGGCATCCTCTTCTACGACATCACGACGCTCCTGAAGGACCCGGCCGCCTACCGCGAGGCGATCGAGCTGATGCTGGCGCCCTATCGCGGGGAGCGGGTGGACCTGGTCGTCGGCATGGAATCGCGCGGGTTCATCTTCAGCGGCCCCATGGCCTACGAGCTCCGGGCCGGTCTCGTCCCGGTCCGCAAGCTGGGCAAGCTGCCTGCCGAGACGCTGACCGTCGAGTACGCCCTCGAGTACGGTTCGAACACCCTGGAGATCCACCGGGATGCAATCCAGCCGGGTCAGCGGGTCCTGATCGTGGACGACCTGCTGGCGACCGGGGGCACGGTCCGCGGCACGATCGACCTGGTGGAGCGGCTCGAGGGCGAGATCGTCGGCCTGTCGTTCCTGGTGGAGCTCCTCTTCCTCAAGGGTCGCGAGCGGCTCCAGGGCCGGCAGGTCACCAGCGTCGTCCAGTACTGAGGCGGGAGCGGCCGGATCGGCGGATGGGCGAGGTGGATCGACCCACGGGCGGCGGGCCGGAGCCGGGGTGGCAGCCGGAGGGAGGGCGGCAGCCTGAGGCGACCGGTGCGGGCGAAGGCGGACCGGACGTCGCTCGGCGGGACTTCTTCCGCCAGTTCCTGTCCGAGGCGGTCCAGGCAGCCGCCAGCGTGGTGGGCGCGGCCAACGCGCTCCAGCGCTCCTCGTCGGAGGCGGCCGGGCAGCTGCTCGGCCTGGTCGAAGCACCGCCGGCGCCCCCGGCGGCTCCGATCGCGGCCCCGGAGGAGCCGGCCGCACCGCCGATCGCCACGTTCCGCAGCCCCTTCCGTTTCGAGGGCGATCACCTGGTGCTGCTCGATCAGCGGCGGCTCCCCAACGAGCTGGCGGAGGTCGACTCGCGGACGGCGGCCGAGACGGCGGCGGCGATCCGCGACGGGATCGTCGTCGGCTCCGCGGCGATCGCCCAGGTTGCGGCCTACGGGCTGGCCCTGACCGCGGACCGGAGCCGGACCTCGCAGCCCTTCGCCCGGCGGGCGATCCTGCACGGCTCGCTGCGGGCCCTGCGGGACGCGGCGCCGATGGAGATGCAGCTCCGCCGCGCGGTCGACCGCCTGGAGGCCGCCTGGGAGGAGGTCGGCGATCTGGCCGAGGACGGCGACCTGGTGGCCGACCGGCTGCGGGCCGAGGCGGACGCGCTGACCCTCGAGATGCCGGCTCTCCACGCCCGCCTCAGCGCCGCCGGGGCGGCCGCGATGCCGGGCGCCACGGGGCAGCCGCTCCACGTCGTGACGATCGGGAGCACCGGGCCGCTGGCCTGCGGCGGCGTGGGCAGCGCCCTCGGCATCTGCCGGGAGCTCGCCCGGGGCGAGCGGTCGCTGGAGGTCTACGTCGGTGAGACACGACCCGGGCTCTCCGGCGCCCGGCTGGCCGCCTGGGACCTGGCCCAGGCCGGCGTCCCCCATACCGTGGTCGCCGACAATGCGCTCGGCTGGCTCCTCGCGACCGGCCGGGCCGACGTGGCGCTCGTCGGGGCGGCCCGGATCGCCGCCAACGGGGACGTGGCCGCGATCGCCGGGACCTACCCGCTCGCCGCGCTGGCCGCCCGGCACGGGATCCCGCTCTACGTCTGCGTCCCGGTCGGGACGATCGACCCGGAGACGCCCACGGGGGCCGGCTTCGACCAGGAGTACCGGCCGCCGGCGGACCTGACGCGCCTCGGCGGGTCGGCGGTCGCCCCGCCCGGGACGGCGGCGCTGGTGCCGGCCTTCGACGTGACGCCGGCCGCTCTCGTGGCGGCCTTCGTGACCGAGGCCGGCCTCATCGAGCCGCCCTTCGGCCCGTCGCTCGCGGCGGCGCTGCGGACCGCCGGACTCGACAGCCGAGGGGCCCCCGAGGGCGCGGTGGCCGGGCCGGTCGGTCCGGACGAGTCGGCCGCGCCGACCGGTGGGCCGGCCTGATGGCCACCCTGGCGGTCGCCCGCAACCAGCCCGGCGCCCCGGTGGTCCGGCAGGTCTCGGACCGCGACCTGCTCCGCCGCTTCCTGGAGGCGGATCGGCTCTACGCGGCCTACGCGATCTGCGACCTCGACGACCAGGAGTTCGGGCGCACCCGCTGGAGCGTGGCCTTCCGCGGCGAGGTGCCTTCGTCCCTGGTCCTCGAGTACTCGGGCGCCTCGCCCCAGCCCCTCTTCGTCATGGGCGAGCCGGCCGGGGTCGAGGCCATCCTCCGCCAGCTGGTCCGGCCGCGGACCGCCTACCTCGCGGCGCGGGCCGAGCACCTGGCGGCCATCGCCGCCCACTACCGGATCGATCCCGGCCCGGCCATGGTCCGGATGTGGGTCGATCGGGTGCACTTCCGGCCCTTCCCGGCCGAGGTCGACCGGCTCCTGCCGGTCGAGGCCGGCGACCTCAACCGGCTCTACGGCCTCGGCTTCGCCGCCTGGCTGCCGTCGAGCGCCATCGCCGAGGGCGTCTACTACGGCATCCGAGTCCACGGCCGCCTCGTCTCGGCGGCCGGGACCCACGTCGTGAGCCCCGACGCCCGGCTGGCCGTGGTGGGCAACGTGATGACCCACGCCGAGTTCCGTGGCCGCGGTTACGCCACGGCCACGACCGGCGCCGTCACCGCCGAGCTGCTGCGCCGCTGCGACCAGGTGGTCCTCAACGTGCGGGCCGACAATGCGCCGGCGCTGCAGGCCTACCGGAGGCTCGGCTACCAGGAGCACGTCCGCTTCGAGGAACGCCTCGTCCACCGCACGACGCCGGCCTGGAGCGGCTGGACCGCTCCGCTCCGGCGCCTCTTCACACCCCGAAAGGAGTCCTGACCCCGATGACCGTGACCAGCGGACCGACGGCCGGCCCGACGATCCTCCCGGCCCACGACGTGACGGACCTCGGCCTGGCGGCCGAGGGAGTCCGGCGGATCGAGTGGGCCGAGCGCGAGATGCCGGTCCTGCGGCTGATCCGCGAGCGTTTCGCGCGCGAGCGACCGCTCGACGGCCTGCGCGTGGGGGCCTGCCTGCACGTCACGACCGAGACGGCCAACCTGGCGCGGACGCTGGCGGCTGCCGGTGCCCAGGTGGCCCTCTGCGCCTCGAATCCGCTCTCCACCCAGGACGACGTGGCGGCGGCGCTGGTGGCGGAGTACGGCATCTCGACCTTCGCCCGCCGGGGCGCGGATCGGGACGTCTACTACGGCCACCTCAACGCCGTGGCCGACCGGCTGCCGGTGCTGACCATGGACGACGGCTGCGACCTGGTCTCGCTGATCCACCAGGAGCGGCCGGGCCAGCTGGCGGGGATCCTGGGCGGGACCGAGGAGACGACCACCGGCGTGATCCGGCTCCGGGCCATGACGGCCGACGGCGCCCTGCGCTACCCGGTCGTCGCCGTCAACGAGGCCCAGACGAAGCATCTCTTCGACAACCGCTACGGGACCGGCCAGTCCACCGTGGACGGCATCCTGCGGGCGACGAACATCCTGCTGGCCGGGCGCCACGTCGTGGTGGCCGGCTACGGCTGGGTCGGCCGCGGGATCACCTCACGGTTCCACGGCCTCGGCGCCCAGGTGGCCGTGGTCGAGGTGGACCCGGTCCGCGCGATCGAGGCCCTCATGGACGGCCACCAGGTGATGACGATGGGCCAGGCGGCACCCTGGGGCGAGGTCTTCATCACGGCCACCGGCGACCTCCACGTCATCGGGCGTGAGCATTTCGCGGCGATGCGCGACGGGGCCGTGCTGGCCAACAGCGGCCACTTCGACGTCGAGATCGACCTGCCGGCCCTGCGCGAGCTGGCCGCCGGCCGCGTCCGCGAGGTCCGCCGGAACGTCCTGGAGTTCGATCTCGGCGGGCGGCGCCTGAACCTGGTGGCCGAAGGCCGCCTGGTCAACCTCGGCGCGGCGGAGGGCCATCCGGCCGCCGTCATGGACATGAGCTTCGCCAACCAGGCCCTGAGCGTGGAGTACCTGGCCGGCCACCACGCCGAGCTCCGGGCCGGCGTCCACGTCGTGCCGGCGGCGATCGACGCCGAGGTCGCCCGCCTCAAGCTGGCGGCGATGGGGATGGTCCTCGACGCGCTGACCCCGGAGCAGGCCGACTACCTCGCCTCCTGGCGCAGCGGCACCTGAGGGCGGCGCCCGGCCGCGACTTGCCGCGCCGGCTGCCCCGGCTGACGCGAGGCCGGAGGCGGCCGGCCGTCTCGAGCGGGGGTCAATCGCGGGCCGCGTCCCGGGCCAGCGCCCGCTCGATGTCCCGGGCCCGGTGCGCCGCGGAGTGGCCCTCCAGGTCCACCGGCCAGGCCGGCGGGTGCTCTCGCCCGCTGAACCAGGCCTCCGGTGCGGCGAGCAGGTCGCTCAGCACCTCCTCCTGCACCCGCCGGTGCCAGGCGAGCACCTCCTCCGGCGACCGGTCGCGCCAGCGCAGGTAGACCAGGCGGTTGCCCTCGTGGGTCCCGAGCCCGCGCTCCTCCGGCGGCCGGCGCCGGCCGGTCGCGGAGCGGCCCACGTCCGCCTTCCAGTGGGTGATATGGACCAGGGCGTCCTTCACGGTCCAGGGATCCTTGGTCTCCGGTCGGGGCACCGCCAGCCCCCAGGCCGCCGCCGGGAGTCCGGCCACCAGCCGGTCCAGGGTCTCGAACTCGCGGACCGTGCGCTCGATCACTTCCCGGCGCGTGTGACGCATGCCGGGAGTGTAGTGCGGCAGGCGAGGGCGGGCCCGCCGGAGTCCCCGTGCTACCCTCTGCCGGGATCGCCGGTCGCCGGATGGGCGCGACGGCCTGAGTCCGGATGGGGGCCACGCCCGGGAGAGCCATGACCAGCATCGTCGACGACGCGCACTACCTCTTCACGTCCGAATCGGTGACCGAGGGTCACCCGGACAAGATGTGCGACGCGATCTCGGACGCGATCCTCGACGCGATCATCGCCGACGACCCCGACGCCCGCGTGGCCTGCGAGACGGCCACCACGACCGGCCTGGTGATGGTCCTGGGCGAGATCACCACCAGCACCTACGTCGACTTCCAGGCCGTCGTCCGCGAGACGGTCCGAGAGATCGGCTACACGCGGGCGGACTACGGCTTCGACTACCTGACCTGCGGCACCCTCGTCAGCGTCAAGGAGCAGTCGCCCGACATCGCCATGGGCGTCGACGCCGCCCTGGAGGTCCGGTCCGACGGGACGGCCCACGAGCTCGGCGCGGGCGACCAGGGGATGATGTTCGGCTACGCCTGCCGTGAGACCCCCGAGCTGATGCCGTTGCCGATCGCCCTGGCGCACCGGCTCGCGCGGCGCCTGGCGGAGGTCCGCAAGTCCGGCCAGCTGCCCTACCTGCGGCCCGACGGCAAGAGCCAGGTCACGGTCGAGTACGAGCACGGCGTCCCCCGCCGCGTCCGGACCGTCCTGGTCGCCGCCCAGCACGACCCGGACGTGCGGCCGGAGCGGCTCCGCCAGGAGATCGTGGAGACGGTCATCCTGCCGACCATCCCGCCGGAGCTGCGGACGATCGACCCCGTGATGCACGTCAACCCGACCGGCCGCTTCGTGATCGGCGGGCCGATGGGCGACGCGGGCCTGACCGGCCGCAAGATCATCGTCGACAGCTACGGCGGCATGGCCCGCCATGGCGGCGGCTGCTTCAGTGGCAAGGACCCGACCAAAGTGGACCGCTCGGCCGCCTACGCGGCCCGCTGGGTGGCGAAGAACGTCGTGGCGGCCGGCCTGGCCGATCGCTTCGAGCTGGCGCTCGCCTACGGCATCGGCATCGCCCGGCCGGTCTCGATCGCGGTGGAGACCTTCGGCACCGGCCACTGCCCCGACGAGCGGATCCAGGCCGCCATCGAGCGGACCTTCGACCTCCGGCCGGCCCGCATCATCAGTGCCCTGGACCTGCGGCGGGCGATCTACCGGCCGACCGCCGCCTACGGCCACTTCGGGCGGACCGACCTGGACCTGCCCTGGGAGCGGACCGACAAGGCTGCCGAGCTGGCGGCCGAGTGCGGCGTCGCCGTGCCGGAGGCCGTGCCGGCGTCCTGACACCTCCCCCCGCCGTTCGGGGCCCGGCGTCGCCGCCCGACCGCCTGCCCGGCGCGCCGGCGCGCGGAGCGGCCGGGGGGTTGCTGGCCCCGTAGAATGCCCGGCGTGTATGCCGTGATCCTGGCCGGGGGCGGGGGCACGCGGCTCTGGCCGCTGAGCCGGCCCGAGCGGCCCAAGCCGTTCCTGCCGCTGCTGGGGCCGGAGAGCCTCTTCCAGGCCACGATCCGCCGCCTGCGGGAGGGTCCCGAGCTCGGGCTGGGGAGCGGCGATCTCTTCGTGGTGACCGACCGGCGGTACGCCCGGCTCGTCCGCGAGCAGGCGCCCGGTGTGGCGGTGGTCGAGGAACCGCTGGGTCGGAACACGGCGGCGGCGATCGCCCTGGCAACGGTCGCCATCGGGCGGGACGAGGACGAGGTGATGGCGGTCCTCCCCGCCGACCACGTCATCCAGAAGGAGGGCGTCTTCCGGGGGGTTCTGCACGGCGCCGAGACGGAGCTCGCCCGGGGCCGCTTCGGGATCGAGTCGCCGCTGGTCACGCTCGGGATCGAGGTCGACCGGCCGGCGACGGAGTACGGCTACCTGATCCCGGACCTGGACCGCCCCTGGGGCGGGCGGCTCACGGCCTACCCGCTGCTGCGCTTCCGGGAGAAGCCGGACGCGGCGGCGGCGGAGGTTCTCCGCCAACAGCCCGGGGTGGCCTGGAACGCCGGCATCTTCCTCTGGCGGCGGCGGGCGATCCGGGCCGCCCTGCAGGCCCACGCCCCCGAGATCATCGGCGCGGTCACCGCCGCGTGGGGCGACGGGAGTCTCGCGGCGGCCTATCCGTCGATCCGCTCGGTCTCGATCGACTACGCGGTGCTGGAGCCCGCGGCCGCCGCCGGCCAGGTGGTCATGGGCGCGATGCAGGTGGGCTGGAGCGACCTCGGCAGCTGGACCTCGCTGCTGGCGGCCCTTGGCGCGGCCGGCAGCGGCCGCGTGGTCCAGGTCGGCGAGGCGGCCACCGCCTCCGCCCGGGATCTCATCATCCGGCGGGTCGACGGCCGTCTCCGGCTGGAGGAGGGACCAGCGCAGGGTATCCTCGACCCGGACGGCCCGTCCGCGGTCCTGGCCGAGGCGCGGAGCAGTCGGCCGGACGTGGAGCAGCTCCTCGACCGCGTCACCACCCAGGAGGTTCGCTCGTGACCACCATCGCCGAGGTGCCGGCGCCCACCCAGATCGTCTTCGGCACCGACGGCTGGCGGGCGCGGATCGCCGACGAGTTCACGTTCGAGAACGTGCGCCGCTGCGCGGACGGGGTCGCCCGCTACGTCGTCGGGCGCGGCGAGCAGGCCCGGGGAGTCGTCCTGGCCTACGACCGCCGCTTCGCCAGCGAGCACTTCGCGATGGCGGCCGCCGAGGTCCTCCTCGCCCACGACATCCCGGTCGCCCTGGCGGCCCAGGCCGTGCCGACCCAGATGTCGTCCTACGAGGTGGTGCAGCGCAAGGCCGCGGCCGGGATCGTGATCACCGCCAGCCACAATCCCTGGACGGACAACGGCTTCAAGGTGAAGGCGCCCGAGGGATCGGCGGCCGGGCCCGAGATCCTCAAGGTCCTCGAGGGGGCGATCGCCGCCAACGGCGGCGCGGCGATCGAGCGGCGGCCGTTCGCCGACGCCGAGGCGGCCGGCCTCGTCGAGCGCTACGACCCGTTCGAGGGCTACGAGCGCTTCCTGCGCCGCACGATCGATCTCGACGCCCTCAGGGCCGCCGACGCCCGGATTCTGGTCGAACCGATGTGGGGTGCCGGAGCGGGCTGGATCAGCCGCCTCCTGCGGGGGGGCCGGATCCAGGTCCACGAGATCCACCAGGAGCGCAACCCCTACTTCGGCGGCGTCAACCCCGAGCCGATCCCGCCGCACGTCAACGAGGCCCTCGGCATGCTGGCCGGCGGCGGCTACGACCTGGGCCTTTTCCTGGACGGCGATGCCGACCGGGCCGGGGCCGCCGACGAGCGAGGCGTCTTCATCCACCAGCTCCAGGTGACCGGCCTGCTGATCTACTACCTGGCCGAGCACCGGGGGCTCCGCCAGCCGGTCGTCGTGAGCGTCAACAACACCTCGATGGCGGGGCGGCTCGGCAAGCGCTACGGCCTGCCCGTCCACGAGACCTCGGTCGGCTTCAAGTACATCGGGCCCAAGATGATCGAGACGGGCGCGATGATGGGCGGCGAGGAATCCGGCGGCTTCGGCTTCGGGATGCACCTGCCGGAGCGCGACGGAATCTACGCCGACCTCCTCCTGCTCGACCTCTTCCTGCGCGAGAAGGCGGCCGGCCGCTGGCCGGCCTCGAAGGCGATCGAGCACCTGCACGCCATCGCCGGCGCCTCTTTCTACCGGCGGATCGACGTCCACGTCGAGCCGGCCGGCTATGCGGATCTCAAGGAACGGCTCCTGGGGGGCCTGGCCCAGCACACGCCGGCCGAGCTGGCCGGCCGCACGGTGACCGCGAAGGAGGCCCTGATCACCGAGGACGGCTTCAAGTTCTTCGTCGACGATGGGTCCTGGCTCCTGATCCGCACCAGCGGGACCGAGCCGCTGGTCCGGATCTACACGGAGGCGACGTCGCCGGAGCTGCGCGACGAGATGGTCGACACGGGCGAGCGACTCGTCCGCGCCGCATGAGCCCCGGCCCCGCGATCCCCGACCCGGCGCTCCTCGACGACGTGGCCGCCCGCCGGCGGCTCGATCCCGCCGACATGGCCGGCGCCATCGCCGGCCTGCCGGCCCAGCTGCGGGGCGCGGCCGGCCGGCTCGAGGAGATCCGGCTGCCCGCCGGAGCGAGCGCGGCTACGGGCGCGACGGTCTTCGGCATGGGCGGCTCCGCGATCGGCGCCGACCTTGTCCGGGAGTCGTTCGCGGTCCGCCTGGATCGCCCGGTCTCGATCGTCCGCGGCCGCGCCGCGCCGGGCTGGGTGCGGCCGGGCAGCCTGGTCGTCGCGGTCTCCCATTCCGGCCGCACCGCCGAGACGCTCCAGGCAGCCGAAGCGGCCGTCCGCGCCGGCGCCCCGATCGTGGCGATCACGGCTGGCGGCCCGATCGCCGGGCTCGTCGAGGCCGCGGGCGGGTCGGTGGTGCGCTACCCCGGCTCGGGTCAGCCGCGGGCGTCGGTCGGCCACCTGGCGGGCTCCCTTGCCGGGGTCCTGGCAGCTGCCGGCTTCCTGCCCGGGGTGGCGATGGCCGCCGAGCTGGAGGCCGCGGCCGCGGCGGCCGAGGCCCAGATCGCGCGGAACGGGCCGGACGTGGCCACCGAGGACAACGCTGCCAAGCGGCTGGCCGCCCGGCTCGTCGACCGCCTCCCGGTCGTCGTCGGCGCCGAGCACCTGGCCCCGGTGGCCCGGCGCTGGAAGACGCAGCTCAACGAGAACGCGGAGACCTGGGCGGCCTTCGAGGAGATCCCCGAGCTGCTCCACAACGGCGTCGTCGGGTTCGGCACCCCGGCCTGGTCCCCCGAACGCCTGTTCGCGATCATCCTTGCCGGGACGGCCGATGCCGCCTTCCTGGCCGATCGCCGGGCCGTGGTCCGGGACGGCCTGGCCGCTGTCGGCACGCCGGTGGAGGAGGTGGTCCTGCCGGGCCTGCCGCCGCTCGCCCAGGCGTTCGCCGGGGTCGCCTTCGGCGACCTGGTCAGCCTCTACCTGGCCCTGCTCCGGGGCGTCGACCCGACTCCCGTCCGGGCCATCGAGGCGCTGAAGGTC
Organism: Chloroflexota bacterium; assembly: GCA_021789435.1. Taxonomy (GTDB): domain Bacteria; phylum Chloroflexota; class Limnocylindria; order Limnocylindrales; family CSP1-4; genus JAJYJO01. Next base: position 14,316 of record JAJYJO010000039.1, read on the forward strand.
CGGCTGGCCGGCTGACCGCCCGCCGGTCGTTCCTCTTGGGACGCAGCTGTACAGTGGGCTCGATCGCCCCGCCGGTCCCCCGACCGGGCCGGCCCGGTGCGGTCGACGAGCCGCATGGCTACGGAGGTTCCTCGGCGATGCACAGCTCTCTCATCGGCAAGGTCGAGAAGGCGAACCGCTACGCCCGCGAGCCCGACCGGATCACGGTCGACGGCCTCTCGCTGACGTTCCGTGGGGATAACGACACCCACCGGGTCACCCTCGACGCCGGGACGTGGCATTGCACGTGTCACTTCTTCGAGAGCTGGGGTTCCTGTGTCCACCTCCTCACCCTCCAGAAGATCTTCGGGGTGATGCTGCCGGAGGAGGCGCAGGTCTCGATCTTCACCGCCCAGCCGGCCGTCCCCGCCTAGGCGCGCCGGGGAGATCCGGGGGGCCGGCCCGCGCCGGGCCGGAGGCGGGCCGGCTGAGCCGGGCCGTCACGGCGGGGACGTCACGGTAGCCAGGCCGCGAGCGGCGCGGCCCCGTTCTGCGCGCTGCCCGCCGCCTCCAGGTCCAGCACCGATCGCGGCGCCCAGCCGGCCGCGCGGTCGAGCACCTCGAGGGTGCGCCTGCCCGAGTCGCTGCCCCGCCAGGCGGCCGCCAGCCGCCCTCCGGCGGCGTCGATCGCCAGCGCCTCGGCGATCCGGTCACCGGCCTCGGCGACGACCGGCGGCAGCGTGCCGTCTCCCAGCCAGGCCGCCGCGTCGCCGACCCGCACCGCAGTGCCCACGTCGAGGGCGGCGGTGGTGCCGTCGGCCGAGAGCGCCAGCCCGTAGAGGTCGCCCGGAGGTCCGGCCGCGACGGCGCCCGAGCGGAGGTCCAGGATCGCCGCGGCCGGGCGGTCGGCCCGGCCGATGGTGGTCAGCAGCAGGTGGTCCGGGCCCAGCCAGGCGAGGGTCGGTCCGGCCGGCGCGACCGCCAGGGGCCAGGTCCGCCACGTGCCGGGCGCGACCTCCAGGACGTGGAGGCACCCGGTGCCGTCCGCGGCACCGGGCTCGCCCGCCAGGACGGCCAGGCGCTCTCCGTCGGCCGACCAGGCGGCGCCGAGGAGCGGGCCGCCACCGGCCGGGACGCCGGTGAACGCCCAATGCGGGCTCCACCGGGCCTCCGTGGCGGCGGCCGCGGATGCCGGGCCGTCGGCCAGCGCCACCCGCCGGGCGCCCGGGTCGAGGACCGCCAGGCGGCCGGCCCGGCTCACGGCCAGGCCCCGGGTCGCCCCGGCCGGCACCGGAACCAGGGCGGCGGCGCCGTCAGCTGACATAAGGAGCAGGTTGCCGCCCTCGGGGGTCGGCAGCAGGACCAGCAGCCCGGCGGCTCCGGCCGGCGGGACGAGCCGGGAGGGCGATGCGCCCGGGGACGCGGACGGCGAGGCGGGCGTGGAGGGCGAGGGGGTCTGCCCGGACCGGGGTGCCGGGCCGGGCAGACCACAGGCCGTGACGAACGCGGCCGCGAGCAGGGCCACGGTCAGCGGGGGCGGGCCCTTCGGGGCGGCCGCCCGGAGGGCGGGGTCTGGCCGGCGAACGGGCGCTGGCCGGCCCGTCCGGCGGGCGATCGGCGGGGAGATCCTCATCGCGCCACGTCACCTCCGAGCAGCCGGCCGTCGCCGGCATCGAGCGCGATCTCCAGCGCCTCGACCCGCTCGGCGGCCGCCCCTGTCGCCGCGACCGCGGCGATCCAGGCGAGCCGGAGCGCGGGCTCCGGCGCGTCGGGGAGGGTGGCGTCGAAGGTGTCGTTGGGCGCCGTCCAGGCGAGGCTCACCTCGCTGACCCGGAGCCCGGCCCGCTCCGGCCCCGGGAACCAGGCGTCCAGGCGCTCCTCGGCCAGGCGGCGGGCCGCGGCCGCGTCGATGGGCCGGTCCGGAGCCCCGGCCAACGGCCGCTCCGAGCGCGCGAGCGCGTGGAACGTGCCGTCCGGCCAGAGCGTGACCTTGACCCCGTCCCCACGGACCGGCACGCCGGCGACGGTTCGGGGCCAGCTGACGAGCCAGCCGGCGGATTGCTGGCGGACGACCGTGGGCACCCCCGCGACGGCCAGGCCCGCGTCGCCGGCGACCGTCCAGGCGCGCCGGACCAGGGCGTTCGCGGCGAGCCCCGATCCCCGCGTCTCACCCAGCTGCCAGCCCAGGCGGACGGCCATCCGCAGGCGTCCGTCGGTCTCGAAGCGGGCCACGGCGATCGGCCGGTCCTGGCCGTTCAGGGCGGTCACCTCGTCGTAGACCGCGTGCTCGAAGCGATCGTCCAGGCGCTGGACGGTGTGGCGGGCGGCCGGGGCCAGGCCGAGCCGGGGAGCGAGCGCCTGAAGGCGCGCGACGGCCCGCCCTCGGGCCGCCGCCTCGAGGGGCAGGACCCGGCTCGACGGCTGGCCGGCCAGGAACGGATCGGCCCCGGAACCGGGGCCCGGCGCCGCGGCGGCCAGGACGACCGCGGCCAGGAGGGCGACCGCGGCGAGCGGTGCCAGGAAGCGAAGAAGGGAGCGCATCGCGGCACCTCAGATGCAGTAGCGGCAGGTCGTGATCGGACCGGCCTTGCCGGTGTAGGCGTAGCTGCCCCACCACTGGGCATCGAAACTGGCGTGGTAGAAGGCCCCCTGGCTGGCGATGTCGAAGGCGGTGCCGGCGTTCCGGCCGGCGGCCAGCGCGTTCCAGAAGGCCTGCTCGAAGATCCACTCGTCGCTGTCGTAGGCGCTGCCGACGTAGCCCAGGTAGAAGAAGGGGCTGGTGAAGTAGGCCTGGGTCTTGGGGATGGCGAAGGCGGCCGGCATGGTGGTGTTCGCCTCGCCGAGGTGGCAGGTGGACATGACCACGAGGTTGCTGGCGCGGCCGGTCCGGGCCGCGGCGATCTCCTTGGAGTAGACGACGTTGCCCGAGCAGCGGTCGGCGTCCTCCCGGAAGCCGCTGTAGCGCGAGCCGTCGGGGTTCCAGTACAGGTCGCCGTGGCTGTGGACGTAGACGCCCCAGTCCGTCGGCATCCGCCTGAGGAAGGCGGCCTTGGCGAAGGCGCCGTCCCAGAGCTGGCCCGTGGCGTAGCCGAGACGGGCGTAGGCCGCCGCGGCGGCCGTCACCATCTTGTGGGGGTACGGATCGTTCCAGCCGATGCAGGCGGTGTCGAAGGCCGTGTGGTTGACGGAGACCGAGCCGTCATAGGCAGCGGCCGGCGGGCCACCGAACGGCAGGAGGAGGACGATCGAGAGCAGGGGCGGGATCATGCCTCGCCAGCGTCCGAAGCGGGCCATGCCAGGGACCTCCTCCGGCGGGACCGGGCGGGAGGAGGGCGGTCGGACGAGTCTGCGCGCGCCCTCTCACCTCGCGCTTAGCTGCGCGGCCGTGCTACCCTGCGGCGGTCAACTGCATACGACCCCGTCCGGGCCGCGAAGCCGGTGTGAATCCGGCACAGTCCCGCTACGGTGACCGCCCCTCCCGGGGCGCAAGTCCGGTCGCCGGCCTCGACGGAGCCGCTCGAACCTTCGTGAGAAAGGGGTAGGCGACCATGGACGAGTCCGGCTAGGCCCCTCCTTCGCCAGCGAAGCGAGGGGTCTTTCGATTCCCCGGCATCCCGATTTCCCCCGATCCGTACCCGAGGTCCACGTGCCCGCACCATTCCGACGGCTTGTCCCGCCCGTTCTCGTCAGCCTCCTCCTGGCCGCAGTCCTGGCCGCCTGCGCCGCGCCAACGGGTTCATCCGGCGCGACGCCCCCCGGCGCGACGGTCCCGCCGGCCACCTCCCCGGCGCCGGCCGCGACCGGCAGCCCGACCGCCGCGGCCCAGCCCACGTTCCCCCTGACGGTCACCGACGACGAGGGCCGCCCGGTCACCCTCAAGGCGATCCCGCAGCGGATCGTCTCGCTCACGCCCGGCACGACCGAGACGGCCTTCGCCCTGGGCCTCGGCTCGCGCGTCGTGGCGGTCACCTCATCCGACGACTACCCGCCGGCCGTCAAGAGCCTGCCCCAGGTGGCCACCTACCTGGGAGTCGACATCGAGAAGGTGGTCGGCCTCCGCCCCGACATCGTCCTGGCCGGGGGCAACGGCCTCAACAAGCCGGCCGACCTGCAGAAGCTCCGCGACCTGGGGATCCCGGTCCTGGTCGTCTACGCGAAGGACGTGCCCGGCGTGCTGGCCGACATCCGGCTGGTCGGGACGGCCCTGGGCGAGGGGCCTCGGGCGGCGGAGCTGACGGCGGCCATGCAGCAGCAGCTCGATTCGATCTCGGCCGCGGCGACCGCCGACCAGCCCCTGCCCCGGGTCTTCTATGAGCTCGACGCATCGGACCAGATCTACGGTCCCGCCCCGCAATCGTTCGTGGCCGGCATGGTCGCCCTCGCCGGCGGCGTCCCGATCACGACCGACAACCCCGCCGTCTTCAGCATCTCGCTCGAGAAGCTCGTGGCGGCCGACCCGCAGGTGATCGTCCTCGGCGACTTCAACTACGGGACGACGCCGGCTCAGGTCGCGAAACGGCCCGGCTGGGAGGGGATGACCGCCGTCAGGGACGGCGCCGTGCGGCCGGTCGACGACACGGTCGTGACCCGGCCGGGGCCGCGGCTGGCAGACGGCCTGCGGGACCTCGCCCTGGCCATCCACCCGGACCTGCGGGTTCCCTCGCCGGCGCCGCTGCCGGCCTGGACGTCCCCATCCACATGACCGCACCGGCGATGAGCGCACCGGCGATGAGCGCACCGGCGATGAGCGCACCGGCGGCCGGAGGGGCCGAGCGATGGCGACCCGGACCCGGCTGCTGACGGCGGGCGCCGGGAGCGCCGCCGCCCCGGCGACCCGGGCCGGCCTCGCGGAGCGGCTGCGCGACCGGCCAGCGCTGATCGCCGCGGCCGGCCTGGCCGCCCTGTTCCTCGCCCTCGTCCTGGGGGTCGGCCTGGGGCCGGTCGCCATCGCCCCGGTGGACACGCTGGGGATCCTCGGCCGGCGGCTGCTCGACCTGCCGATCCCCCGGACCTGGCCGGCGACGGCGGAGATCATCGTCATGGAGCTGCGCCTGCCGCGCGTGCTGACGGCGATGCTCGTCGGCTGCGGCCTGGGCGTGGCCGGCGCCACGTTCCAGGGCCTCCTGCGCAACCCCCTGGCGGACCCGTACGTGCTCGGCACGGCCAGCGGTGCCGCGCTCGGCGCCGCGGTCGCCGTGCTGCTGCCGGTGAACGTCGTCTTCCTCGAGTTCGGCCTCCTCCACGCGCTGGCCTTCGCCGGGGCGCTCGGCGCGATCTTCGTGGTCGTCCGGCTCGGCCGGACCTCGCCCCTGGCCCCGCTGACCGGCCTGCTCCTGACGGGCTACGCCGTCGGCTCGCTGCTGGCCGCCGGCCTGGCGATGGCGATGTACCTGTCCGGCTCCAACCTGCGCCAGATCGTCTTCTTCCTCCTGGGCGGCTTCGACGCGGCCTCGTGGCTGCGCCTGGCGACGGCGGCGCCGCTCGTCCTGGGCGGCTGCGCCGCGATCCTGCTCCGGGCCCGCGTCCTCAACGGCCTGCTGCTCGGCGAGGAGACCGCCGCCCACCTGGGCGTCGACGTCCCGCGGGAACGGACGATCCTGCTCGTCCTGGCGTCGCTCGTCACGGCCGCATCCGTCGCGATCAGCGGCCTGGTCGGTTTCGTGGGCCTGGTGGTGCCGCACGTGGTCCGGCTGGTGGGCGGGCCCGACGCGCGGCGCGTCCTGCCGCTCTCGGCACTCCTGGGCGCAAGCCTGCTGGCCTTCGCCGACCTGTTCGCCCGCCTCGGCGGCGAGATCCCGGTCGGGGTGGTGACCGCCGTCGTCGGCGCGCCGTTCTTCCTCTGGCTGCTGCGCCGGACGCGGGCGGGGTACGAGCTGTGAGCCTGTTCCGTCCCGCCCCGGTTCCGGGGAGGTTCGACCCCCCGCCGGCCGCGGACGCGATCGCGGCGGTCGCGATCGCGGCGGTCGCGCTGCGAGACGTCACGATGGGCTATCGAGAGCGGGATGTGCTGCGCGGCGTCGACCTGGTCGTGCGGCCGGGCGAACGGGTGGCCATTGTCGGTCCGAACGGCGCCGGCAAGTCGAGCCTGCTGCGTGCCCTGGCCGGCATCGTCCCGGTCCGCGGCGGCAGCGTCCGCCTCCTCGGCGACGCGGTGGCCGGGCTCGACCGCCTGGCGATCGCCCGCCGCCTGGCGGTCGTCCCCCAGCAGGCCGGCCTTCCCTTCGCGACCCGGGTCGAGGAGGTCGTGGCTCTCGGCCGGCTGCCTCACGAGGATCCGTTCCGGGGGCCGCGGGCGGCCGACCGGGCGGCCGTCGCGGCGGCCATCGAGCGCGTCGGCCTGGGCCCGCTGGTGGGCCGCGACGCCCGCGAACTGTCGCTCGGCGAGCGGCAGCTGGTCCTGCTCGGCCTGGCCGTCGCCCAGGAGGCCCCGATCCTCGTCCTCGACGAGCCGACGGTCCACCTCGACCTTCGACACCAGGTGGCCGTGATGGAGCTGGTGGTCGATCTCAACGAGCGGGAAGGGCGGACCGTCCTGGCGGTCCTCCACGACCTCACCCTGGCGGCCCACTTCTTCCCGCGGATCGTGCTGCTCTCCGGCGGGCGGGTGGTGGCCGACGGGTCGCCCGGCGAGGTGCTGGGGCCGGACCGGATCCGCGAGGTGTTCGGGGTCGACCCGGCCCTGGTCAGGGTCGACCCGGCCTCCTGAGCTACGGGCGGGCCACGGCCCCGCCCGGCCGGAGTTGCCCGCGGTGCGACGGCCCGCTACGCTCTCCCGGTGATGCGTGCAGGCCGGGGGCTCCGAACCATCCCCCGGCGGCTCGTGATCCCGCTCCTCGCGCTGGCCCTCGCCGGCTGCGGTCTGGGCGGTCCCCCCGCCGCGAGCGCCGGCGGGCCGGCCGTGACCCCGACCCCCGCCGCCTCGTCCGCGTCGCCGACGTCGAGCTCGGCCGTCTCCACGAGCGCGAGCCTCTCGCCGCTGGCCGGCCCGAGCGCGACGGTGCCGGCCTCGGCCCCACCGGAGGCCTCCGGCAGCCCGGCGGCGGCGTGCTTCGGCAAGCCGGCCCAGCAGCAGTTCTTCTCGGCCATCGCCGCCGCCGTCACCTGGGACGTCTACTGCGCCGTGCTGCCCGCCGGCTGGTCGGTCGAGGGCGGCACGTACCACCTGGCGGCCGGCGGCCGGATGGAGATCAGCTACCTCGGGCCGAATGGCGCCCGCTTCGAGCTGCAGGAGGGCAGCTTCTGCACCGGTGGCGCCAGCGCCTGTGAGCCGCACGACCAGGTGCTCGGCACGGCGGCCTTCGGGGATCGGCAGGGCGAGCTCGTCACGCTCGGCCCGGGCCTCGCCCTGTACGTGGATCCGGGAGCGGCGGCGATGTGGCAGGCGGCCGGCACGGCGCTCAGCCGGGCGACCTTCGTCCAGCTCTGCGCGGCCCTGGCGAAGGTGGCCGACTAGGGCCTGTTCCGGCGGCCCGGTCCGATCCGGCTGCAGGGCCCGCTTCCGGCGGGCCCTGCTCGCGGGACGGCCCGACGCGCGTCTGATGCGACGGCTCAGGCGCGCCGTCGCGGCGGATCGTGGAAGGGGAGCTCCACGACCCTCGCGGCGACCCGCCCGCGGTGCGCCTCGACCGTCCATTCGGCACCCAGCTCCGTGCCGGGCGCGGCCAGGGGGGCCTCCACGGAGGCGAGCGCGATCAGCTGCTTGAGCAGGGGACTCCAGGTCGTCGAGGTGATCCGGCCCACCTGGCGACCGCCCGGTCCGAAGAGCGGGACGGGCGTCCGCGACGCGGCCGCCGGGGCGACCGGCGGCAGGCCCCGGGCCGCCGAGAGCCGCTCCACGTCCGTCCAGTCCAGGACCAGGCCGACCAGTCGGCGCGCCGGCCCGCCGGCCTCGCGCTCGGCCAGGAGGGCCCGCCGGCCCACGAAGTCGGGCTTGTCCAGGTCCACCAGTCTGCCGAGCCCGATCTCGAAGGGCGAGTAGGCCTGTTCCGGCGTCAGCGCCGCCCGGGAACTCGTGTAGTCCACCTCCAGGAGCAGAAAGCCGGCCTCGATCCGGGCGACGTCGAGGGCGAGCATGCCGGCCGGCCGCGCCCCGAACGGCCGGCCGGCCTCCAGCAGAGCGTCCCACAGCGCGGGCGCCCGCCGGGCGTCGACCCAGACCTCATAGCCGAGGTCGCCCGTGTAGCCCGTGCGGCTGACGTCGACCTCCAGCCGGCCGATCCGCGCGGGCCGCCGCCGGAAGTAGCGCAGGTCCGCGAACGACGCTCCGGCGGCCGCCTCCAGCAGCTCGCGTGACCTGGGGCCCTGGACCGCCAGGGCGGCCACGGCCTCGCTGATCTCCTCGACGGCCACGTCGAGGCCGGTCGCGTTCATCCGGAGCCAGCGCAGCTGGGGATCGGCCGCCGTCCAGCGGAAACGCTGCTCGTCGAGGCGGGCGATCGTGCCGTCGTCGATCACCTTGCCGGCCTCGTCGCACCAGGGCGTGTACCAGACCTGCCCGACCCGCAGCCTGCTGGCATCGCGGGTGATCACCCGGTCGACCAGCTCGGCGGCGTCCGGACCGGAGAGCCGGTACTTGTAGAGCGGGGAGACGTCGATCAGGGCCGCCGACTCGCGGATGGCGGTGTACTCGATGAGGTGGCTGTCGGCGTAGGCGCTGGCCGCCCAGGCGCCGGCCCACTCGCGCCACTGGAGCTTCCGGTTCAGCGCCGCGGTGCGCGCGTGGAAGGGGCTGCCGATGCTCACGCGATCCTCCTGCTCCCGCTGAGGATAGCCGCCCGCGCGGGGGGTCACTCGCGGGAAGGCCCGGACTGCGAACGCCAGTCTCCGTACACTCGGAGGCGGACAAGCGGTGGAGGCGCCGGAGGAGGAACCCGCGTGGCGGAGCGCTACGACGCGATCGTGATCGGGGGTGGGCACAACGGCCTGGTGGCCGGCGCCTACCTCGCCCGGGGCGGCCTGCGGACGCTGATCCTGGAGCAGCGGCACGTCCTGGGCGGCGCGGCGGCGACCGAGGAGATCGTGCCCGGCTTCCGCTTCACGGTCTTCAGCTACGTCGTCAGCCTGCTCCGCCCCGAGATCATCCGCGAGCTGGAGCTGCCGAGGCACGGCCTGGCGATCCTGCCCCTGGACGGCACCTTCACGCCGCTGGAGGACGACTCCCTCTGGCGCGTGGACGACCACGGCCGGACCATGCGCGAGCTGCGCCGCTGGTCGCGGGTCGACGCCGAGGCCTACGAGGAGTACGGCCGCCTGATGGTGGAGATGGCCCGCTTCGTCAAGCCGGTCCTCTCGCTGGTCCCGCCCGACCCGGGCTCGCTCGATCCGCTCCCCTGGCTGCCGGTCGCGGCCCTGGCGCGTCGCTTCGCCGCGCTGCCGGACCGGGCCCAGCAGGCCTTCATCGGGCTGATGACGATGAGCGCGGCCGACTTCCTGGAGCAGTGGTTCGAGACGGAGCCGCTCAAGGCGACGATGTCGGCCTCGGGAATCATCGGGACCTTCCTGGGCGTCCGCTCGCCGGGCACGGCCTACGTCCTGCTGCACCACTACATGGGCGAGATCGACGGTGCCTTCCGCGCCTGGGGCCTGCCGCGGGGCGGGACGGGCGGCATCTCCGAGGCGATCGGCGCGGCCGCGCGGGCCTTCGGGGCGGAGGTGCGGACGGAGGCCCGCGTCGGGCAGATCGTGGTCCGCGGGGGTCGGGCGACCGGTGTCGCCCTGGAATCGGGCGAGGAGATCGAGGCCTCCGCCATCCTCTCCAGCCTCGACCCGCGCCAGACCTTCCGCCGCCTGCTCGAGCCCGGCGCGCTCGAGCCCGGCTTCGCCGCCGAAGTGGACGCCTTCAAGTACCGCGGATCGTCGGGCAAGGTCAACCTGGCCCTTGACGGGCTGCCCGATTTCACCTGTCGACCGGGGCCCGGCGACCACCTTCGGGGGGCGATCAGCTTCTCGCCCAGCGTCGACTACATGGAGCGCGCCTACGACGACGCGAAGTACGGCCGCTTCAGCCGGCGGCCCTACGTGGACGCGGTCATCCCCTCGCTGGTCGATCCCTCGATGGCGCCGCCCGGCAAGCACATGATGAGCTGCTTCGTCCAGTACGCACCGTATCGCCTGGCAGAGGGCGAGGGCTCCTGGGACGATCAGCGGGAGGCCTTCGGCGAGACCGTCCTCGACACGATCGAGGAGCGGGCGCCCAACATCCGCTCGCTGATCGTCGGCCGGCAGGTCCTCAGCCCGCTCGACATGGAGCGGTCGATCGGCCTCTCCGAGGGCAACATCTTCCAGGGTGAGCTCTCCCTGGAGCAGCTCTTCTTCAACCGGCCGGTCCCCGGCTGGGCCCGCTTCCGGACGCCGGTCCGCGGGCTGTGGCTGTGCGGCTCGGCGGCCCACCCGGGGGGCGGGATCATGGGTGCTCCGGGCCGGCTGGCGGCGCTGGAGCTGCTCCGCGAGCGCCGGGGCGGGGAGGTCGCCGCCCCGGCCGGGACGGGCGGCGGCGAG
>JAJYJO010000040.1 GCA_021789435.1 Chloroflexota bacterium
AGGGCCACCGCCCCCGCAACCGCGGCGGCGGCCAGGCAGAAGGTGGCCAGCAGGCCCAGCCGCGCGTCGGCCCCGGCCGCCGCCGCGGCCGCGACCAGCGCACCCCCGACCCCGGCCCCGAGCGCCGTCCCCAGGACGTCGGAGAGCTGCATGGCCGCGGTCGCTCCGCCGGCACCGCCGGGCGGCGCCTGGCGGATCACGGTCAGCGAGATCACCGGGTAGCTCAGGCCCATGCCCAGCCCGGCCACGCTCCAGGCGACGACCGCCACGAAGAGCGGGACGGCCGGCGAGAGGACCGCCGCCAGCGAGGCGATCCCGACCGTGACGACGGCGAAGCCCGCCCGCAACAGGCGCCCGGCCCCCCAGCGGTCCACGCGCCGCGACTGGATCCACGAGCCGGCGGTCCAGGCGACGGTCGCGCCGGTCAGCGCCAACCCCGCCACCGTCGCGCTCTCGCCGCGGACGGTCACCAGCATCAGGGGCAGGAACGCCTCCGCGCCGGCGAAGCCGAAGGTGATCAGGCCGCGCAGAAGGATCGTCGCCGGCAGTCCCGGTCGCGCCAGGAGCGTTCCCTGGGGGACGAGGCGCCGGACGGCGACCACGGCGAGCGACGCCCCGACAAGGACCGCCACGGCGCCGGGGCCGCCGGTGGCATCGAGGCCGGCCAGCAGGAGGCCGGCCCCGCCGGCCACGCCGAGCGCCGGCAGCAGGGCCCGGCGCGCCCCGGACTCCGGCCCGGACAGACCCTCCGTGCGGCCCGCCACCGCCCGGTCGACGCGCCCGAGGAGCGGGATCGTGAGCAGGGCCGCCAGCGCGACCAGCGGCAGGAGGCCGGCGAAGACCAGCCGCCAGGAAGCATGGTCGGCGATGAGTCCGGCCGCCGCCGGGCCGAGCAGGCCGGGCACGACCCAGGCGGTGGAGAGCAGCGCGAAGACGCCGGGTCGCTCGGCGTCGGCGATGCCGTGGGCGATCGCGGCGTAGACCACGATCGGCACGAACCCTGCCCCGAAGCCCTGGACGAGACGGCCGGCGACCAGCACGGACATCGTGGGAGCGGCCCCGTCGACGGCCAGGCCCAGCGCGAAGAGGGCCAGTCCAAGGCCGTAGGGCCGGACCAGGCCGACCCGATCCACCATCCGCCCGGCGGCCACGATCCCGACCAGGTTGCCCAGGAAGAACCCGCTGAAGACCCAGCCGTAGAGGACAAGGTCTCCGAGCTCACGGGCGACCATCGGCATCACGGTCGCCACGGAGAGCGCCTCGAAGGCGACGAGCGTGACGGTCAGGACCAGGCCGAACGTCAGCGCGCGTCCGGGGGCCGGCCGCGATACCGCCTCTCTCGCGGTCCTCGCGTCCGGTCCTCTCTCCGCCGGGGGAACGATCCCGTTCATCCGCCGGGCGCCGCGGGGGCGCGCAGGTCGGCTCCCGGGGGCCGGCGCGTCTCGCCGAGGTGGATTGCCCGGCCGGCGCCCAGGCCGGCCAGCAGCTGGGGCACGGTCAGCACGGCCAGCAGGCTGAGCGCCAGGGACCATGACCGGGTGGCGTCGTGGACCAGCCCCAGGAGGAGCGGGCCGGCGGCCGCCACCAGGTAGCCGATCCCCTGGGCGAAGGCCGACAGGGCGGTGGTCTCCTCCGCGTTGCGGGTGCGGAGGACGATGATGGTCAGGACCGTCGGGAAGGTGGCTCCCTGCCCCAGGCCGATCAGGGCCGCCCAGGCGGAGGGCGCCGCCCGCGGGGCCAGCAGCAGGCCGAGGTAGCCGGCGGCGGTCACGGCCGTCATCACCGCCAGGTGCGGCCGCTGGTCGCGCGCCCGGGCCGCCAAGCTGGGCGCCACGAACGCGGCCGCCGTCCCGACGAGGATCGCCAGGCCGAGCTCCCCACCGGCCTGGGCGGCGTCGAACCCCAGGCCGACATAGATGGTCGGCAGCCAGGCCAGGACGGCGTAGTAGCCGAGCGATTGCAGCCCGAAGAGCAGCGCGACCTGCCAGGCGAGCGGCATCCGCGCCAGGTCGCGGAAGCGCCCCGGGGCCTCGCGGACGGGCGGCCCCGGCCGCCGCCGGCGCAGGCGCGGCAGCCAGGCGGCCAGTGCCACCGCGAGCGGGATCAGCCAGACGCCGAGGCCGCCCCGCCAGCCCAGCCCCAGGGCGGTCGAGATGGGCACCGTGGTCGCCGCCGCGACCGCCGCGGCCCCGCTCATGACGGTCGTGTAGAGCCCCGTCACGACGCCGGCCCGGGTCGGAAAATCGAGCTTCACGACCGCCGGCAGCAAGACGTTGACGAGGGCGATGGCGCCGCCCGCCAGGATGGTCCCGGCGAAGAGGGCCGGGCTGGCCGGGGCGAGCCGCAGCGCCAGCCCCACCGCCAGGAGGCCGAGCGCCCCCACGATCGTCCGCTCCGGGCCGAGCCGGCGACCGATGGGCCGGGCGAACGGCGCCAGCAGGGCGAAGCAGAGGACCGGGGCCGTCGTCAGGATCGCCGCCTGCGCGCCGCCCAGGCCGAGGTCGCTGCGGATCTCGCCGAGCAGGGGCCCCACGCTGGCCAGGGCCGGGCGCAGGTTGGCGGCCGTGGCCAGGATCGCCACCCCCAGCAGCAGGCGCCGGCGCCCGCCGCCGTCGCCCGGGTCGGCTGGCGGCCCGACCGCCCCGCCCGTCACCGGCGGAAGAGGGTCAGGCCCCCGGCCCACAGCGTCATGAGCGCACCGAGGGCGCCCATGACCGCCAGGAACGGCTCGCCCCCGCTCCAGCCGGCGATCGCGACGACCGCGAAGAGACTCCCCATGACCAGGGCGATCGCGGCAAGCCCGAGCCGCTCGAGCAGCGGTCTCGGCCGCCTCGCTTCGAGGGGCCCCGTCTCCGAGGACGCCGCACCGGGCGGCCCTGCCTCCGCCGGCGTGGCCGCGGCCGGATCGGAGCGGCGCGGCGGGATCACGCCGCCCCTCCTCCCGCGCCCCGGCCGGCCGCCGGCGTCACGAGCCGAGGCCCTTGAGGTCGTACGTCATCAGTTCGCCGGCCAGGGCGGCCGCCCGGAGGCCGCTGCCGCCACCTTCGATGACGACCGCGATGGCCACCGCCGGATGGTCCACCGGCGCGAAGCCGATGAACCACGAGTTGGGCTCGCCCGAGCCGCCGAGCTGGGCGGTCCCCGTCTTGCCGGCGGTCGGGATGCCGGGCACCGCGGCCCCGGCGGTGAAGTAGTGGCCCCACTGGCTCTCGACGGCCTGCTCCATCGCCGTCTTGACCTCGTTCGCCACGACCGGGGTCGCGACGTCCCGCCAGGGCGAGGGGTTCACCGTCCGCACGCCGGCCCGCGTCGTGAGCGAGGTGACGAGATGCGGCGTCATGACGACCCCGTCGTTGGCCACCGCCGCCGCCACGAGGGCCATCTGGAGCGGCGTCACGAGCACCTCCGCCTGGCCGTAGGCCGCGTTCGCGAGCTCGACCGGGTCCTTGAAGCCGCCGCCGAAGTTGCCGCCGCCACTGGTCACCTGGCTGGCGGCCGTCGGCAGGTCGAACGGGAGCGGAGACCCGAAGCCGAGCCGGCCCGCCTCCGCGGCCAGCCCGGCCCCGCCGACGGCGAGGCCGGTCAGGGCGAAGTAGATGTTGCACGAGACCTCGATCGCCTGGGTGAAGTCGAGGGCCGTGTTGCCGGTGAAGAGATGGTGGCCGTCCACGACGCGGTAGCCCGAGATGACCAGGCCGCTCCTCTCCGCCCCGGGCTGCTGTGGGTAGGTCGTGGAAGGGGTGATGGCGCCGGAGCCGAGCGCGGCCAGGGAGGTGACGATCTTGAAGACGGAGCCCGGGACGTAGAGGCCCTGGATCGCCCGGTCCAGGAGCGGGTGACCGGCGTTGGCCTGGACGGCCGCCCAGGCCGCCCGGGCGGTGGCCGGGTCGGCGATCGCGGACGCGTCGTAGGTGGGGGTGGAGGCCATCGCCAGGACCTCGCCCGTCGAGGGATCGAGCATCACCACGGAGCCGCGATCCGCGCCGAGCAGGGCAACCGCCTTCTGCTGGAGCGGCAGCGACAGGCTCAGCGTGAGATCCGCCGGATCGTCGGGGGTGGCCTGGAACTTCCTCAGGGCATCGGCCACCGGGTCGCCGGTCTGGAGGCCGGTCAGCTGCGCGTTGTAGGCCCGTTCCAGGCCCGCGGTCCCGTAGAGGGAGGAGGCGTAGCCGATGAGCGGCGCGATCGAGGCGTCGGCGTAGGCCCGGTACGCTCCGCCCCCGGCCGCCGGGACGTTGGAGGCCAGCACCCGCCCGCCGCGGTCCAGGATCCGGCCGCGCACCACGTTCCGGGCGGCGGCCACGACGGCGGGGTTGTCCGGGGCGCTGGAGAGCGGCGCGGCCTGGAAGACCTGCCAGTAGCCGGCCCCCGCCGCCAGGGCCGCGAAGGCGACCACCAAGGCCAGGGCGACCCGCACGACATTCGGCCCCACGGGGCGGTGGGAGGCCGACGACCCGCCGATGGTCATCAGCGCGCCCCCCGGTCGGCCAGGCGGGCAAGCCGACCACCCGGCGCGCGCGGTGGCGGGGGCGGCTCGACGCCTCGATCCGAGAGCGCCAGCAGCAGGCCCACGACCAGCGCGTTGGCCAGCAGCGACGAGCCGCCGTAGCTCACGAACGGCAGCGTGATCCCGGTCAGCGGGATCAGCTTGAGGTTGCCGGCCGCGATCACGAGGGCCTGGACGGCCACGACCAGGGTCAGGCCGGTCGCCAGGAGGGCCCGAAAGTCGTCGGCCGCCGAGGCGGCGATCCGCAGGCCGCGCTCCAGGATCACCAGGTAGAGCCCGAGCACGCCGAGGATCCCGACCAGGCCGAGTTCCTCGCCGAGGGCCGCGAAGACCATGTCCGTGTGGACCTCCGGCAGCGGGATCTGGCCGCCCACGGAGGGCAGGCCGGCCCCGAGGCCGGTCCCGAGCAGGCCGCCTCGGCCGAAAGCGTAGAGCGCCTGGACGACCTGGTATCCGGAACCCTGGGCGGTCGCCCACGGATCCAGCCAGACGTCGAACCGTTCGCGGACCACGCCGAAGAGCCGGTAGGCGACGTAGCTGCCGGCAACGAACGCGAGCAGGCCCAGGACCACGTAGAGCCCGCGGCCCGTCGCCACGTAGAGAAGGAGCAGGAAGACGGCGAAGAAGAGCAGCGCCGCTCCGAGGTCGCGCTGGACGACGACGATCAGGATCGCGATCGCCCACATGGCGATCATCGGGATCAGGTAGGGCAGCGGTGGCAGGCGGAAGGGGCCGACCAGCCACGAACGCTCGGCGAGCAGCGGCCGGTTCTCCGAGAGGTAGGCGGCGAGAAAGATCACCAAAATCACCTTGAGCAGCTCCGAAGGCTGGCCACTGACCGGGCCCAGGCGGATGTCGAGGGTCGCCCCGTTCGTGTTGCGGCCCAGGACGAAGGTCGCCAGGAGCAGGGCGATGCCGGCAGCCGCCCAGGTGTACTTGTAGAGCCGGAGCCAGGTGTCGTTGCGGACGACGATCGCGAGAGACCCCGCCACGACGAGGGCCAGGACCAGCCAGATGAGCTGGGCCTGGGCAAGGCCCAGGCTGGCGCCGCCGAAGGACTGCTGGACGAGGTCCTGGGGCAGCCGGATCATCATCAGCAGGCCGATCCCGCCGAGCAGGCCCACGACCGGCAGCAGGACCTGGTCTGTCCGCCGTCCGGCGAGGACCTGGCCGAGGTGCACCAGCGCGAGTGTGCCGAGGTAGATCGCCAGGAGCCCGCCGCCCGCCAGCTCCGGGCGGCCGGCGCGCTCCCAGCCGAGCGAGAGCGACCCGGCCAGAAGGGCGAGGGCCACCAGCGCCAGGAGGCCGAGCTCGCGGCGGCGGAACCGGGGGCGAAGGCGGCCGATCGCCGGCCGTCGGGCCGCCGGCCGCGTCCCGGCCAGCGCGCTCACGGTGCGACCCGCAGCGGGGCGTCGGCCGGAGATCGGAACCGACTCATGCGCGGGGCCGCTCCAGCCGGAGCCGGACGCGCCCCACCTGGATCTCGTCGCCGAAGCCGAGGGGCTCGACGTCGTCCACCAGGCTGCCGTTGACGTAGGTGCCGTTGGTGCTGCCGCGGTCCTCCACGTACCAGGCGCGGCCGCGGAACGTCAGGACGGCATGCTGGGACGATGCGAACGCATCCTCCACCACGACCGTGTTGTTGACGTCCCGACCGATGGTCGTCACGGCGTCGAGCGGGATGACCGACCCGGAGGGCGGCTCGCCGTCCGGCGAGGCGACCACCACCAGTCGCCCGAGCTCGCTGCCCGGCTCGCGAGCCGCGCTCCGGAGGTCGCGGAGCAGGACCCGGACGACGGCCAACAGGAACAGGTAGAGGAGCCCCAGGAAGGCCAGCCGCACCAGCCAGAGAGCGAGCAGCGACGCTTCCATCAGCGCGCCGCGTCCCGGTTGGCCCCGCGCCGTCCCCCTGCCGCGCCGCTCACCCGGGCGAGCCCGGGCGATCCGCGGCGGCGTCCGGCTCGTCGGCCTCCGGCTCGGCCCAGGGTTCGGGACCGGACTCCACGATCAGCGTGCTGTCCCCCAGCTCGATCCGGTCGCCCAGCCCGAGCGCGACCGCCTCCACGAGCTGGCCGTTGACCCGGGTGCCGTTGGTGCTTCCCAGGTCCGTCAGGACGAGCGAGCCGGCCCTGGCCTGGAGGCGGGCATGGTAGCGCGATGCCCGGGCGTCGTGGAGCACCAGGTCGTTGTCCCGCGCCCGGCCGATGGTGAGCAGGGAGCCATCCACCCGGACGTCGCGATGGGTGCCGTCGGGGCGGACCAGCCGGAGTCGCGCGCGCGGCCCGCGCACCTGGGGAACCTCGAAGACCCTCGTCTGCGTGTCGGGCACGGTGTCGGGCACCTGGCGCCAGCTCCCGGCGGTCGCGGATGCCACGGCCCCGGCGGCCGGCGGGACGGCCGACTGTTCCCCGCCCCACTCTCCCGCGGCCGACTCCGGCGTCGCTGCGGCCAGGACGGGCAGGCCGGCGTCGAGGAACCGCGCGGCGACCCGGATCTCACCGCGGGGCACGCCGCCGTCCGGCACCAGGGCGACCTGCGGCCGGTCGACGAGCTGGTATCGGTGGGCGCGGGCATAGGTGAGCGCGGCATCGGCCAGCTCCGCGGCCAGTCCGCCGGCGATGTCGGCAAACCCGGCCAGATCGGCCGGATGGAGATGGACGGCGTAGCGGTTGGGGGCCAGGGTCCGCTCGGAGCCGGTGAGCCGCTCGTTCTCCATCGCCCGCTCGATCCGCCGCTCGATCTGGACGGGCTGCAGCGGCAGGTGGAAGAGGCGCGCGGCAGGCCGCTCGAAGATCCGCTCGAAGATCCGCTCAAAGGCGGCGAATGGGCGCATGCTCGGAGGCCGAGTCTAGCAGAGGGCCGCCCTGGGCCCCGCCGGACGGCGCCGCGGACGGGCCTTCCGGGGCAGGACCATCGGGCGGCGGCGTCCGTACCTCGGAGCCCGGGAGCCGCCGGACCCTGCGCTATACTCTCGGCTCCGCCCGACGGTCCCGAACGCCGGGTGGTCGGCGCGCAGTCCTTGGAGCACGATGCCGGAGATCCTGACCGAGTCCTTCTGCGAACGCTGTGGCACGCGCTACACGTTCGAGCCGGTCACGCGACCGAAGGGCCGGCTGGGCCGGCTGCGCGTCATCGGCCGCGGCCTTCGCAACTACGTCCTGAGCGACGAGACCACACTGGACGAGGCGTTCGCGGACGCCAGGAGCGAGGAGGACCGCGAGCTGTCGACGCAACAGCTCGACGCCTTCCACCAGGCCTTCAACTTCTGCATGTCGTGCCGCCAGTACACCTGCGCCAACTGCTGGAACGAGCCCGAGGGGAAGTGCCTGACCTGCGCCCCGCATCTCGGCCGCGACGTCCTGGCCGCCCCATTCCCGGACTTCGGTCCGGCCGACGCCGGGACGACGGCCGCGGCCTCGCCCGCCGGCGGCGGCCCGGACGCGGCGCCCCTGATCACGGCCTCGGCCTGGCCGACGGTGGATCTGGCCGCAGCGGCGCCGGAGCCAGTGGCGGAGGCCGCGCCCGCCGCGGGCGGCGAGCGGCCCGCGGAGCCGAGCCTGGCGGCTCGCCTTGAGCTCCTCCTGGGCGCGGTCCCCGCCGGGCCGGAGGCTGCAGCGGCGGAGGCAGGGCCCGCGCCGGTCGAGCCTTCCCTTCCGGCAGCGGATGCCGCGGCCGTGACGAGCCAGGCTGCCCCGGCGGTCGCGGAGCCCGCGGCGTCGGAACCCGTGGCCGCCGCTGTGGCGCCGGAGCTCGCGCCGGCCGAACCCGTGGCCGCCGAGGCAGGGCCCACCGGGACCATCGCCGAACCGCCGCCCACACCAGAGATCTGGCCCGCGGTGCCCACCGGAACGATCGAGGCCGCTCCCGTCGAGCCGGCTCCCGTCGAGCCGGCTCCCGCGGAGGCGCCAAGGGCAGAGCAGGCAGCGGCAGCGGCCCGTCAGACGCGCGACCTGCTCGCCCGCTTCCGGCCCGGCGGCGAGGCAGCGGCCCCGCCCGCTCCGGCGGTCGGACCGTCCGCCCCCCCGCCCGTCGCAGCCCGGCCCACACCGCGGCCGGCCCTGCCGGATGGATGGCGCGTCACCGCCCCCGAGGCGGCCGAGCTCGCGGCCGCCCAGCCGGTCGAGACGGCCGAGGGGAAAGCGCCGGTCGCCCCGGCCGCGGTGCCGACGACGCCGACCCGTGGCACGCAGCCGCCCCCCGCCGCGCCGCCCGCATCGCTCGAGGCGCCCTGGCCGATGCCGCCGGCGCCGGCCGCCTGGCCGCTAGCCGCGACGCCCCCGCGGCCCGCGCCCCAGGCGTGGCCGACGGATGCGCCGCAGTGGCCCCCGGCCCCGGCGTCGTCCAGCGGAGGGACGAGCTGGCCTCCCGCCCCGGCTGCCGCAGCGACCTCGTCCGGCCCGGCTGCCCGCGTCTGGGCGGCCTCGGCTCGTGACGTCCTGGACCGCGCCGGCAGCGTGCAGGCGTGCGTCAGCTGCGGCCTGCCGCTCTCGGCCAGGGCCCGTTTCTGCCGGCGTTGCGGCTCCCGGCAGAACTGAAGCAGAACGGAAAGAGGGCGACCCCGTCGCCCTCTTTCGCCAACTGGATCGGCGGGCTTACACCTCGTGCACGGCCCGCGCATCGGTGAAGTAGCCGATCCGGAGCACGGCCCGGGCCACGACGCCCACAACCAGACAGAGCACGACGAGCAGGCCGGCCACCAGCGAGACCTCCTGCGTCTGAGTCGTCAGGCCGTAGAGGAAGAGCGCCAGGACCAGGATCCCGCCCACGAGCGGCAGGATGCCGCTGAAGGTGAGCTCCCGGGGTGACCTGCCGATCAGGCGCCGGTAGTACCAGACGCAGCTGAGCGCGATCACGGCGTACATCGCCAAATAGAGCAGGCCGTCCGCGCTGATCCCGTAGCCGATGGCGGTGGTCGCCGACTGGACGTAGAGGTACGGGATCAGGGCGATCGGCGGGATGACGCCCAGGAAGACGGCCGCGACCCAGGGCGTGCGGAAGGTCTGATTGAGGCGCGACAGCCCCCCGGCAGGAGCCGCTCACGGGCCATGGCGAAGGTGACCCGGCTCGATTCGGTCAGCTGCATCTGGGTGGTGGCGAAGACGGCCGAGAGGACCGCCAGCGCCAGCAGCCGACCCCAGGGGTCGGGCAGCAGGAGCGAGCCCGCGTAGCCCAGGATGTCGGTGCCGTGGGCGGCGATCTCCTTCTGGGACGCCAAGCCCTGGAAGACGATGACCAGGAAGGAGTACCAGATCGTCAGGAAGACGACGCCCAGGATCGCCGCCCGGCCCGGGTTGAAGTGGGCGTTCTGCGACTCCTCGCCGAGGGTCAGGGGTGCCTCCCAACCGGCATAGAGGAAGCCGCAGATCACCGCGGCGCTGGCGATCCCCGTCCAACCCGTCGGCGAGTTGGACGGTGCAAAGGCCGCCAGGGAGGGAGCGGTCGTGCCGGCCACGGCGTCGATCACCTCCCGCTTGAGGGCGAGGAGGACGAACAGGATGACGACCGTGTACTCGAAGACGATGATCGCGGTCTGGACCCGGATGGACGGCCGGATGCCGCGCACCGCCAGGTAGATCACCAGGCCCATGATGATCGCCGACACGAGCAGCACAACCGGGTTGCCGAAGCTGGTGCCGGGGCTGACGACACCAAGCAGGTAGGTCCCCGCCAGGGTGATGTTGCCGATGTTGGCAACCGTCGCCGCCAGGATGGCCAGGATGCCGGTGGCGTAGCCGAGGGTCGGCGAGACCGCCCGCCCCACCCAGTGGTAGGGGGCGCCGGCATGCGGCTGCCAGTTGTTGAGCCGCGAGTAGCCCAGCGCGCACAGCAGCATCAGGATCCCGGCGATGACGACCGCCAGCGGAGAGGCCAGGCCGGCGAACGAAACCAGCAGCGCCAGCGTGAAGGCCACGCTGCTGGAGGGGCCACATTGGCGACCGATGCGACCCAGTCACCGCCCGACCTGCCCTAGCCGGACGACCGGCCACCGCGCCAGACGATCTCGTGCCAGGCCTTGCGCGGCTCGCCCGCCAGGTCCATGGCCACGTGCTTGACGATCGTGTACTCGTCCAGGCTGTACTGGCTCATGTCCTTGCCGGTCCCCGAGCGCTTGAAGCCGCCGTGGGGCATCTCCGACGTGATCGGGATGTGCTCGTTGACCCAGACCGTCCCGAAGTGGAGGTCGCGCGCGAGCCGGAGCGCGCGGTGGACGTCGCGGGTCCAGACGGAGGCGGCCAGGCCGTAGTCGACGTCGTTCCCGACGCGGACCGCCTCCTCCTCCGTCTCGAAGGGCAGCACCACCAGGACCGGGCCGAAGACCTCCGACTGGGTGATCTCCGCGTCCTGGGCGGCCCCCTCGATGACCGTCGGCCGGTAGTAGGCCCCCTGGGCGAGCGCGGAGTCCGCGGGACGCTCGCCGCCGATCGCCACGCGCGCGCCGGCCGCCCGGGCGCGATCCACGAAGCCCGCCACCCGGTCCCGTTGGCGCAGGCTGATGAGCGGGCCCAGGTCGGTCGCCTCGTCGAACGGGTCGCCGAGGCGGACGCTCGCCACCCGCTCCAGGAGCAGCCCGCGGAAGCGGTCGTAGGCCGGCCGCTGGACGTAGATCCGGGTGGCAGCGGTGCAGTCCTGGCCAACGTTGATGAAGCCCGCGGCGACCGCGCCGTTGGCCGCCGCCTCGAGGTCCGCCTCCTCGAACACGACGAAGGGCGCCTTGCCGCCGAGCTCGAGATGGAGCCGCTTCAGCCCGGGCGCGGCGTTGCGCATGATCTCCACGCCGGTCGCCGTGTCGCCGGTGAGGGAGACCATATCGACCTCGCGGTGCGACACGAGGGCCGGCCCGATCCGCTCGCCGCGTCCGGTAACCACGTTGAGGACGCCGTCCGGCAGACCTGCCTCGCTCGCCAGCTCCGCCAGGCGGAGCGCCGTCAGAGGGGTCAGCGAGGCCGGCTTGAGGACGACCGAGTTGCCCGCCCCGATGGCCGGGAAGATCTTCCAGACCGCCATCTGGAGCGGGTAGTTCCAGGGCGCCACCGACGCCACCACGCCGATCGGCTCGCGGCGCAGCAGGCTGGTGATGCCGGGCATGTACTCCCCGGCCGCCTTGCCCTCCAGGCTGCGCGCCGCGCCGGCGAAGAAGCGGATGTTGTCGATGCTGCCGGCGATGTCGAAGTCGCGGGCCATCCGGACGGTCTTGCCGGTGTTGCGGACCTCGAGGTCGGTGAACTCGGCGACGTCCGCCTCGAGCGCGTCCGCGATCCGCAGCAGGACAGCCGCCCGCTCGCCCGGCAGGGCGCGCGACCAGGAGCCGGCGGCGAAGGCGCGGCGCGCCGCGGCCACGGCGCGCTCCACGTCGCGCTCGCTGCCGTCGGGCACGCGCGCGATCGGCCTGCCGGACGCCGGGTCGACCACCTCGATCCACCCACCTTCCTCGGCCGCCGCCGCCGACCCGTCGATCCACATCGGGATCTCGAGGAGATCGTCGCGGATGGCTGTCATCGCGCCCTCCGATCCTTGACAGGCCGGTCCCGACTCGCCCTGCCCGGCATCCGCCCCGGGCGCAGGAATTCGCGTCAGGACGCTTCCGGCGGGCGCGTTGGCTCGCCGGGGGTGGCCGGCAGGCTGGGTCCGGTTCGGCCGATTGTCAACCGTCGACCGACGGCGCGTCAGGTCTCCTCGCCGGCGGGCCGGCCCACGGAACGGAGCAGGTAGAGCGCCGAGTGGTCCAGCTCGCCGCGGCCCGAATCCGCCAAGGCCCGGAACCCGTCGAGAGCGACCGCGAGGGCCGGCGTGGGGACGCCGAGCTCCGCCGCCGTGTGCTCGATGATCCGGGCGTCCTTGAGATGGAGACGGGCGCGGAAGCCGGGCGCGAAGGCGCCGTCGAGCATCCGCTGGCCGTGGACCTCCAGGACGCGGCTGGCGGCGAACCCGCCGAGGAGCGCCTGGCGGACCTTGACCGCGTCGACGCCGGCTGCCGCTGCCAGCGCGAGCGCCTCCGCGACGGCCTCGATCGTGACCCCCACCACGAGCTGGTTGGCCGCCTTGGTCACCTGGCCGGCGCCGATCGGCCCGACGTGGACGATCGTGCCGCCAAGGACCTCGAAGAGCGGTCGCGCCCGCTCGAAGTCGGCCTCGCTGCCGCCGGCCATGATGGAGAGGGTGCCCTCGATGGCGCCCTTCTCGCCGCCCGAGACCGGCCCGTCGACGTAGCCGGCCCCGCGCTCGCCGAAGGCCGCGCCGATCCGGCGCGTCGCCAGCGGATCCACGGTGCTCATGTCGACGACGAGATCACCGGCGTGGACGTGGGCGAGGAGGCCATCCGGTCCCTCGACCACGCTCTCCAGGTCGGGCGTGTCGGGGAGCATCGTGATGACGGTCGCCGCCGCCTCGGCAACCTCCGCCGGCGAGGCCGCCCGCAGGGCGCCGGCGGCCACCAGCTCGTCGACCGGCGGCCGGCTCCGCGAATGGACCACCAGCCGGTGGCCGGCCCGCAGCAGGTTGTGGGCCATCGGCCGGCCCATGATGCCGAGCCCGATGAAGCCGACGGTCTGGGCCCGGGCAGCCGGTTCAGACATCGATCCGCCAGCCATGCGCGGTCACCCAGTCCAGTGTCTCGGGGGTTGGGCCCGTCGGTCGGTACTCCAGCCCGACCCGGCCGCGGTAGCCGAGCCGGTCGAGCTCGCCGAGGATGAAGCCGAAGTTCAACTCGCCCGTGCCCGGCTCGTGGCGCTCGGGCGAGTCCGCGATCTGGACGTGGCCGATCCGGCCGGCCAGGCGGCGGAGGGCCGTGACGACGTCTCCCTGCGTCCGCTGGACGTGGTAGACGTCGAACTGGAGCCGCAGGTGCGGCGAGGCGACGTCGTCGAGCAGGCGCTCCGCGACGGCCAGGGAGTCGAGCAAGAAGCCCGGCGTCTCGATCGGGTTCAGCTGCTCGACGTGGAGCGTCCGGCCGGCCGCCCCGACCTGCGCGGCGGCCCAGGCCAGGTTCTCCACGAGGCAGTCGTATTGCCGCTCCGGCGCATCGTCCGGGTCTCGCAGGCCCACCAGGCAGTTGAGCTTGCGGGTGCCGAGGACCGCCGCGTAGCGCACGGCCTCCTGGACGCCCGCCCGGAACTCGGTCCGGCGCGCCGGGAAGACGGCCGTCCCCCGCTCCCCCGCCGCGAAGTCGCCGGCCGGCAGGTTGAACAGGTCCAGGACGAGGTCGTGGGCGGCCAGGTGGCCGGCGATCTCGGCCGGCTGGTAGTCGTACGGGAAGAGGAACTCGACGGAGCGGAAGCCGCAGGCGGCCGCCGCGGAGAAGCGCTCCGGGAACGGCACCTCCCCGAAGAGGAGGCTGAGATTGGCCGAGAAGATGGGCACGTCGGCCGCCTAGCCCTCGACCGCCCGGTCGGCGATCTCGAGGGCCCGGTCGATGATCTCGAAGCCCGTCGCCAGCTCCGCCTCGCTGATGCAGAGCGGCGGGTTGGTGTGGATCGAGTTGTTGGAGATCATCGTGTAGAGGCCGTTCTCCCGGAGGAAGCGACCGACCGCCTTCATCTCGTCGCTGGTCCCGTTGAACGGGGTCAGCGGCGTGTAGGGCTCGTGGCGGCGGACCAGGTCCAGGATGCCGAAGAGCCCGATGTTGCGGTGCGTCCCGACGCTCGGGTGGCGGGCCGCCAGCTGCTCGTGGTGCTGGCGCATCACGGGCCCCAGGCGGGCCGCCCGCTCGACGAGGCCGTCCTCCTCGTAGACGCGGATGGTGGCCAGCGAGGCGGCCAGGCTGACCGGGTGGCTGCTGTAGGTCAGGCCGCCGTAGAACATCATCGACTCGAACTTCTCGGCGATGTGATGGCGCATGGCGACCGCGCCCAGCGGCAGGTAGGACGAGGTCAGGCCCTTGGCCATCGTCATCAGGTCGGGCACCACGCCCCAGTTCTCGACGGCGAACCACTTCCCGGTCCGGCCGAAACCGGCCATCACCTCGTCGGCGACCATCAGGATGCCGTACCGGTCGCAGATCTCGCGCACGCCCTGGAGGTAGCCGTCGGGCGGGATCAGGATCCCGTTGGTGCCGACGATCGTCTCGAGGAAGATGGCGGCGATCGTGTGGGGGCCTTCGTAGCGGATGACGTCCTCCAGGCCCTGCAGCGACTCCTCGACCGGGCGGGGCTCCTTCTCCCCCCAGCGGTGGGTGTCCGGGTAGCGGACGACGCCGACCAGGCCCGGCTCGTTCGCCCAGCGGCGCGGGTCGCCGGTCAGGGTCATCGCCCCCATGGTCGCCCCGTGGTAGGCCCGGTAGCGGGCCAGGACCTTGTAACGGCCGGTGTAGTGGCGGGCCAGCTTGAGGGCATTCTCGACCGCCTCGGCCCCGCCGAGCGTGAAGAAGACCTTGTCGAGGTCGCCCGGCATGATCTCCGCGAGCTTCGCCCCCAGGCGGCCCCGGACCTCGGTCGCGAAGGCCGGCTGGACGAACTGCAGCTTCGTGGCCTGCTCGGTGATCGCGTCGATCACTCGCCGATCGCCGTGGCCGATATTGACCGACATCAGCTGGCTGTTGAAGTCCAGGATCCGCCGGCCTTCCGGCGTGAAGAGCCAGACCCCCTCGGCATGGTCGATCGCAATGGGATCGATGGCGCCCTGGACCGACCAGGAGAAGAAGGTGTGCTCGCGGTTCTGGCGCACGATCTCGGCGCTGGTCATCCGGCCGCGCTCGACGTCAACACTCATGGCTTCGCCTCCGACGCTCGTTGCCTGCCATCGTAAACTGTCGACCATCGACAAGCCAGTTGACCCCGCCTCCCCGGAGGGTCGAGGGGATTCCAGCACCCCGGCCCTGCGGACGCCGGGGCTCGGGAAGGGTGGGCTGAGGGTGCGAGAACGCGGGCCGGCAGATCTTGCGCCGCCCGTCCGCCGGCTGCGACCGCTCAGCCCGCGGGGCCTGGCCGACCAGGCCGCCGAGGCGATCCGAGCCCTGATCGACTCCGGAGAGCTGCAGGGCGGCCAGCGCCTCGTGGAGGCCCAGGTCGCCGACCAGCTCGCCGTCAGCCGCGGGACCATCCGCGACGCGTTCCGCCGGCTGGTCGAGGAGGGCCTGCTGCGGGACGTGCCCCGCCGCGGGACCTACGTCGTGGCGCTCGGCGCGGACGACGTCCGCGACCTGCTCGACCTGCGGGCCGGGCTGGAGACCAGGGCCGCCCGCCTGGTCATCGAGGCCGACCGGCCCGAGCTCCTGCGGCCGCTTGAGGAGGCGCTCGACCGTTTGGCCGCCGCCGGCCGATCGGGCGACGCGGCCGTGGTCGGCGCCGCCGACTTCGCCTTCCACGAGGCGCTCTGCCGGGCCAGCGGCAGCTCCCGCCTGCTGAGCGTCTTCGTCCGCTACGAGGCCGAGCTGCGGACCCTCCTCCGCTCGGACCAGGAGAGCCTCTACCGGGCCGGCGTGGACGTGGCCGACGATCACCGACGCCTGCTCGCCGCCCTCCGGACGGGTGATCCCGCCCTGGCCGAGTCGGCCGTCCGCGAGCACGTGGAGGAGACGCGGGACCGGCTGGTCCGCGACCTGGCCGACCGCGGCGCGGAAGGCGCCGGCTAGCGGAGCGGGGCCACCACCTCGGATCCGAGGCGCTCCACGGCTCCCGCCCCGGTCCGCTCCGGATCCACGTTCAGGACGATCCGCTGGACGCCCGCCGCCGCGTACCGCGCCAGGTGCTCCCGCTGGGCAGCCGGAGCCGCCCCCGCAAGCTCGGGCGTCCAGAGCAGCATCGCCGAGCGCCGCAGCTCCTCCGGGTCGCGGCCGGCCGCCCGGCAGGCTTCGTCGAGCGCGCCGAAGACCCGCTGGCAGGCGTCGGGCGTCGGCGTGTCCAGGTTCAGCTCGTAGGCGTAGGTGGCCGCCAGGCAGACGATGCCGGCCCTGCCGTAGCCGCCGACGACGATCGGGGGGTGGGGGCGCTGGAGCGGCCTGGGCTCGCAGACCGCCTGCCGCAGCCGGTAGAAACGGCCCTCGAAGGTGAGCTCCGGCCTGGTCCACAGCCCACGGATGATCTGGAGCTGCTCCTCGAGCCGGGCGAAGCGCTCGGCGCGCGCCGGGTACGGGATGCCCAGCCGCTCGTGCTCCGGGTCGTACCAGCCGGCGCCGAGGCCCAGCTCGACGCGGCCGTCGCTCATCTCGTCCACCGTCGCGACGATCTTGGCGATGGCTACCGGCAGCCGGAAGGTGATCGGCGAAACCAGCGTTCCGAGACGGATCCGGCCGGTCTCGCGGGCCAGGCCCGCCAGCGTCGTCCAGGCGTCGGTCGCCGGCCGGTCCCAGGCGCCTTCGAGCGAGAGCCAGTGGTCCGAACGGACGAAGGCATCGAAGCCGGCCGCCTCGGCGGCCCGGGCGAGCTCCAGCATCCGCCGGTAGGTGATCCCCTCCTGGCCCTCCACCATCAGGGCGAACTGCACGGCGCACCTCCCGCTCTCAACGGCACCTCGCTCCCGCCTGGGGGCGTCGGCCGGCCCTGATTCGCCGCCGCGCGTCCTCGCTCATCGAGCCGGCCGCCCGCGTTCCTCGCCGGTCGCCAGCCAGGCGGCCCCAACCAGGAGCGCCTGGAAGCTCAGCGACAGCCAGACCAGGGCCGCGAAGACGGCCACGAACGTCCCGTAGACGGAGGCCGAGCCGATCAGGCGGGGCGCCAGCAGCGTGAAGAGGCCGGTGAAGACGGCCAGCGCGACGCCCACCGCCAGCCCGACCGGGGCGATGATGCGCCAGGGAAGCCGCCGGGTCGGCAGGACGCGGTAGGCCAGGGTGACGGCGCCCGCGGCCACGAGCGCGGCGGCGACCGGCGAGAGGAGGCGGCCGGCGGAAGCCAGCGGTCCGAGACCCCCGAACGCCAGGGCGCCCTCCAGGAACGAGGCCACGGACCCAAGGGCGACCGCTCCGACGAACGCGACGACGAGGAGGACGACGGTCGCCACCCCGAGCAGGGTCCGGGCCACCAGCCCGCGGCGGCGCTCGCCGACGAAGACCAGCGAGAAGGCGTCGTCGAGCGCGGCGTAGAAGCGGCTGGCCCCCCAGGTGAGACCCAACAGGCCGACGACCGAGAACGAAAAGGCGCCGCCGCTGACGGCATCGAGGGCCTCGGAGATGAGGGTCCTGAGGGGCGGGATCAGGCCGGCGAGGCCGCCGACGGCCGCCGCGCGGCGGGCCGGATCCTGGAGCACCAGGCCGGTCACGCCCGCCAGCAGGAGGAAGGCCGGCAGGAGGGCGAAGAGGGCGGCGTAGGCCAGGCCCTCGGCGAGGAGCGCCCCGCCCGCTTCCCAGTAGGCGGCGAGGGCTCCCCGGACCCGCGTGACCGCGGGCCTGTCGACGAGGCGGGTCGCCACCCGCTCGGTCCGGCGTTCCAGGATCCGGGGCCGGAGGCGCGGACGACGCACTGCGGGGCCGGTGGCGGCTGGAGGCTAGCGCCCGAGCTCTTCGAAGAGCCCGGGCTGGAGGTCTGCCCCGTCGACGTGGCGGCCGGGTCGCAGGAGGCCGCGGACCTGGGAGCGCCGGACGAAGCGGCGGTTGCCGAGCTTGATCGTCTGCAGGCGACCGGCCCGCGCCCACCGGCCGATCGTTCCCGGGGCGAAGCGGACGTTGGCCGCGGCCAGCAGGCTCGCCGCCTCGTCGAGGCTGATCCAGTCGGACGGCGGCCGCGGCACCGGCTACTCCGTGGTGCCGGTGGAGTCGCCCTGGCTCGTGTCGGACGAGGCGGACGACCCGCCCTCCGCCGTGCCGTGGCTCTGCGTCTTCCTCGGCTGGCTGGACGACGAGGATCGGTCCTTGCGGGCCCAGCCCGTCCCCTTGAACACGACGTGCGGCGGCGCGAAGGCCTTCCGCATCGTCCCGCCGCACTCGGCACAGACCGTCGGGCCGTGCCCATGGAGGCCGTGGATCACCTCCACCGGATGGCCGCACGCGGTGCAGACGTATTCGTAGGTGGGCACGGGGTACTCCGATCGAGCGACTCAGCCTCGCAGGAGGCGCATGCCGCACTTGGGACAGTAGAATGCCCGCTCGTGGGCCGACGCGAACCCGCAGTGGGCGCAGACCAGCCCGCCCCTGCCGGCCGCCGGGACGGGTCGTTCCACCCGGGCCACGCCGAGCGAATGCTGGTTGGCCAGGATGTTCGTGAAGAGGCCGGCCAGCAGGCGCGCCGCCGCCCGGTCCGTGTCGCCGCGGACGCCCTTGCCGCCCCAGCCGACGACGGCCCGCACGATCATGTCGCCGGTCGCCTCATCCCAGTGCGAGGCCACACCACCGACGATCGCGTTGTACTCCGGGTAGCCCGACGTGTCCGTCTCCCCGTCGAGGAGGGCGCAGACGAAGGTGTCGAAGGCCAGGTCGACGGCGTCGATCGATTCGAGCACGACGAGTGCGTGGCGGGTGATCGGGCTGTGGACGTGGTGCGCATTGAGCCACTGCATCGCCTCGGAGGGCCGTGAGATGACCGGCGTCGCCTCGCTGAACTCGATCGGCAGCGGCTCCACCACCTCGATCTCGCTGCGGGCCAGCCCGACGAGCATCGACGGCAGTTCGTTGAGGGCCTGGGGACCGGCCTGGATCCGCACGCCCTCGCTGGTCTTGCCCTGGTAGTAGAGCCGGAGCTGGTACTCCTGGGCGGAAACCTCCTCCGGCAGCGGAGCGGACGCCACGGGCGGCGGGACCGCCTCGGGGCGGGTCCGGCGCTTGAGGAATTCGAGCGGCACGAGGACCTCTTCTGACGGGTGACCGCCTAATGGTAGCAGCGCGCGTTCAGCGCCCCAGCCGTCCTGCGAGGCGCGCCACCTGATCCGCCAGCTCGGCCTCGCGAGCCCGGGCCGCGGCGACCACCGGCGGCGGCGCCTTGGCCGCGAAGGCCGGGTTGGCCAGCCGTTCCCGCGCGGCCGCCAGCAGGCGCTCCGCGTCGGCGAGATCCCGTTCCAGGCGGGCCCGCTCCGCGG
The DNA here is from genome assembly GCA_021789435.1 of Chloroflexota bacterium. Classification (GTDB taxonomy): domain Bacteria; phylum Chloroflexota; class Limnocylindria; order Limnocylindrales; family CSP1-4; genus JAJYJO01. The sequence continues at coordinate 19,445 of JAJYJO010000040.1, forward strand.
CCAGGGCGGCCGGGTCCCGGCCTCCGTGGCGGATCTCCGCCTCCAGCTCGCCGGCCAGCACCGCCAGGGCGGCGTCCCCGGCGCCGCCCCGCGCCGCCCCGGGGGCGGCCAGCCGCTCCAGCGGCCGGGCGCGGGCCAGTCGACCCAGAGCCGGGCGCAGCCCGTCGAAGGCCGGCCCGAAACGGTCCGGCACGTAGACCTCGGTCGGGAGCCAGGTGGCAGGATCGACCTTCGCCTCGGCCCGGGCGTTGCGGATCCCCCGCACCAGCTCGATCAGGGCCCCCACCTCCGCCTCCGCCGCGGCGTGCCGGCCGCCGGCGGCCGGCCAGCGCGCCTGGATCAGCAGCGGCGGGTCGGACGGACGGCGCGGCAGGCGCTCCCAGATGGCCTCCGTGACGAAGGGCATCACCGGGTGCAGGAGCCGCAGGTAGGTGTCCAGGACATCGACCAGGTTCCACCAGGTGGCCGCCCGGTCCGCCTCGTCCGCCGCCCCATCGGCAAGGCGGACCTTGGCGAACTCCAGGCCCCAGTCGCAGTACTCCGACCAGACCGCGTCGTACAGGATCCGGCAGGCCTCGCCGAAGGCGAACTCGGCCATGGCCGCGTCGACCGCCTCCACGGCGGCGGCGGCCCGCGAGCGGGTCCAGCGATCGGCCGGCGCGAGGCGATCGACGTCCGGCGCGACGAGCGCGGCGTCGCCGTCCACCGAGGCCGGTCGGGCGCCGAGCACGAAGCGGGCCGCGTTCCACAGCTTGTTGGCGAAGTTGCGGGCGTTCTCCAGCTTCTCGCGGCCGAGCCGGAGGTCGTTGCCGGGGGCCGTGCCGTTGATCAGGGCGAAGCGCAGCGCATCCGCCCCCATCTCGTCGATCGCCCCCAGCGGATCGACGACGTTGCCCTTCGTCTTGGACATCTTCTGGCCGTACGGGTCGCGGACCAGCCCGGAGAGGTAGACGGTCCGGAAGGGCACGTCGCCCATCAGGTGGATGCCCAGCATCATCATCCGGGCGACCCAGAAGAAGATGATGTCGTAGGCCGTCTCCATGACCGAGCCGGGGTAGAAGCGCGCCAGGTCGGGCGTCTGCTCCGGCCAGCCGAGCGTCGAGAAGGGCCAGAGGCCCGAGCTGAACCAGGTGTCGAAGATGTCGGGGTCCTGCTCGAGCTCGGTCGCCGGCCGGCCGCAGGCCTCGCAGGCGGAGGGGCCGGCCGGGTCGGCCGTCACGGTCGCATGGCCGTCCGGGCAGTACCAGGCCGGGATGCGGTGGCCCCACCAGAGCTGGCGCGAGACGTTCCAGTCGCGGATCTCGGTCAGCCAGTGCTCCCAGACCTTCTCGAAGCGCGCGGGCAGGATCCGGGTCCGGCCAGCGCGGGTCGCCGCCAGAGCTTCCTCGGCCAGCGGTTTCGTGCGCAAGAACCACTGGGTCTTGAGGCGGGGCTCCACGACGTCGTTCGAGCGCTGGCAGCGGCCGATGACCATGTCGTGCGGCGCCGCCCCCTCCAGGTCGCCCTGCGCGTCCAGGCGGGCCAGGATCTCGTGGCGGGCGGCGTAGCGGTCGAGGCCGGCGAACGGGCCGCCGCCGGCGTTGACTCGGCCCTCGTCGTCCAAAACGGTGATCATGGCCAGCCCGTGGCGCCGGCCCGTCGCGTAGTCGTCGTGGTCGTGGGCGGGCGTGATCTTGACCGCCCCGGTGCCGTAGGCCGGGTCGACGACCGGGTCCGCGATGACCGGGACCGGCCGCTCCACGAAGGGGATCAGGACGCGCCGGCCGACGGCGGCGTGGTAGCGCGGGTCGTCGGGGTGGACGGCCACGGCCGTGTCTCCAAGGATCGTCTCGGGCCGCGTCGTGGCGACGGAGACCCAGTCATCGGGCCGGGGCCGGCCGTCATCGCCCAGGAAGTGGTAGCGGAGCGTCCAGAGCGTGCCGTTCTCCGGCGTCGGGACGACCTCCAGGTCGGACAGGCTGGTCCGGCAGCCGGGGCACCAGTTGACCAGGGCCTCGGCCCGGTAGGCCAGCCCCTCGCGGTACAGGCGGCTGAATGCCTCGCGGACGGCCCGGGCGGAGATCTCGTCCATCGTGAAGCGGAGCCGGCCCCAGTCGAGCGAGGCGCCCACGCGGCGCTGCTGGGTGAGCATCACCTCGCGGGTCTCGGTGACGAAGCGCCACATCCGCTCCAGGTAGCGCTCCCGGCCGAGCGTCTGGCGGGTCTCGCCCTCCTGCGCCAGGATGCGGTCCAGGACGTACTGGGCGGCGATGGAGGCGTGGTCGAGCCCCGGCAGGAAGAGGCTCGGACGGCCCTGCATGCGAGCGTGGCGGACCATTAGGTCCTCGACAGCCGAGCGCTGGGCGTGGCCCAGGTGGAGCGAGCCGGTGACGTTGGGCGGCGGCTGGATGACCACGAAGGGCGGCCGGGCGTCGTCGGCGGTCGAGCCGGACCCGTCGGGAGCGAAGGCATCGGCCTCGAGCCAGCGCTGGTAGATCCGGCCCTCGACCTCGCCCGGGTGGTAGGCGCGGGCCAGCCCGGCCGCTTCGTCCCTTCGCTCTGCCTGCCTGGTCATCGCTCGCTCCCGGAAAACAGGACGCCCCGCTCGTCCAGCGGACGAACGGGGTCGTGGTACCACCTGCTGGTTCGGCGCCCGCGTCACCGTGGGTGCCCTCTCGGGCGCGCTATCGGACGCCGGCCGTCGCGGCTCGCGAGCGACCTTCGCGCCCTCCCGGCTCGCACGGGCTTCCAGCCGCTGACCCGCGCTCTCTGGCCGGCCGGTGCCGGACGCTACTCCTCTCGGTCCTCGCCGCGAGGGGCGTAGCGTAGCACACGGCCGGAGACGCTCCGCGCCCGGCTGGACCGCGTTGCGCAGCCGGACCGCTGCGCGCGGCCGACGGCGCGGTGGTTGCACGGCCGGACCGATCCTGCGGGCCGGGGGGCGGTAGTCCCGGCGGCCCTTCCGGCCAGCCGGTACCCTGTCCCCGGATGGAGACGGCCCACGCCCAGGCAGGCCCGCCCCGCCGCCTGACCGCGGCCCGCGACGCGCTGGCGGCCGACCTCCGTCGCCGAGTCCGCGGCGAGGTCCGCTTCGACGTCGGCGAGCGTGCCCTCTACACCACCGACGCCTCGAACTACCGGCAGATCCCGATCGGCGTCGTGCGCCCGCACGACGCGGAGGACCTGGAGGCCACCGTCTCGGTCTGCGCCGAGCACGGCGCGCCGATCACGCCGCGGGGCGCGGGAACGAGCCTGGCGGGCCAGGCGTGCAACGTGGCGGTGATCCTCGACTGCTCCCGTCACCTGCGCCGGATCCTCTCGCTGGATCCGGCCGCGCGGACCGCCCGGGTGGAGCCGGGCGTCGTCCTCGACGACCTGCGGGCCGACGCCCGCCGGCACGGCCTGACCTTCGGGCCGGACCCGGCCACGCACGACCGCTGCACCCTCGGGGGCATGCTCGGCAACGACTCCTGCGGGGCGCACTCCCTGACGGCCGGTCGAACGGCCGACAACGTCGTCTCGCTTGACGTCCTGACCTACGACGGCCTCCGCCTCCGGGTGGGCCGAACAGAGGAGGCCGAGCTCGAGCGCGTCATCGCGGCCGGCGGCCGGCGGGGCCAGCTCTATGGCGACCTGCGCGGTCTCCGCGACCGGCTGGGCGACGAGGTCCGGGCCCGCTTCCCGCGCATCCCGCGCCGGGTCTCCGGCTACGGCCTGGACCGGCTCCTGCCCGAGCAGGGGTTCGACGTCGCCGCCGCGCTCGTCGGGACCGAGGGAACGTGCGCCACCATCCTCGAGGCGACCGTCCGCCTGGTGCCGAGCCCCGGCCATCGCTCGCTCCTGCTCCTCGGCTACCCCGACCTCTTCGCGGCCGCCGACGCAGTCCCGGCCGTCCTCGCCACCGACCCCATCGGCCTCGAGGGGGTCGGTGGCCGGATGTTCGAGGCGATGCGCTCGAACCGGGCCTATGCCGAGGGCCTGGGCCTCTTCCCGGAGGGCGACGGCTGGCTCCTGGCGGAGTACGGAGCGGACGACGAGGCGGCCGCCGCGGGGCTCGCCCGGGCCGCCGAGGAGCGCCTCCGACGCGAGGCGGCGTGGGGCTCGAGCACCCTCCTCACCGCACCCGCGGACCAGGCCAGGGCCTGGCGGCTGCGCGAGGCGGCCCTCGGCGCCACGGCCCAGCCCGCCGGCCTCCCGGCCCGCTGGCCGGGCTGGGAGGACTCGGCCGTCCCGCCGGACCGCCTGGGCGACTACCTCCGGCGATTGACCAGCCTGCTGGACGGCCACGGCTATCGCCACGCCGTCTACGGCCACTTCGGCGAGGGCTGCGTCCACCTGCGCGCCGACTTCGACTTCGGTTCGCCGTCGGGGATCGCCGCGTTCCGCGGCTTCATGGGTGAGGCCGCCGACCTGGTCGTCGGGTTCGGCGGCTCGCTCTCCGGCGAGCACGGCGACGGCCAGGCGCGGGCGGAGCTGCTGCCGCGGATGTACGGCGAGAGCCTGGTGGCCGGCTTCGAGGCGTTCAAGCGGGCCTGGGATCCGGCGGGGCGGATGAACCCGGGCAAGGTCGTCCGCCCGAACCCGCTCGACGCCGACCTCCGCCTCGCCGGCTCCCGCGGCCGGCCCCGGGACCCGCGCACGCAGTTCCGTTTCCCGGACGACGGCGGCAGCCTGTCCGCGGCGACGATCCGCTGCGTCGGCGTCGGCGCCTGCCGGCGGGAGTCGGGCGGGCTGATGTGCCCGAGCTACCAGGCGACGCGCGAGGAACGCCACTCGACGCGCGGCCGGGCCCACCTGCTCTACGAGATGCTGCGCGGCGAGCTGGTGACCGCCGGCTGGCGCAGCCGGGAGGTGAAGGAGGCGCTCGACCTGTGCCTGGCCTGCAAGGGCTGCCGGGGTGACTGCCCGGTCGGGGTGGACGTGGCGACCTACAAGGCCGAGTTCATGAGCCACTTCCATGCCGGCCGGCTGCGACCGCGCAGCGCCTACACGATGGGCCTCATCCACGCCTGGGCCCACCTCGCCGCCGGCGCGCCGGAGCTGGCCAACGCCGCCCTCGGCCTGCCGATCCTGGGCGACCTCGCCCGGCTGACGGCCGGTGTCGACCGCCGGCGACGGGTGCCGCGCTTCGCCCCGCAGACCTTCCGCGCCGCGCTGGCCGCCGGCCGGAGAGCGGCGGTGGCGTCCAACCTGACAGCCGCGGCGCGTTCCCCGGCGGCTCCTTCGGCCGCAACTCCTTCGGAGG
>JAJYJO010000041.1 GCA_021789435.1 Chloroflexota bacterium
CCGCGACCGCGGGCGGCCCGCTGGTCGTGGCCGGCTCGCTCTACCTGGTGGGGGCGGTCCGGGCCCGCCTGGTGGACGATCCCGGCCTGCAGGATCCGGCGCCGGAGGCGGCCGTCGCCTCGCCGGGCGCGCGGGCCGGCCGGCCATGAGTGGCGAGCGGCAGCTGCCGCGCGCGCGAGGGATCGTGCCGGCGGCCCCGGAGCGCGGCGGGGGAGCGGCCACGCCCTCCTACGCCCCGGCCGAGGGCGCGGGCTCCGGCCTGCCCGGAGCGCCCGCCCCGACGACGATCGGCCCGCGACGCTTCGCCTGGGGGACACGGACCTTCGTGATGGGCATCCTCAACGTCACGCCGGATTCGTTCTCCGGCGACGGGCTGCTGGCGTCCGGCGCCCCGGAGGACCGCGCCCCGGAGGACCGCGCCCCGGAGCATCGCGCCTCCGCGGCCGACCGGCCGATCGTGGCGGCCGCCCTGTCCCGCGCCCGCCGGATGGTCGCCGAGGGCGCCGACCTGCTCGACGTCGGCGGTGAGTCGAGCCGGCCCGGCCACGCCGAGGTGGACGCCACAGAGGAGGCCCGGCGGGTGGTGCCCGTCATCGCCGCCCTGCGGGCCGCCCTGCCGGACGTGCCGCTCAGCATCGACACCACCAAGCCGTCGGTCGCCGCGGCCGCCCTCGACGCCGGCGCGAACCTGGTCAACGACATCTGGGGCGTCGCCGCCGACGACACCCTGGCCCGCTTCGCCGGGGAGCGGGGCGTGCCGCTCATCGTCATGCACAACCGCGCGGAGGCCCGCTACAGCAACCTGCTGGCCGAGGTCCTGGCCGACCTGCAGCGGGCGCTCGAACGGGCGATGGCGGCCGGCGTCGCCTGGGAGAACCTGGTCGTCGACCCTGGCTTCGGCTTCGGCAAGGCGCCCGCCCACAACCTGGCTCTGCTGCGCGGGCTCGATGCCCTGCGCCTGCTGGGCCGGCCGGTCCTGCTCGGCACTTCGCGCAAGTCGACCCTGGGCAAGGTCCTGGACCTGCCCCCGGAAGAGCGCCTCGAGGCGACCCTGGCCACGACCGCCCTGGCCGTCGCCGCCGGCGTCGACATCGTCCGCGTCCACGACGTGCGCGCCAACGTGCGCGTCGCCCGCATGAGCGACGCCGTGGTGCGCGGCGAAGGAGGTCTCCGCTGAGCGATCGGATCCTGCTCCAGGCGATGGTCTTCCAGGGTCGCCACGGCGTCGGCGAGCGCGAGCAGGTCGAGCCGCAGCCGTTCGAGGTGGACGTCGAGCTGCTGCTCAACCTCCAACCGGCCGGCGTGGACGACGACCTGGCCCGCACGGTGGACTACGCGCAGGTCTTCGAGATCTGCCGCTCCATCGTGGAGTCGACGCGCTTCCGGCTGATCGAGGCGCTGGCGGAGGCGATCGCCCACGAGATCCTGGCCGCCTTCCCGGTGACGGAGGTGGGCGTCCGCGTCCGCAAGCCGCAGGTGCCGCTGCGGGGCCGCCTGGCCTACGCCGGCGTCGAGATCTGGCGGCGCCGCGGAGCGGAGCGCCGTTCCTGACCACTTCGGAGCCGGCGCCGGCGGCGCGGCCGCCCGGGTCCCCCGGAAAGACGGGCGCGCGGCCCGGTCGTTCGGGCCGCGCGCGTTGGCCGGAGGGGACGGGCGAGGGTCAGAGGTTCGCGGGACGCGTGCCCAGCACCAGCTGCAGGGCGATGGTCTTGCCGCCGCGGTAGACCTCGATGGTCACCGTCTTGCCGGGCGCGAACTGGGTGAGGACGTCCTCGAGCGGGTGCAGGTTGTCCAGCGTGATCCCTTCAAGGGAGGTGATGATGTCGCCCTGCTTGATGCCTGCCTTGTCGGCCGGGCTGCCCGCCACCACCGCCGGGCTGCCGTCACCGCTCGTGACGTAGGCTCCCTGGTCCAGCGGCAGGTTGTACTGCTGCTTCACCTGGAGGTCGATCTGAACGTAGCGGATGCCGACCCACGGCCGCGCCAGGGGCTCGCCGGCCAATGCCTGTTGCATGATCGGGCGGGCGATGTCGATCGGGATGGCGAAGCCGATCCCCTCGGCGCTGGAGGCGATGGCCGTGTTGACGCCGACCACCTGGGCCGCCGCGTTGAGGAGCGGGCCGCCGCTGTTGCCGGGGTTGATGGCCGCGTCGGTCTGGATGAGGCCGTGCAGGTCGGTCGGCTGGCCCGTCTGCTCGTCGGTGACCGTGATCGTGCGGCCCAGGGCGGAGATGATGCCGCTCGTCACCGTGTTCGTGTAGTTGCCGAGGGGGCTGCCGATGGCGATCGCCAGCTGGCCGACCTGGATGTTCCCGGAGTCGCCGATCGGCGCGGTCGGCAGGCCCGTCGCGTCGACCTTGACGATGGCCAGGTCCGTCAGCGTGTCGATGCCGTAGATGCGGCCGCTGAACGAGCGGCCGTCCTTGAGCTTGACCGTCAGCGAGGTGGCGCCGGCCACGACGTGGCGGTTGGTCAGGATCCAGCCCCGAGAGTCGAAGATGATCCCGGAGCCGACACCACCCTGGTTCTGGCCCGGCGCCTGGAAGGGGTTGGTCTGGCTGGCGGCGGTGGTGGAATTGATGGTCACGACCGCCGGGCTGACCTTCTGGGCCGCCGTGATGATGGCCGACGACTCGTCCACCGTCACCGGCTGGCTGGTGCCCGTGCTCGTGGCCTGGCTCGATGCCGTCGGCTGGCTTGCGCCGGCCGTCGGCTGGGAGAGGGTCCCCGAGGCCCGGAGAGCCAGGTACGTGCCGCCGGAGGCGATGACGGCGGAGATGAGGGAGACGGCGATCACGACGCCGAAGACGCCGCCCGTTCGCGACGTTCGCCGGCCGACCGGCTGCACGGGGAGGGCCGGCGCCGGCTCGAACCACGCCTCGGGCGTCGTCTGCGCCGGCTCCCAGGACGCACGCTGCCAGGTCGGCGGCGTCTCGGGCACGGGGGCGTAGCTCTGGGTGGCCTCCGACGACGCATCGGAGGTCGTCTCCGGCGGAGCGGGCGGCTCCGGGGTGAATCCTGGCGTGGGGTCGTTCATCGCTCTTCCTGGTCGTCCGGGCCCTGCCCGGATGGCTGTTGCTCTGGAGTGCTGGAGGACCGCCGTCGGACGGGCCCCTGGACGGGCCGAGCGCGTCGTTCCGGACCCCTCCGTACATGACGACGGAGCCGATCCGGCGACGGTCTCGCCACACTGTGGCGCACGATGATTGCGCCGCGCGTCGCGGGACGGTGAAGAATCCGCGATCTTCCCGGAGATCGGCCCCGTTCGCGCCTCAGCGGCGGGCCTCGGCCGGTGGGGCGGGCGCGGTGTCGCCTCCTTCGGTGGACGGCGTCTCCTCCGGCGGGGCCGCCTGCCGGCCGCCGGGCCCCGGCGTCTCCGCGGGGGCTCGGCTCGCTTCGGTGGCCGGCGCCCGCACCTCTGTCGTGGCGGCTCCTGCCGCCGTGGGCCCTGCCGCCGCGGCTCCTGCCGCCGTGGCCCCTGCCGCCGCGGCTCCTGCCGCCGCGGCTCCTGCCGCCGCGGCTCCTGCCGGAGCGGACCGGGCCGCAGCGTCGGCATCCGGCCCGGCGGTGGTGATGGACTCCCGCCGCGGGTCCCTCGGCAGCCGGACCGTGAACGTGGAGCCGTGGCCGAGCCGGCTCTCGACGCTGATCCGCCCGCCGTGCATCTCGACGATCGAGCGGGCGATCGCCAGGCCGAGGCCGCTCCCGCTGCCGCGCGCCTCGCTGGCCAGAGACCCGCGGTAGAAACGCTCGAAGACGTGCGGCAGCTCGGCGGCGTCGATGCCGATCCCGGAGTCGGCGACCAGGATCCTCGCCCCGTCGGGCGTCGCTCCCAGCTCGACCGTGACCGAGCCGTTGCGCGGCGTGAACTTCAGGGCGTTGCCCAGCAGGTTGCCCAGCACCTGGCCGATCCGGGGTGGGTCGTGGCGGAGGCGAAGCGGCGTGGGCGGCAGCCGCAGGACGAGCCGGATGCCGCGCTTGTGGGCGGTCAGCTCGGCCTGCTCCACGGCCGACGCGACCGTCGCTCGCAGGTCCTCCGGCCGGAGATCGAGCTGGAGGAGGCCCGAATCGAGCTTGGACAGCTCCAGCAGGTTGTGGGCCAGCCAGTCCAGCCGCTCGATCTGCTGGCGGCTCGACTCGAGGAACTCGGCCCGCGCGTCCGGGTCGTCCGCAGCGCCTTCCTGGAGCAGCTCGTTGAAGGTGCGCAGGGCGGCCAGTGGGGTCCGCAGCTCGTGCGAGACGTCGGCCAGGAAATCGCGGCTCCGGTCGCGGTCGCGACGGATGATCTCCATCGTCTCCTGCACGCGGTCGGCCATGGCGTTGAACTGGCGCGACAGCTCCGCCGTCTCCAGGGGGCCCGAGAGGGCGAAGCGCTCCGGGACGCGGCGGCTCAGGTCCCCTTCGGCCAGGCTGCGCGACGCGTCCGTGAGGCGGCGCAACGGCGCCGTGAAGCGACGCGCCAGCAGCGACCCGACACCGATCGCGACGAGGAGAGCGACGAGCCCCGCCAGGACCAGGAGCCCCGCCACCGTCGCCAGGGTGTTGGCTCGCATCGTGTAGGGGTCGGAGAGGGTGACCTGGATGGCCCACGGGAAGAGGCTCGTGGGGCCGACCTCGTAGAAGTGGCGGGCGGAGAAGGTATCCCGCGCCTGGTTGCGCCCCGGCGGCGCAGTCAGATCGGCGGTGAAGGCCGACGCGGAGCCCGGCACGAAGACGTCCTGGCTCGCACCGTGGGAGTAGGTGCCGAAGACGATCGAGACGTTGGCCTGGGCCACCTGGTTCGCCAGTCCGGAGAGCACGGTGCTCCGCGTCAGGGCCGCCTGGACGGACGGGTTGAGCTTGCCGTCGGGCGATACGACCAGCCCCTCATCGGCCACCTGGCTGGCGAAGTTGATCACGACGTTGGCCACGGCGGTCGACCGGAGGTCCAGGTTGGTCTGTTCCTGGCGCAGGAAGTACTCGTCGAGGCGGTTGAAGACGATGACGGCCACGAGCGCGAGCGTCAGGGCCACGACGCTGATCAGGGCCAGGACCAGCCGGCCCTGGAGCGTCCTGGGCAAACGTGGCCGCACTCGCCGACGAACCGGGGGCGGCGAGGGCGCGGCGCCCGGCTGGGCGCTCGGCTCAGCGCTCGGCGAAGGCGTAGCCGGCTCCCCGCACGGTCAGGACGAAGATCGGCGAGGACGGATCGTCCTCGATCTTTTCGCGCAGATGGCTGACGTGGACGTTGATCGTCTTCTCATCCTGGTCCAGCGCCTCGTAGTCGCGGATCAGCTCCAGGAGCTCGCGGCGCGAGAAGACGCGGCCGGGCCGGCTGGCCAGGTGGCGCAGGATCTCGAACTCCGTGGCGGTAAGGCTGATCCGGCGCTGGCCGCGCTGGACGCGCCGCCGCTCGAGGTCGATCAGCAGGTCGCGGTGCCGGATGACCCGCCCGCCCACCGCGTCGGCCAGGTCGCCGTAGGCGCGACGGAGGAGAGCCTTGATCCGGCTCATCAGCTCGCGCAGGCCGAAGGGCTTGGTGACGTAGTCGTCCGCGCCGAGCTCGAGGCCGATGACCTTGTCCACCTCGTCGTCCCGGGCGGTCAGGACCAGGACCGGTGCCTTCGAGCCCGCGGCGCGCAGGCGGCGGAGGACCTCGAAGCCGTCCATGTTCGGCAGACGGAGGTCCAGGACGATCAGGTCGGGGGCCTGGTTGGTGGCGAACTCGAGCCCCTCCTCGCCCGAGCGGGCGACGGCTACCTGGTAGCCCTCCTGCTGGAGCGCGTACTGGATCCCCCGCGCGACGGCGTATTCGTCCTCGACGATCAGGATGGTGGCGGCCATGCGGCCGAATGCTACACCGCCGCTCCTCCTGATCGGCCGCGCTCGTGGGCGGACCGCCACCTCCTGCCTGCTCAACCGGCCGCCGGGTCACGCCGGCGTGGTACCCTTCTCTCTCGCCCCGGGGCGCCCAGGACCGCCGGCCCTGCCCGTCGCGCCCCGAGCCGGCCGACGGGCCGGCCCACGATCGATACGAGGTTCCTTCGCCGTGACGACGCCCGTCCATCCCACGCTCGCGGCCACCCACCGCGACATCACCGGCAAGGCGGTCGCGCGCCTCCGCCGCGAGGGCCTGCTGCCCGCCGTCGTCTTCGGCCACGGCACGGAGTCGGTCAGCGTCACGCTGGACGCCCACGCCTTCGACCAGCTGCGCAGGCACGTCGGCTCGACAGCCCTGATCGACCTGAGCATCGACGGCCACCGGGCGCGCAAGGCGCTCATCCACGGTGTTCAGTACCACAAGGTGACGCGGCAGGCCATCCACGCCGATCTCTTCCTGGTGCGCATGACGGAGGAGCTGACAGTGGACGTCCCGGTCCACCTGGTCGGCCAGTCGGAGGCGGCGGAGCGGAAGGGCGGGACTCTGCTCCACATCGTCGACACCGTCAAGGTTCGCGCCCTCCCGGACCACCTCGTCCAGGCGATCGAGATCTCGGTCGAGCCCCTGGTCGACTTCGAGGCCGTCCTCCACGTCCGCGATCTGCCGATCCCTTCCGGCGTCACGCTGCTGACCGATCCCGACGAGATCCTGGCCAAGGTGCTTCCGCCTCGGCTGGAGGAGCTGCCGCCGGTCGCGGAGGTGGCCGAGGTCCCGTCGACCGCCGAAGCGGCCGAGGCCACGGCCGGATCCGCGGCAGAGGCTCCGGCGGGCGACTAGCCGCTCCCGGGCCGGCCGGTCCGCGGCCGGCCCTGCCGGGGCGACGGAGTCACTCGGGACCGGGTGGCCTGCGGCCGCTCGGCCAGCGCCGCCACCACGGGCCGGCGGAAGCCGAAGGCCGCCGCGGGGAGGCCCTGCAGCCGGCGGTGGAAGGCGTCCCGGAAGGCCGCCTGCCGCTCGTCGGTGAGGCCGTCCCGGAAGCCGGCCCCGCGGTAGGCGTGGCATGGCGCCACGTCCCGCCCCTACGATGGCGGGGTGCCGCCAGCCGTTCCCGCCCGGGCCCGTCTCGAGCGCTCCCTCCCCGTCCTCGGCGCGTTCGCCGTGGGCGCCATCGCCTACGGCGGGCTCTACTGCTTCCCGCCGATCTCGGTCGCCTTGGCGGCCGACTTCGGGGTGAACCGGACGCTGGCGGTGCTGCCCTGGACGGTCTTCCTGCTCGTCTCGGGCCTGTCGAGCCCTCTCCTCGGGCGGGCCTACGACATCTTCTTTGACCGGCAGCTGCTGACGGCGGGACTGCTCCTGCTGGCCGGCGGGTGGGTCGTGGTCAGCGTGGCCCCGGACGTCAGCACGCTCGTCATCGGCTACGGGCTCCTGCTGGCAGTCGGCCTCGAGCTGGTGTTCGTGGGAACGACGACCGCGATCGCCCGGCGCTACGCGGGCGTGGCCGGCCTCGCTCTCGGCCTGGCCTACGCGGGACCGGGGATCGGCGTGGCCGTCGCCTTGCCGATCGTCACCCAGCTCATGGCCGCGGCCGGATGGCGATCGGTCACCGCCGGCTTCGCCGGGCTGTCCCTGCTGGGCCTGCCGTTCGTCTGGCTGATGACGAGTGGCCCGGCGATCCTCGTGCCGGCCCGTGAGCGGGCCTCCCGTCAGCCGGCCGCGGAGGCGCCACACGCGGCGCACAGGGAGCTGCCCGAGACGTTGCACGACGCGCGCGAGGCACACGAGGCGCTGCACGAGACATCCGCGCCGGGGGCGGTGGCAGCCGCCTGGGAGCCCCTGCCGCCCGGCAGCCAGCCGCGCGCGGCCGGCCTCCGCCGGACCCTGCGGACGCGGCGGTTCTGGATCCTCTTCACCGGGGCCCTGGCCATCGGCACTGTGGACGAGGGTCTCTTCCAGACGTTCCTGCCGAACGCCACCGGCCGGGGCATCCCGGAGGGGATTGCCGCCACGGGGTTGGGCCTGGAGTCGCTCGCCTACGTCGTCGGCCAGGTCACGGGCGGCGCGCTCTCCGACCGGTTCGGCCGCCGTTTCGTCGGCCTCGGCGTCGCGCTCCTGATGGCGCTGGGCGCCAGCGCGGCGTTCCTGGCCGGCGGCACCACGCCGTGGCTCGCCCTCGGTGGGATCGTCGTCCACGGCTTCGGGATCGGGGCGACGATCGCCGTCCGCTCGGCTGCCTTCAGCGACGTCTTCGGCGGGCACAGCTTCGGGGCGATCTTCGGGGTACTGGCGGTGGCCTACCCGCTCGGCGGGATCGTCGCGGTCCAGGCGGGCGCCCTCAGCGTGGACCGCCTCGGGACCTACCTTCCCGTCCTCGGCCTCATCCTCGGCGCGATCGCGCTGTGGGCCGTGGCCCTGGCGGTCGCGGGGCCGCGTCGGCACGGCCTGCGAGCGCGCCTGGCGCGGCTGCCCGGCCGGCGGCCCGCGTAGAGCCGCCCTGCCCGCCCCCCAGCCGCTACCCGGTCGCCGCGGCCAGCCGGCGGACCTCCTCGGCGATGGCGCCGGCGAAGGCATCGAGCGCCGCCGCGACCGGCGGGGAGAGCGGCGCGCCGAGCTCGAACTGCCCGCCGCCGATGCCGACGAAGCTTCCCGGCGGGAGGCCGCCGCGCAGCTCCGCCGCGAGCGCCAGGGCCTGGCCGACCGGAAGCGCATGGGATGAGCGCGGCGAGACCCCGCCGCGCGCGACATCGGCCAGCGCCCGGATCACGATGTGGCCCGCCGGCGGGCCGAGCGCCGCATCGGCGACGACGATCGCCAGGCCCTCCGGCAGCGCGGTCAGCGCGTCGACGTCGAGGAGGCCGACCGGCCGGACATCGGCCAGGCGGAGGACGTCCGGTGGCAGCCGGTCGGCGGCCAAAAGCGCTGCCGCGTCGTCGCCCCGCAGCCGCTCGCCGCAGACGAAGAGGCGGACGCGGACGAGCCCGGTCGCAGCTGCGTCCGCGTCGCCCATCCCGTCCCTCGCGACCGGTCAGTCGCCTTCGATGGTCAGGTCGAGGAAGTGGGTCGCGCAGCTGATGCAGGGATCGTACGAGCGGATCAGCTGCTCGAGGCGGACGGTGGCCTGGGCGTGGGGCAGGTCGAGCACCGACGGGGCGAACGCGGCCAGGTCGCGCTCGATGGCGCCCTGGTTCTGGCTCGTCGGCGGCACGATCTGGGCGGCGGTCACGAAGCCCCGCTCGTCCACCTCGTAGCGGTGCCAGCAGAGGCCCCGCGGCGCCTCCGTCCCCCAGGCCGCCACGCCCGCCCGAGGCGTCCACGGAGTGCAGGCCACGGCGGGCTCACGGTAGTCCTCGACGATCTGGAGCGCCTCCGCCGAAGCGTGGATCAGTTCCACGGCCCGGGCCGCGATGCTCCAGTAGGGGTTGCGGGCGATCGCCTCGGCGAGGCCTGACGACGCGAGCGCCTCCTTCGCGAGCGGATGGAGCTGGTCGGCGCAGAGGGTGACCCGGGCGGCCGGCCCGAGCTGGTAGACCCGGCCGTCGCGGGTGCGCGCATGGAGCGCGTTCGAGCCCTCGTGGTGCTCCTCGGCGAAGAGGTCCCGCCAGTTCTGGATCGGGACCTCCATCCCGTCGGACGAGACGAGTCGCCCCTCGGACATCGGGTATTCGGTGGGATGCCTGAGCGAGACGTAGAGCGGCTCCCGCTCGAAGGTCGGGGCGTCCAGCGAGGCGACCAGCTCGAGGGTGGCCACGGACTGCCGGACCGCCTCCTCGAGCGGCCCGCGGAGCGGCTCCAGGTCGGCTCGCCGGGGCGCCTTCGAGAAGCCGCCGACGCGGACACTCACCGGGTGGATCGGCCGGCCGCCCAGGACCTGCATGATCCGGTTGCCGGTCTTCTTGAGGGCCAGGCCCTGCTCGACCAGCTCGCGGTGGTCGCGGGCCATCCCGATGGCGCTCTCGTAGCCCAGGAAGTCCGGGGCGTGGAGCATGTAGACGTGGAGGGCGTGGCTCTCGATCCACTCGCCGGCATAGAGGAGGCGGCGCAAAGCGCGGACCGACGGGTCGATCGCCACTCCGAAGAGATCCTCGAAGGCATGAGCGACCCCGAACTGGTAGGCGACCGGGCAGATCCCGCAGATGCGTGTGACGATGTCGAGCACTTCGTCCGGGGACCGGCCCACGACAAGCTGCTCGAAGTAGCGTGGCGCCTCGAAGATCGAGAGGCGGGCCTCGCGGACCTCGCCGTCGCCGATCCTGAGCCTGAGCGTCCCCTCGCCCTCGACCCGGGCGATCCCCTCGACGTCGAAGTGGCGGTCGCCGGGCCTGGTCTCAGCGCGTTGCATCCTGTCCACCTGGCTCCTCGGTGCGGCCGGCGGCGACGAGCCGGCGGGCCCACGGAGGGCAGAGCCACCGGTGCGGCCGGACGCCGCTCGCCGCTGCTATCAAGCCATGGGCCGCCGCGGGCGCCGTAGAGTCCGACGGCTCCGGGCCGCGTGCCATCCGGCCCACAGGGTGCGGGACCCCTTCGGTCGAACGCGGCCCGTCTCGGAGCCGGGGTGCGGCCGCCGCGGGACCGACTCCGGGAACGGGACGTTCGGCATTGCGGCGTCGGGACGAAGGGCCGCTGCGCCGACCGGGTCGGCCGACGAGACTCAGCCTGCGGCGGCGGAGCGTCGCTCCGGTCTGCCGATGAGGAGTCGAGTCATGAACAAGATCCTCGTGGCGTACGACGGCGGCGAGCCGTCCCGTCGCGCCCTGGAGACCGCGGCGGAGCTGGCCGGGGCGCTGGGCGCGATGGTCAGCGTGGTCAGCGTGGTCCCGGCCCGGGCGGGAAGGGCGCCGATGGATCCCTGGGACGACTCGTCGATTCACGCCAGCCAGCTGCTGGAGGCGAAGAAGATCCTGCTCGAGCGCGGGATCGAGCCGGAGCTGATCGAGCCGGTCGGCGACCCGGCCAAGACGATCGAACGCATCGCCGACGAGGGAGGCTTCGACACGATCGTCCTCGGTTCGCGAGGTCTTGGGACCGTCGAGCGGGTTCTCCAGGGGAGCGTCTCCGAGCACGTGGCGACCCACAGCGGTGCCACGGTCGTCATCGCTCACTAGGCCTTCCGGCCCAGGCGCTCACTCACGCTGCCATCCGGCCGGTGATTGACGCTCGAGCCGGCTCGGGAACGGCCGCACCACGGCGGGCCGGGCAACGTCGAGGCGTCCGGAGGGGCGAACCGCACCGTCGGAAAGGCCGGACTGGCCGCCGTGCGGTAGGCTGCGAGCCGTGCATCCGATGCGGCCGGTGAGCCGGCGGGATCTCGAAGTGGCGAATGGTCCGGCTCGAGAGCCGGGCCCCCGACCCGCCGCCTCGTTCGTGCGGGGGAGGGAGGCCAGGCGATGATGTTCGGTGGGGACTGGAGTGGCGGCGTCTTCGGGATCTCGATCCTGTGGCTGCTGCTCAGTGTCGGCTGGATCGTGCTGGTCGCGCTGCTGATCGCCCTCGTCGTTCGCTATGTCTTCTTCCGCGGGTCGTACGGCGATCGCTACCAGCCGCCGGGTCGGCGGCCGGAACCGCTCCAGATCCTGCAGGAGCGGTTCGCGCGCGGTGAGATCAGCCGCGAGGAGTACGAGGAGGCCCGCCGGATCCTGGGCGTCTGAGGCGCCCGGCAACGTCGCCGGCCCCTCGACGAGTCCATCTGCCGCCTGTCGATCGGGATGACGCCGGCGCGGCCCTCGCACGAGCCCCGCGGACGGGCCCCATCGTCGGCGATCGCGCCGGCGTCGGCGCCCTCGCGAACTCCGATCGTCAGCTCCGGGCCCCGGCGGTAGACTGCCGGCCATGCGCCTGCCCGTCCTGCCGCCGATCGAGCCGATGCTCGCGAAACCGGCGGACGCGATCCCCGCCGGCGATGGCTGGCTCTACGAGCCCAAGTGGGACGGCTTCCGCGCCCTCGTCTTCCGCGACGGTGACGAGACCTACATCCAGAGTCGCGACCTCAAGCCGCTCGATCGCTACTTCCCGGAGCTGCCGCCCGCGCTCCGCGAGAGCCTGCCCGAGCGCTGCGTTCTGGACGGGGAGGTCGTGATCGCCGGGGCGCACGGCCTCGACTTCGAGGCGCTCCTCCTGCGGATCCACCCTGCCGCCTCGCGGGCCGCCCTGCTCGCCCGCGAATCGCCCGCCTCGTACGTCGCGTGGGACCTCCTGGCGCTCGGCGACGAGGACCTCCGCGCCGTTCCGCAGGGGGAGCGCCGCCTCCGCCTGGAAGCCGCCCTGGCGGACGCCCGGCCGCCGGTCCACCTGACGCCCGCCACCCGGGACCCGGCCCTCGCCCGGGAATGGTTCGCCCGCTTCGAAGGCGCCGGCCTGGACGGCGTGATCGCCAAGCGGCTGGCCGACCCCTACCAGCCCGGTCGACGGGCGATGACGAAGGTGAAGCACCAGCGGACCGCCGACTGCGTCGTGGCCGGTTTCCGCTGGCACAAGGACGGGCCCGGCGAGCTGGTCGGCTCGCTTCTCCTGGGCCTCTTCGACGAGGCCGGCGTCCTCCACCACGTCGGTATCACCGCCTCGTTCACCATGGCTCGCCGGCGCGAGCTCGTGAGCGAGCTGGAGCCCCTCCGCGAGGACGGCCTGGCCGGCCATCCGTGGGCCGCCTGGAAGGAGTGGGAAGCCGAGGCGGCCGCCCGGGGCCAGCGTCTGCCCGGCGCGACCTCACGCTGGAATCGCGGTCGCGACCTGTCGTGGGAGCCGCTGCGGCCCGAGCGGGTCTGCGAGGTCGGCTACGACCATCTGCAGGGCGACCGGTTCCGCCATGCCACGACGTTCCTGCGCTGGCGGCCCGACAAGCAGCCCGCGGCCTGCCGCTACGACCAGCTGGAGGAGACCGCCCCCTTCGAGCTCGCGGACATCCTCGGCGCCCGCTGACCGACCGGATCGTCCCCTGACGGAGGCTGGTCGGTGGCCCGAACACCACGTCGACGGAGGCGAAGTCCAGCCCGACGTGGCCGGCGATGGCTCGGGCTACGGGGGCCTCCTCGCCGTCGATGGCCCCCGCGTCAGCGCTCCGGAAGCCGCTCGTACAGCCGGAGCGCGAGCAGGAAGCCGACGAGCGAGATCCCGAGGCACCAGGCAATGGCCAGCACGCCGCTCCCGGCGATCGGCGAGCCGTCGAGGAGGCCGCGCAGGGTCTCGATGATCGGCGTGAACGGCTGGTTGTTCGCAAACAGGCGAAGGGCGTCCGGCATCGTGCGAGTCGGCACGAAGCCGCTACCCAGGAACGGCAGGAGCATGAGCGGCATCGGCAGATTGCTCGCCGTCTCGACGCTCTTCGTCATCATCCCGAGCGCGACGGACAGGCAGCTGAGCGCGACGGCAGTCAGACCGAGCAGGGCGAACGCAGCGAGCCAGGCGACCGGACTCGTTGTCGGCCGGAAGCCGATCGCCAGCGCAACAATGGATACGACGACGACGGCGAGCATCGTCTGGATGACCGCGCCGATCACGTGCCCCGTGAGGACCGCGGCCCGGGAGATCGCCATCGTGCGGAAGCGGGCGATGATCCCCTCGGTCATGTCCATCGCAACGGTGATCGCCGTTCCCTGAGCCGCGCCGGCGACGGTCACGAGCAGGATGCCGGGCACCACGTAGGAGAGGTACTCGGCCCGGCCGCCGGCGACCTCGCCCAGGCCGGCGCCGAGCGTGCCCCCGAAGACGTAGACGAAGAGGAGGAGGACGACGATCGGGATCCCCGCGACGAAGAGCGTCAGCGACGGGTAGCGCCGCATGTGGAGGAGGCTGCGCCGGAGCATCGTCGCCGAGTCGCCCAGAACGTGGGAACGCGTCATCGTGGGACCGCCTTGTCGGTGTCGTGGCTCCCGGTCAGGGAGAGGAAGACGTCGTCGAGGTCCGGCGTCCGGACGGACAGGCCGTGGACATCGATCGATGCCCGGTCCAGGTCGGCGAGGAGGGAGCGCAACGCGCGAACGCCTCCGTCGCTCGGGACCTGGAGGCTGAGCGTCTCGTCATCGCGCACCGAGCCGGGCAGCGTCCGGTCGGCGCGGTCGAGCGTGTCGTGGTCGCCGAACTCGAGTCGGATATGACCGCCCGGGACGAGCCGCTTGAGCTCCTCCGGTGTGCCCTCGGCGACGATCCGGCCGTGGTCGAGGACGGCGATCCGGCGGGCGAGCTCGTCCGCCTCTTCGAGGTACTGGGTCGTGAGGAAGATCGTGACGCCGCGGGCGACGAGGTCGCGGATCAGCTGCCACATCACCCGGCGGCTTCGGGGATCGAGGCCGGCCGTCGGCTCGTCGAGGAAGATGATCCGTGGCTCGCCCACGAGGGTCATCGCCAGGTCCAACCGGCGGCGCATCCCTCCCGAGTAGGTGGACACGGGCTTCTTTGCGGCGTCGACGAGGTCGAAGCGCTCGAGGAGCTGATCGATCCGCCGTCGGCCGTCGGCCCGCCCGAGGTGCCAGAGGTCGGCCATGAGGCGAAGGTTCTCCATCCCCGTCAGCAGGCCGTCGACGGCCGAGAACTGGCCGGTCACGCCGATCGCGTGCCGCACGGCATCGGCCTCCCGGGCGACGTCGCGCCCGCCGACGCGGATCTGGCCGGCATCCGCTGACAGGAGGGTGGACAGGACCTGGACGGTCGTCGTCTTGCCGGCACCGTTCGGACCGAGCAGCGCGAAGACCGTTCCCTCGGCGACGTCGAGATCGATGCCGTCGAGCACCACCAGCGGGCCGAACGACTTGCGGAGGCCGCGGACCGAGATCGCGGGCCGGTTCGAGCCGATCATGGCGCTACGTCCCGGATGGTCACCGGGCGCCACGGCCCGTCAGATGTCGAGGTCCTCGACGGCTGGCTGCTGCGCCGAACCGGCGACCATGTCGTAGAGCTGGGCCGGGATCCGGTCGCGAAGGGCCTCGAGGGATTCGAAGACCTCGAGGGTCGACTCACGCGGGGTGCTGCCATAGCTGACGTTGCCGAGGCCCAGGTAGCCGCGCCAGCCTGCCGGCTTGCCCTCGGCGTCGACCGCGGTCCATTCGGGCGACCGCTCGACGTGGAGGACGAACTTGCCCGTCCGGCTGCGATAGACGCGGAAGGCCTCGACCCGGCTGGACGAGGTGTTGAGCCACTCGCCGAGCAACACGCCACTGAAGCGCACCTTGCGACCGGTGCCAGGACCGACGCGGACGACGATCTCGTCGAAACCCTCGCGGCGACCCTCCTCGACGTCGACGTACCGGCGAAGGGCGCTCGCGATCGCGGCCGAGAGGTTGCCGCCGGCGAGCTCCTGCGCCCGTCCGTAGAGGGGGAGGTCCTGATCGGAGACGTAGATGGTCTTGTTCGGCACGTTGGCATCGTAACCCCCGCGGCTGCAGATTTGGCAGTACACGTAGTAGTATACGCATACTCCTATGCGGCGCAAGGACCCGGTGCCGATTGCCGGTGCCGATCGGAAGATGGAACTGCGTGACCCGGCCGTGCGATCAGTCGGGCGAGGTTGTCGACCGCCTGCGCGGTGCCCGCTCGCGCTGGCCGGAGCGATCGGGCCACTCGTAGCCGGCCCACGGGTCGTAGTCGGGGTCGAGGGCCTCCTGGCCGGGACGGTCCGCCGGTGGCACGTGGCGCAGGTTGACGCGGATCCGCGTCCAGGTCGTGAAGCGCCCGCGCATCGCGTCGACCAGGACGTCGGCCGGCTCGAGGTGACGAGCGGCCGCCGGGTGGCGCGCCTTCCAGCGCACAAGGCCGGCCATGGCGTCGCCCTTCTCGGCGGCCCGGCCGATCTCGACCAGGGGGTGGATCGACCGCCGGCGACCGCCGGCGTCCCCGGTCGCTTCGACCGGCGCCCTCCGCGCCCGCGACGGTGCGACACGCGGCGGCTCGTCGACCCCCTTGGCATAGTGCGGCGGCCAGGGGGCGTCGCCGCGCCCCTCGCGCTCATGGCGGCGGGAGAGCTCCAGGAGCGACTCGAGCGAGCCGACGGCATCGTCGATCCCCGCCCCGGGATCGCCGATGCGGCGGAAGCGCTCCGGCACCGTCGCCAGGGTGAACCCCTCCGCCTCCACGTCCGGGACCTCGTCCCAGTGGAGCGGGGTGGAGACCCGAGCGTCGGCCGTGGGGCGGACCGAGTAGGCGGAGGCGACCGTCCGGTCCTTGGCGTTCTGGTTGTAGTCGAGGAAGACGCCGTGGCGCTCTTCCTTCCACCACTTCGAGGTCGCCAGCGCCGGGGCGCGCTGCTCGACCTCGCGAGCCAGGGCCAGGGCGGCCCGGCGGACCTCGTCGAACGTCCAGCGCCGCTCGATCCGCACGTTGACGTGGATCCCGCGCGAGCCGGAGGTCTTGGGCCAGCCCACCAGGCCGTGGTCGGCCAGGACCGAGCGGCAGACCAGGGCGACCTCGCGGATCTGCGACCAGGGCACGCCCGGCACGGGATCGAGGTCGATCCGCAGCTCGTCCGGGTGGTCGACGTCGTCGGCCCGGACGGGGTGCGGGTTCAGGTCGATGCAGCCCAGGTTGGCCACCCAGGCCAGGCCGGCCGCGTCCTCGACCACCACCTCGTCGGCCGTCCGACCGGACGGGAAGGCGAGCTGGACGGTTTGGAGCCAGGGCGGCCGCGAGGCGGGCGCGCGCTTCTGGAAGAAGAACGGCCCGGCCGCCCCCTCCACGAAGCGCTTGAGGGCCATCGGTCGGCCCGCCACGCCCCGCAGCGCCCCGTCCGCCACGGCCAGGTAGTAGGCGACCAGGTCGCGCTTGACGTAGCCGGGGCCCGGGAAAAAGACCTTGTCCGGGTTGGTGATCGTCACCTCGCGGCCGCCGACCTGGACGACCTCGCGCGGATCGGGCATGGGCGACACGATACCCCGGTTGCGCCAGTGGCCCGGCCGCGGCTGGGCCCCACGCGGCTCGGCCCGGCCGCGCCGTGAGCCCGGCCGCGGGCCCATGACCCCGCTCGCGCCGCCCCGTCGTGCCGGCGCGACTGCCGCCGGGGTGATCTGCCCGGGGTGGCGGTGGGCCCGCGATCGTCGCGCGATCAGACCGTCCTGGTCACCTTCGTCAGGCCGATCGGCGCGTCCGGGTCCATTCCCCGCCGGCGGGCGACCGTCTCCGCGAGGAGCTGGCCGGGCAGCACGTAGGCCAGCGGCGTCAGGACCTCCGGCAGGTCCCCCGGCAGGGACAGGGCGCGCGGCCGGCGCTCGCCCCCGCCCGCCAGTTCCGCCCCTCCGATGAGCCAGGGTCGGGCGCCGGCGGCCATCGCGCGCTCGACGGTCTCGTCGAGAGCCCGGCCCATCGAGCCGTCCGGCCGGAAGACCACCATCGGGACGGCCGGTCCGGCCAGGGCGACCGGGCCGTGGAGCAGGTCGGCGGACGAGTAGCCGTCGGCGAAGATGCGGCTGGTCTCCTTGAGCTTGAGCGCCACCTCCAGGGCCGTCGGCAGGTTGTAACCGCGCGAGACGACCAGGGCGCGGTCCGACGCGGCCAGCGCCTCCACCAGCGGCTCGGCGGTCGGCAGCCAGGCCTCCGCCGCCGCCATGACGTCGGCGAGGGCCGCCGGCAGTCGAGGCAGCGTGGCGGTGATGTTGTCGCCGCCGGCGACCCCCGCCACGAGCGCGGCGATCGCCGCCAGCTCGGCCACGTAGGTCTTGGTGGCTGCCACTGCCCGCTCCTCGCCGGCCCGGCAGAGGAGGACGTGGTCCGCAGCCGCCGCCAGCGGGGAGCCCGGTTCGTTGGTCACCGCGATCGTGAGGGCACCGCCGGCGCGCGCGGCCTCGGTGACCGCGACCACGTCGGGACCCTGCCCGGACTGCGAGAGCCCGATCAGGAGCAGGCCGCGCCAGTCGAGGGGCGTGCCGTAGACGGTGGTGAGCGACGGCGCGGCCAGGCCGGTGGGGACGTGGAGGAGGCCCTCGATCAGGTAGCGGGCGTAGATGCCGGCGTGGTCGGAGGTGCCGCGGGCGACGATGACGGCGCCTCGGGGTGCGGCCGCCCGCACCGCCGCGGCGATGCGTGCCGTCTCGGCCGCACCCTCCTCGACGATGGCTCGCACCACCTGCGGGATCTGCCCGATCTCCAGGCGCATTCGGCTCGTCATCAGAGCTGCCTCCCTGGTCCGCTGTCAGCGGTCCGGACGTCTGGCCACGGTCCGGACGGTGAGGTGCCGCCGGTCGCCGGGTCGGCGTCGGGTCCGGCAGGCCGCGCGGAAATTCTGCCCCGACGGAGCGCCTCGCGCTGCGCCGACGGACACGGACCAGCCGGGCGGCGGATGGAGGCCGGCCTGGATCCGGGGCCGGGCCGCGGCACGTCGGACGCGAGAGGCGTTCAGCCCGCCGGTTGCGCGGCCGTGGTGCGCTCGAGGAGCTCCGTCAGCCGGTCCTGCTCCTCCGGGCTGAAATGGCCGATGAAGAAGCGCTTGACGGCCGCCAAGTGGCAGGGGCCGGCTTCGCGGAGCTTGTCGTCACCGCAGGCGGTCAGCACCGCAAACGCGCCGCGCGCATCCGCGCCGCAGCGCTGCCGCTCGACGAGGCCCTCGGCGACGAGGCGATCGACGAGGCGGGTCAGCCCACCGCGACTCAGCAGCACACGGTCGGCCAGCTCGTGCATCCGCAGGCGACGCCCGTCGGCGTTGGCGAGCTGGACCAGCACGTCGTACTCGGCGAGCGGCAGCCCGCTCCGCTCGATCAGCTCCGCCTCCAGGCGGCGGCTGACCAGGGCGTGGGCCGTGAGAAACGCCCGCCACGCGCGAAGCTCCTTTGGGTCGAGCCGGCCGAGCCCCGCGTCCGCCGGGCCAGCTTCGATCTGCGTCATCGGCCGGGATCCCTCATCTGCCAGTGGTTGCGTACGCAAGGATTATGCCATATAGTTGCGTCATCAACCACAGGACGCGTCGTCGGTGACGATGGTACGCGAGGAGGCAACCATGAGCACCTGGCAGCTGGACCAGGCCCATTCGGCAGTCGAGTTCTCTGCCCGTCACATGATGGTCAGCACCGTCCGCGGACGGTTCGACCGCTTCACGGTCGACCTCGAGGCCGACGAGCAGGCGCCGGAGCGTGCCCGGGTCGTCGCCCGCATCGACGCGGCCAGCGTCGACACCGGCCAGGAGCAGCGCGACGGGCATCTCCGCAGCGCCGATTTCTTCGACGTCGAGCACCACCCCGAGATTGTCTTCCAGAGCACGAGCGTGAAGCGGATCGCGGGCAACGAGTTCGAGGTGGCCGGGGACCTCACGATCCGCGGCGAGACGCGGCCACTGGTCCTGCGAACCGAGTTCCAGGGGATCGTCCGCAACCTGCAGGGCGGCCGGAGCGCCGGCTTCAGCGCCGACGCGAAGATCAACCGCACGGATTGGGGCCTGACCTGGAACGTCGCGCTCGAGAGCGGCGGCTGGCTCGTCGCCGACGAGATCAAGGTCCACGTCGAGCTCGAGGTGGTCGAGGCGGCCCAGACAGCCACGGGGATCGGCGCCGCCTGATCGTCCGCGGGGGTCAACCACCCGCCGCACCGTTCGGCACCCCGCCCACCCGGCGGGGCGCCCGGATTCTCGCGGCGGGCAACGGGTGCGTCGCGACCCGGCCGGCTGCGGTGCGCGCAGGGCCGGGCGGCGGGGGGGCTCCGCCGGTGCCGGCTGGCGGCGTCGGCTACGCTGCGGGCGTGCCGGGTCTCGTCCCGAGCCGCAAGCGGAGGCCGCCACCATGGAACCGTTCGTCGCACGGGCGAGCGCCCTGCTCGCCGCCACTCCGCCGCGCTGGGAGCGACTGGTCCAGGCCGCCGACGCGGAGCTGCTGCGCCGGGCGCCCGCTCCCGGTGAGTGGTCCGCCCTCGAATGCCTGCAGCATCTGCTCGATACCGAGGAGCAGGCCTTCCCGGTCCGGGTCCGCGCCTTCCTGGCGGGTCGCGACCTCGTCGCCTTCGATCCCGATGCCGGCGGCAGCCCGGCGGGGCGGGGCGGCGACGCGGCCGCCATGGCCGCCCGCTTCACGGCGGCACGGGCCGCGAGCCTGGACCTCCTCCGCGGTCTCGGCCCGGGCGACCTTGACCGGCGCGTCAACCACCCGGAGCTGGGCCCGGTCTCGCTCGGGGAGATGCTCCACGAGTGGGTGGGGCACGATCTGATGCACACGGTCCAGGCGGAGCGGGCGCTCCTCCAGCCGTTCATCGCCGGCAGCGGGGCGTGGCGCGGCTACTTCGCCGACCACGTGGCCGGCGCCGCGCCGCGCGGCTGAGGCCGGTCGCCGGGGGCCGGTCGCCGGCAGCCGCGACCGGCCGGATACACAAACGGTCTGCCCGGCCCGATCGCGGTCCCTCAGGCGCTCGTCCCGCCGGCCTCCGACCCGGCCGGCGGGACCTCAGACCCACCGGCCGTGCTCCGCGCGCAGGCGTCGCACAGGCCGTAGAAATCCAGCAGATGGCTCCGGATCCGGAATCCCGGCACGGCCGGCGTCTCGATCAGGACGCAGGGTCGGACCGGCTCCAGCCGGCCGCAGCCAAGGCAGATGGCGTGCTCGTGGTGGCCGCTCGGGCAGTAGGCGTAGCCGACCTCGCCCGAGGCCAGCGTGGCCCGCTTCAGCGCCCCTGCCGCGTCGAGGCGGTCGAGCGTCCGGTAGACGGTTGCCAGGCTCGTCCGGGGGGCCCGGCCCCGGGCGCCGCGCAGCAGAGCTTCGGGGGTCTCGAGCCGGCCGGCCTCGAGGAGCGTCTCGGCGATGGCGCGCCGGGCGGATGTCACGGTGTCGCCCAGGAGCGCCAGCATCTGGGCGAACTCGTCCGGGCGCGGAGGCGCGGCGATCCCTCTGCCGGCATCGGTTGCGCCCGCTGCGCCGGTCACGCCGGTCACGGCGATCCCCCCGCCGCCACCGGCCGGGTCCGTCACGGCGTTCCTCATCATGCCCGCCCGGCGGCCATCCGCTCGGCGCGCCTGATCGCCCGGATCAAGCTCCCGACCGCGATCCCGAGGACGATCACCGCCACCAGGATCAGGCCGGCGTTGACGCTGTCGAGGTTCGGGATGCCGATACCGGTGGGGAGGCCCCGCTCCAGCGGCGCCGCCAGGCCCGGGGCCAGCAGGAGGAGAGCGCCCCAGGCGGTGAAGAGCAGGCCGCCGTACAGCAGCGTGTTCCCCGCGACCGCCCGGCCGACGTCGTTCATCGCGCTGGTGCCCAGGCCACGGGACCGCATCCAGGCTCCGATCGCCGCCCCGGCGAGCATCTGGACGACCATCGTGCCCACGCCGAAGAGCAGCCCGGGCAGGAAGGCGACCGCGGCACTCGGCATCGCCGGCGCGAGGACGGTGTAGATGATCACGGCGAACGCGCCGGTTCCCCAGCCCGCCACGAACCCGTGGACCAGGGTCATCCGGATCGGAACCGGCGCGGCCTCCACCGGCAGGCTGCCGTCGGCCTCGTCCTGGCGCGAGAGCCGCAGCATGCGGTGGAGCAGCCGCTCCAGCCACTCGGTCAGGTGGAGCTCGCGGCCCAGGCGCAGGATGTACGCGCCGGAGGCCGCCATGACCAGCCCGACCAGCAGGTTGAGGGCGGCGTTGAGCTCGCCACTGGCAAGGACCGGGGCCAGTGCCAGGTAGGCGAGCTCGGACGCGATCGCTCGCTGCATTGTGAACGCGGCCGAGAAGAGCAGGCCGGCTTGCATCCCGCGGCGCCCGGACCCGGCCCCGATGGCGTAGCTGACCGTGATCGGCCAGGTGTGCTCGTCGGGCGTGACGCCGTGGAGGACGCCGAGCAGGAACGACGCCAGGAGCACGCCGGCGACGCCCATGCCGGCGTGGGGGTTGAGCAGGTCGGGAGCGGGCATGGTCTCCGATAAATTCGAGGCTATTTGCGAATGAGTCGCATTCGCGCGCAATCGTGCTCCCATGGCGCTCATCTGTCAAGCGCCTGGCGCAGAACGCGGTCGCCGAGGTGCAGGCGCACCACGGACCAGGCGGAAGGTTGCAGCGGTGGCCACCGCCGGGAGACCGCGCCGCCGGCCGCGGCGGTCGAAGGCGGCGGCAGGCGGCGCTATGCTGGCGTCCGGACGGCGGGAGGAGCCAAGGCGAATCCCCCGCCGCCGCCGTCCCGGATGGAGGTCATGGTTGTCATCGCCGTCCCGTACTTCATCGGCCGCGAGATGCCGGGCCTCGAGACGCCCGCGCCGGCTCGCCTTCTCGGGCCCGCCCTGCCCGACGCCGGACCGCAGCAGCGCATGGCGGTCCTCTACCGGCTCCTCGCCGACATGGTGGCGGAGGAGAGCGGGCCCGTCGTCTTCGCTGGCGACTGCCTGGCCGCGATCGGCGTCCTGGCCGGCCTGCAGCAGGCCGGCGTCGATCCGGCGCTGCTCTGGTTCGATGCGCATGGCGACTTCCACACCTGGGAGACGACGCGTTCCGGGTTCCTCGGCGGCATGCCCTTGGCCATGATCGTCGGCCGCGGCGAGCAGACGATCGTCACGGGGGCGGGGCTGCGGCCGCTGGACGAGGGGCGGGTCGTCCTGGTCGGCGCCCGGGACCTGGATCCGGGCGAGGGCGAGGCGATCGCGGCGTCCCGCCTGCGCACCTGCGGTGTCGAGGACCTCGCCGATCTCGACCTGCTGAACGGTCCGCTCCATGTGCACGTCGACCTCGACGTGGTCGATCCGGCCGAGATGCCGGCCCACAACTACCCTGCTCCCGGCGGCCCGAGCCTGACGGCCGTTGTCCGGGCACTGGAGCTGCTGGCGGCCTCGGGCGATGTCGCGGCGGTCTCGTTCTCAACCTGGAACCCCGCCCTGCCCGGTGCCGACCGCGCGGCAGCCGCCGCCCGGCGCCTGGCCGCGCCGTTCCTTCGCGGGAGCACCGCTCGCGCCTGAGGCGCCCGGTTCCTCAGCGCCCGGTTCGTGACCACGGTGGCCGGGTGGGCTCCGCCCGTTCGAACCGGTCTCAAACCCGGCTGAGCTCCCCGCCCTGCTGAGCGTTCAGTATTGCCTGAAAGTTCGCGATCAGGTAGCATTCCGTCCATGAACGAAGAGCAGGCGGCGTTCGTCGAGGCGATGGGCCAGTACATGGGCGGCTACAAGCTGACGCCGGTGGCCGGCCGGCTGTGGGCCTGGCTGCTGATCTGCGAGCCGCAGGAGCAGACGGCCGGCGAGCTGGCGGAGGCGCTCCAGGCGAGTCGCGGGGCGATCAGCGGCGCGGCCGCGTTCCTCTCGACGGTGGGCATGATCCGCCGGAGCCGGAGACGTGGTGACCGTCGGGAGTACTTCAGCGCCCCGCCGGGCACGTTCAACGCGATCCTCCGCAACGCCGGCGCTGCGTATCAGCGACTGGCCGAGATCACGCAGGCTGGACTCGGGGCAATGGCCGGCCGCCCGCCGGCCGCGCGCGCCCGCCTGGAAGAGGTCCACGATGCGACGGTCTTCATCAACACCGAGTTCCCGGCCCTGATCGATCGCTACCTCCGGGAACGGACAGTCCGACAGACCCAGCTCGCGACGACCATCCGCCAGGCAGCGGAGATCCTCGCCTGACGTGACCGGCCGGCCGGCGGCCTCCCGTCGTGGCCCGGCCCACCAGGAAGGAACCGGCATGACCGCCGTCATCGAGACCGAGCAGCTCACCAAGTTCTACGGGACCCACCGCGGCATCGTCGAGGTCGACCTCGCGGTCAACGAGGGCGAGGTCTTCGGCTTCCTCGGCCCCAACGGGGCCGGCAAGACGACGACGATCCGGCTGCTGCTGGACCTGATCCGCCCGACCTCGGGCCGGGCGAGGCTCTTCGGCATCGAGACGACGGCGGACCCGGTGGCGATCCACCGGCGGATCGGCTACCTGCCGGGCGAGTTCACCCTCTACGACCGGCTGACCGGGGGCCAGACCCTGGCCTACTTCGCGGCGCTCCGCGGCGGGGTGGACCCGCGCTACCAGGCGTCGCTGGTCGAGCGCTTCGATCTCGACCCGGACCGCCGCTTCCGGGAGTACTCGAAGGGCAACAAGCAGAAGGTGGGCCTCCTCGTCGCTCTCCAGCACCGCCCGGACCTGCTGCTGCTCGACGAGCCGACGGCGGGCCTCGACCCGCTCGTCCAGCGGACCTTCTTCGCCATCCTGCGCGAGCGGGTCGCCGAGGGCGGGACGGTCTTTCTCTCGAGCCACATCCTCTCCGAGGTCGAGAAGAGCTGCGACCGGGTGGCGATCATCCGCGACGGCCGGCTCGCCCGGCTCGACCGGGTCGACGCCCTGCGCGACCTCGCCCACCACGAGGTCGAGCTGCGGTTCGCGGGGCCGGTGCCGGCCGAGGCCTTCACGGGCCTGCCCGGGGTCAGCGACGTCGCCGCCGCCGACGGCGTCCTGCGCCTGCGGGTGGCCGGCGCCATCGCCCCGGTCGTCCAGGCCGCCGCCCGCTACGAGCTCCTCGACTTCGTGTCGCGCGAGCCATCGCTCGAGGAGACCTTCCTCGCCGAGTACGGCGGGGCGACCGCGGAGGCCAAGCAGCCATGACCGTCAGCGCCGGGTCGCCGCGCCGCGTGGCGGCGACCTTCCCCCCGATCCCGCTTCGCAGCCGCCTCTACGGCCTGGGGAGCATCTACGGCAAGACCATCCGCGACTCGCGACTGGCCTTCATCATCGTGGCCGGGCTCCTCGCCGGCGTGATGCTCGTCGTGAGCGCCGGGATCACGACCGAGTTCTCCACCCAAGCCGCTCGCGACGAGCTCG
>JAJYJO010000042.1 GCA_021789435.1 Chloroflexota bacterium
GATGACGATGCGGCGGCGCGGCGGGCGACGCGCCAGATGGCGGAGATCAACGCCGCCTACCAGGAGATCCGCGATCCGGACCGCCGGGGCGCCCTCTCGAGGCCGGCGCCGGAGCCCGGCGGCTCGGGTCGGGACCGGCCGGGCGGGCCACCCGGCGGCGCGCCCGGCTTCGGCGGCGGGCCACGCTCGGCCCCGCCGCGGGCCCGCCGTGAGCGTCCGGTCACGGCTCGCCTCGACACCAGCGAGCTCTTCCGTCCTCGCAACCAGACGACGAACCCGCTGCCCGGTTCGCCCCTGCCGGGCTGGGAGCCGCGACCCAGGGAAGCCTTCCATCGGGAGGAGCCGCGCGCGTCGGACCCCACCGGGCCGCTTCAGCGCCGTCGCGGGCGCGCCTACCGGCCGATCCTGCCGGGCCTGTCCGAGGCGCTCTCGCTGGAGCTGCGCTTCGGCAAGTTCCACGGCCACACCCTGGGCCAGGTGGCATCCTTCGAGCCGTCGTACATCGACTGGATCGTCCGGACGCTGGCGGAGCCCGACCTCGTGGCGGCGGCGCGGGTCGTCCAGGCCGAGATGGACCGGCTGGGGGTGGTGCGCCGGCAGCGGCCCGAGGACCTGGGTCGGGCGACCGCCAGCGCCTGAGGGGGGACCGCTCCCCGCCCGACGCCACCCGTCGGCGCGCCGCGCAGAGCCCCCGCGCAGAGCCCCCGCAGACCCGCCGGACCCCGCGGCCGTCGTGCGGGCCGCGCTCCCCGGACAGGCAAAGGCCCGCGATCCAGGGCGGGCGCGGGCCTTCGAAGACGATCGGCGATGATGCCCGCCGTCGAAGCGTTCGGGCCTGCTGGCCGAGGATCCGTGGTTACTCGGTTCGTGACCCCGACCCGGCGCCCTCGATGACGTCCCCCGGGGCGTCCCCAAGCGATGAGGGCTCCCGGTATCGGGGCCCGTGACCGACGCCCCAGGTGCTCCCGAAGCTCGCGTCGACGGCAGCCCGACCGTACACGCCGAGCGGACCGGGCGGCAATGGCTCCCTGGTCCCGACCGGCCCGTCACCATGGTGAGGCGCGTCCTGGCACCGGACCCGGACGGCGGTACCAGGTGCCGCCCGGCACCAGCCCGCCTTTCCGGTCCGGGCCGAGCGATCCCCGCGCCCGTGCTAGAGTCGCCGCCATGACCGACTGGTCGTCCCGCCGCGAGACCTGGCGGCGCGAGCGCCAGGGCCCCGCCCTGGACCGTGGGCCGGAGCGGCGGATCCGCTTCTCGACCATCAGCGACGTGGAGGTGGACCGCCTCTACGGCCCCTGGGACTGGCAGGGGCCGGACGCAGGCGGCGGGGGCCCGACCGAGATCGATCACCTCGGCCGGCCGCTCCGAGGGCGCCCGGGTCGCTGGGACGAGTTCGACCCGGCCCGCGACATCGGGCTGCCGGGGGAGCCGCCCTTCACCCGGGGCATCCACCCGACCGGCCACCGCGGGCGCCTGTGGACGATGCGGATGTTCTCCGGCTTCGGTTCGGCCGAGGACACGAACGCCCGCTTCCGAAGGCTCCTCGATGCCGGCCAGACCGGACTGTCGGTCGCCTACGACATGCCGACCCTCTACGGCTACGACACCGATGACCCGCGGGTCGAGGGGGAGTTCGGGACCTGCGGCGTCGCGGTCAGCAGCCTGGCCGACATGGAGCTCCTGCTGGATGGCCTGCCGCTCGAGCGAATCTCGACGTCGATGACGATCAACTCGCCGGCTGCGCCCATCTGGGCGATGTACATCGCCGCGGCCGAGAAGCGGGGCGTGCCACGGGCCGCCCTGGAGGGCACGATCCAGAACGACATCCTCAAGGAGTTCATCGCCCAGAAGGAGTTCCTCTTCCCGCCCGAGCCGTCGCTCCGGTTGGTCACCGACACGATCGAGTTCGGGACCCGCGAGCTGCCGAAGTGGAACACGGTCTCGATCAGCGGCTACCACATCCGCGAGGCCGGTTCGACGGCGGCCCAGGAGCTCGCCTTCACCATCGCCGACGGCATGGCCTACGTGGAGGCGGCCCTGGCCCGCGGCCTGCGGGTCGACGACTTCGCGCCGCGCCTCTCCTTCTTCTTCAACTCCCACTCTGATTTCTTCGAGGAGATCGCCAAGTTCCGGGCGGCCCGTCGGATCTGGTGGAAGCTGATGAACGAGCGCTACCGGGCCGAGAACGAGCGCTCGACCTGGCTGCGTTTCCACACTCAGACCGCCGGCGTCTCGCTGACGGCGCAGCAGCCCCTGAACAACCTGACCCGCGTGGCCGTCCAGGCGCTGGCGGCGATCCTCGGCGGGACCCAGTCGCTCCACACCGACGCCTACGACGAGGCCTGGGCGGTCCCCTCCGCCGAGGCGGCCCTCCTGGCGCTCCGCCAGCAGCAGGTCCTGGCCGAGGAGACGGGCGTCGCCTCCACCGTCGATCCGCTGGGCGGGTCGTGGTTCGTCGAAGCGCTGACCAACCGGACCGAGCGCGCGGTCTGGGCCTATCTGGACGAGATCGACCGCCGGGGCGGCATGGTCGCCGCGATCGCCGCGGGCTACCCGCAGCGCGAGATCGCCGACGCCGCCTACCGCTTCCAGCGCGAGGTGGACGAGGGCGACCGGACCATCGTCGGCGTCAACCGCTACGCGGACCCGGACGAAGTCCTGGCGATCCCGCTGCTCCAGGTCCCGGCCGACTCGCTGCGGCGGCAGCTGGCGCGCCTGGAGCGGGTCCGCCGGGAACGCGATGCGGTCGCCGTGGCGGCGGCCCTGGGCGGGCTGCGCGAGGCTGCGGCCCGGCCGGAGTCGTCGGAGACGAACCTGATGCCGCACTTCCTGCGCTGCGCGGAGGCGTACGCGACGCTCGGCGAGATCTGCGGGGTCCTGCGCGAGGTCTTCGGGGAGTACCGGGAGCCGGTCGCGGTCTGATGCGGCGGCCCGCCCGGGGCCGGCTCCGAGCCATTCGGCGGCGCGTTAGCATGGCCGCATGTATCTCGACGGCCTGACCTTCCTGGAGGAGGAGCGCGAGGCCTTCCGTCCGTTCGAGGCGCTGGCCGAGCTGTCCGACGACCAGCTCAGCCGGCCGGTGGCGGCCGCCCACGGCTGGTCCGGCCGCGACCTGATGGGCCATCTCCTCGCCTGGCAGAGCTTCGCCCTCGAGGCGGCTCGCGAGCTGGCCATGGGGGAGACGAGCCCCACGATCGAGCGCGTCCGGGCGCTCTGGGACCAGGGCGGTGACGCGCTGAACGCCCGCCTGTCGGCCGAGTGGGCCGAGCGGCCGCTGGTCGAGCTCCGGGAACGGTACCGCACCCTGCCCGGGGAGCTGCGGGGCTACCTGACCGTGGTCCCGGAGACCCGCTGGGTGAAGCACGCCCGCCACCTGGGTTTCCTGCTGGCTCAGACCACCGAGCACTACGAGGAGCACCGCGCCGACCTGGCCGCCATCCTGGCCGCGGCCGCCTGACCGCCGTGGACCGGGGAGCGGCCGACGGCCGGGGGCGGGCGACCGGGGGCGAATCACCCGTCGGCCCGGATGGACGGAGCGCCGCGAGCCTCGCGGCACTGTTCGCGGCCGTGGCCGCGGACCTGGAGGGCGTCGAGCGCCGCGGGGGCACCGGCGAGGCGGAGTACCTCCGTGCCGGCCGCCCCTTCGCCGCGGTTGCCGGGCGGGTGGGCTCGTTCCTCCTGAGACCCGACGTGGGCCGGGCCGCTCTCCGGACGCCGGACAGCGAACCCTCGGCCCGCGGTCCGGGCTGGGTCGCCTTCGCCCCGGCCGACCTGGATCCGTACGCCACGGACCGGGCCGCAGCCTGGTTCCGCAGCGCCTGGCGGCTGGCGGGCGAGTAACGGCCCGGGGCGGCGGTTCGCGGATCCGCCGGGCGCGCCTCCGTGCCCGGCCGGCCGCCGGCCTGCGGGTGTGGCCCGAACCGCGAACGCACACACGACCCCGGCCTTCCGGCCGGGGTCGTGTGTGGTGGCGCCGTGGCGGGCGCGGGCGCCGGGGGGATTCTGAAGTGGGCCCCGGGGGGGGCGGCGCGGGCTCGCCCGGGGCGAAGGGTCAGGCGCTCGGCTGCGCCTTGGGGGCGGCGAACTGGGCGAGGCCGAACTGCTGCTCGAGCTGCTCGAGTGGCCGGAAGCCGATCACGCCCATCGGCTGCTTGCCGGGCCGGAAGAAGGCGATGGTGGGGATGCTCATGATGTTGAAGGCGCGGGAGATGCTCGGGTTCGCGTCGACGTCGACCTTGACGACCTCCACGGCGCCCTCGTACTTGTTGGCGAGCTTCTCCAGCTCCGGCGCGACCATCTTGCAGGGCCCGCACCAGGCCGCCCAGAAGTCGACCACCACGGGGTGGTCGGCGTTGAGGACGAGTTCCTCGAACGTCTCGTCGGTCGCGTGCTTGATCTCGACCATCAGGCTGGTGGTCCTTTCTCCCCGCCTTCCGGGGACCTCGGTCCGGGCAGCTGCCCGACCTGCCCTCAGTGGGCGATCATCTGGATGAGTCGGTACGCCTCGAGGATCCGGGGATCCGCCAGACGGTAGTAGACGGTGCTGCCCTCGCGCCGCGAGTGGACGAGCCCGGCGGCCCGCAGGACGGCCAGGTGCTGGCTCATGTTCGGCACCTGGCAGCCGACGCAGACCGACAGGTCGCTCACCGAAAGCTCGCCCTCGGAGAGCGACTCCAGGACGCAGAGGCGCTTGGGATCGGCCAGGGCGCGGGCGATGACGGCGGTCCGCTGCCGCTCGACGTCCTGGTCCGTGGTCGCATCCGTCACGGCGAGAGTGTCTCACAGCTTGCGCAAGGACGCAAGTGGCTCGTCGGGCGATCCGGCGACGGGCTGCCCGGCGGGCTCAGCGGGCGATGTCACGCCGCCGGATGCCCCAGCCGCCGAGTGCCAGGCCGCCCAGGCCGAGGACCAGGCAGAGACCCGTCCCGACCGCGTCCCAGGAGCCCACCATCGGCTGGCCGAGGTGCGCGCTGAGGGCGAGCTCGTGGATCCATTCGGGCAGCCTGAGGGCCGGTGCCAGGAGGTCGACGAGCGCGGTGAGGATCGCCAGGACGCCGACGGCCGGACCGGCGACCGAGGCCCGGACGAGCGCCCCAAGGCCGATCCCCACGCCGGCCAGGGCCAGGCCGTAGACGCCGAGCGCCAGTGTCCCGAGGGCGGGAGTGGCGGCGTCGGCGCCCGCCGTGGCCGCCCCGACGGCGATTCCGGCGGCGAGGAGCCCTACCGTGACGGCCAGGGCCAGG
The DNA here is from genome assembly GCA_021789435.1 of Chloroflexota bacterium. Lineage (GTDB taxonomy): Bacteria > Chloroflexota > Limnocylindria > Limnocylindrales > CSP1-4 > JAJYJO01. The sequence goes on from JAJYJO010000042.1 coordinate 5,247, forward strand.
CCGGTGCCCAGGCCGCCGGCAACCACCCAACGGCCGCGGGCCAGCGGCGTCGCGAGGAGCATCTCGAGGCGGCCGAGCGTCTCGTCCGCCGCCCAGTTCGCCACCAGCATCGCGGCCGCCAGGCCGATCAGGGCGAAGCCGAACTCCACGAAGACGACCTGCAGGAAGCCCCCGGCGGTCGTCATGTCGATCCCCGGTATGAGGTTCCGGACCGTCTCGGCGAGGCTCGGCGTCCTGGCGATCTCGTCGGTGAGCGACCGGCTGGCGCCCGCCATGACCAGTCCGTAGATCCCCAGCCCGACGCCCCAGGCGAGCGCGGTCGGCAGCCGCTCGCCGAAGGAGCGGCCCAGCGGACCGCGGAGGCCGAGGAGCGCTCCCGGCAGGGCGGGAGTGCGACGGGTGCTCGTGACGCCGATGTCGCGCCGGGCGAACCCCTCCACGCCCGTGGCGAGCAGCACGGCACAGGCGACCCCAACGGCTGCCAGCGAGGGCCAGTCCCAGCGGCCGGCGAGCGGGATGTGATCGGCCGTCCAGGCGAACCAGCTCAGATCCGCAATCGGGGCGAGCGCGGGGACAACGGCCCGGTAGCTCGTGGTCACGAAGCCCGCGAACATGATCGTCCCGGCCAGGCCGGCGGCCGCGCCCCGACCGACGAAGGACGCGAGGGCAAAGGCAACCGCCCCGGCAAGAAGGGACTTCAGGCCGAGCCCAACGGCGAAGCCGGCGGCCGCGGCGGGTGGGATGGCGTCCCCCGGCAGCCTGGCGAAGGCGGCGCCCGCCAGCCAGGCCGCCAGCCCGATGAGCAGCACCGCGATCGCCAGGGCCACGACGTGCCCGGCCAGCTTCTCGAGGGCCAGCCGGCGTCTCGACAGCGGGGCGCCGGCGACGAACTCCAGGCTCCCGCGCCGGGCTTCGCCGGCCAGCGTGGACGAGAGCGCCAGGATCGACCAGAGGCCCGCCAGCAGGGTGAGGTAGGCCCCATAGTGCCAGGAGAGGAAGCCCCCCAGCGTGTCGACGTTGACGGGATTGCCGTACAGGCCCCGCATGACCGGCGGCAGGGTGGAGGACAGGAAGGCCAGCTCGCGGCGGGTCTCGGGAGACCCGTAGGTCTGGGCCATGCTGGCCCCGCCGACCAGGACGATCGTCCCGAGCAGGACCGCGACGGCCGCCAGACCCAGGCGCGAGTCACGGACTGTCTTGCCGAAGACCGGGCCAGGCCGGAAGTGGCGACCGATGGGCGAGAAGCGGGGCCGGCGGGCCGTCGCGGGCGCCGGGCCCACTCTAGCCGCCATGGCCGTTCCGGGCGGCTACGCCCGGCAGGCCGGCCACCCGCCGGGGCGCCGGTCGCACGGTGGATGGGGCGCTCCGATTGGGCCACGTGGCGACGGTCCGGCGGATCGGGTCGTCGTGGTGACGGCAGGAGGACCTGGCCGGCGCCGCGGTACGGACGACGGACTCGCCCATGGCGCGCCTCCGCAGGGTCGCAGGACCTGTCCGCGGTTGCGGTCTACGCCGGTCCGATCGCGGGCAGGCTAGCGGGTCGGGGCCCCGTCGCGCCAGAGTCGAACGTCACGACCGCGACGGGTGTGGCAGCGGGGCCGTGCGGCCCTGTCGCGGCCCGGCCGCACCCGGTACGCTGATGCGGAGGCCTCCGAGGAGGGGCGCCAGCAGGGGAGTCGGCGATGGCGGTCATCACGATCACGCGTGAGTTCGGGGCCGGTGCCGCAAGCGTGGCCGAGATCCTCGCCCGCCGTCTCGACGCCGAGGTGGTCGACAAGTACCTGGTCGCCGAGGTGGCCAGGCGCGCCCAGCTGCCAGCCTCCGACGTCGAGGCCGAGGTCGAGCACGCCCGGGGGCCGTTCGACCGCCTCATCCGCAGCTTCGCGACCCTCGGCTTCGACGTCGCCTGGCAGCCGCCCTACCCCGGACCGCTCTACGATCCCCGCCAGGCCATCCTGACCCTGACGGAGGAGGTGATCCGCGAGGTCGCCCGGCGCGGCAACGCGGTGATCGTGGGCCGCGGCGGGGCCTTCGTCCTGGCAGACCGGCCTGGCACGCTGCGGGTCTTCCTCTGCGCGCCGCGCGAGATCCGGGTGGCGCGGATCGCCGAGCGCCTCGTGGTCTCCCATGAGCAGGCCCAACGGCTGGTCCACGAGACCGACGCCAACCGCGCGGCCTACATGCGGCAGGTCTATGCGGCCGATTGGCGCGACCCGGTTCACTACGACCTGATCCTCAACACCGGGCGCTTCAGTGTCGAGCAGGCTGCCGGGCTGATCCTGGCGGCCGTCCACGAGCCGGCCACCGAGCCGGCCTGAGGCACGCGGCGCACCCTCCGGCCTCCCGGGCCGGTCCCGTCGGGGTAGGCTGAGGAGGGACGGCTCCAGGGTGCGAAGGCACACGGGCGGACCCGCTGCCGGCCCGTCCGGGGACCGTCGAGCGACGCAAGGAAGGGAAGTGACCGAGATGACGAGCGGAGAGCGCGCGATCCTCCGCGACGACGTGCTCGAGGCCCGCCGCAGGGCCGACCGGGCAATGGGTACCAAGGCCAAGGACGCCAAGGCAAGCGACACCCTGGCGCTGCAGTCGATCGCCCTCTCGCTGGCGGTCCTGGCTCGCGTTGCCCTTGAGGACCGCGAGGATGGCTCGCCCGGGGCCTGACCCTTGCCCCGCGCATCCGGGTCCCGGCGCGGCGATCCGGTCCCCGGCGCGGTTCACGCTGACGTTCCGGTGACCGGCGCCCGGCCTGGCCGGGCACGCCGGATCGATGCGCCGCCCGGACGCTGCGGGATGCGCCGGCCGGCTGCGCCGGCCACAAGCCAGGAGCCGACGGTGATGGCCAGGGCGAGCTGGGGCCCGGGGGCCGGACCTCCGCACAGGAGCCCGGCGACGAGCCAGAACCACGGGTCGGGAAGGTCGAGGAACGCTGGTATGGCGAAGATGAAACCGTGGCTCCAGAGCGACGGCGACGTCACGACGGAGGCCAGCGAGAGTCGCTGGAGGAGGTGGCGCCTGCTCCCCATCAGGGCCAGCAGGGTCACTCCGATGGCCACGCCGAAGAAGGCGGCCATCGGCAGCCACCGATCGAGCGCGATCCCGTAGAGCCCAGGTCGGCGGCCGGCGGACTCCGCGTAGGCCAGCAGCCCTCCGACCCATTGTTCCCACCGGGCCGGGCCCGCCAGGGGCAGCGTCGCGGCCGAGATCACCACCAGCAGCAGCAACCCCCGCCCCAGCGCGCGCCAGGCGCGCCGACGGACGAGCCACAGCAATAGCACGCCGTTCTGGGGCTTGGCCAGCGGCCCGAGTGCGAGCAGGCTGCCTGCCCGAGGGGCGAGGGCCAGCAGCATCGCGCTCGGTACCACGATGTTGCCGACGAAGATGCCCTGCTCGATCGGTGGCCACAGGAACGCGACGAGGGTCCACCGCCAGGAGAGGCCGAGCCAGCGCAGCAGGAGGACCACGGCGAGGATCGAGACGCCGAGCCAGAGCGCTGCCACGATCGGATAGGGCAGCGTGGCCAGGAAACCGAAGAACGGGAGCGTCGGCGGAGGATAGAGGTACGGGTAGGCCTCGCGCGAGGTGTCCGCGAGCGACAGCGGAACCTGGCGGTAGACCGCGCCCCCGGCCAGGAACTCCCGCCCGGCCTGAAGGTAGAGCTCCAGGTCGCGCAGGGCTCCTGACGTGGAGTTGACCCAGTCGACGACGAGCGCGGCGGCGAGCACCTCGACGGCCATGACCGAGGTGGGCGTGACGCGCCGCAGCGCCACCACGACGAGGCCGAGACCACTCGCCAAGAGCGCCAGCCAGACGAGGCCGGCGCGCCCTGCCGGGCCCTCGCCACCGAGCTGTACCAGGAGGAAGAGACCGAGGCCCAGGGGCCCGAGCCAGCCCGGCCAGGGCACGTGCCGGCCGAAGCGCACGAAGACCGCGCCGGGTCCGAGACGGCCGCCTGGGAAAGGTATCGCCTGACGGTTCACGGTGCCATGCTGACATCGGCCGCCGCTTCCGGCTCGATCGCCGGGGAAGGACCCCGACCCTCGGCTGGACGCAGGGTCCCGGCCCCGTACCTGGGGGTGCCGCCGCGAGCCGCGGCCTCGCCTCGCCCGGTCAGCCGGCCGTCGGGTCGGTGACCTGGCCCAGGAAGACGATCGCTCCGCTCCTCAGGTCGCGGAGCGCGAACAGGAACGGCCGGTCCACGTGCAGCGTGACCGGCTCGCCGGGGGCGGCGGAAGCGCGCATCACGACCGCCGTCGCCGCGGCTGCCTCGGTTCCCTTCTCGTCCACGTCGATGTTCGCCTGGTGGATCACGGCCGAGATGAAGAGTTGCTCGGCCGTGGTGATCCCCGAGAAGTCGGCCCGACCGGCGTCGAAGGCCAGTGGCATCCCCATGGCCGACAGGGCGACCACGAGGTCGGCCTGGGTCTCGATGCCGAACCTGGGCAGCGTCAGCTGGACGGGACGCTCCTGCAGGTCACCGACCACCGTCGCCAGGGTTTCAGGCGAGAGGGCCGCCGCGAAGGCCACCAGGTCATCCGGGACGATGATCGTCATCGCCAGTGAGCCGCCGACGTAGGGCAGTTCGACCGCCTGCCAGCCGTCGCCGGCGGCATAGGCGAGCGTTTCGCTCAACGTCATGGTGGGCGCCTGGACGGTCGAGCCATCCGCCCGCGTGAAGGCCCTGGGCTTGGTGGCGTCGGCCGGGAACGGGTGCTGCCAGGCGGCCTTCAGGTAGATCGCGTTGACGAGGACCAGGCGGGTCAGCGTGTCGACGTCACCCTGGGCCAGCAGCTCCGGGATCCGTCCCTGGGTCTGGTCCTTGACCCAGCCGTTGATCAGCTGGCGGGCGGCCGCGGGGTCCTTCCGGTAGTCAACCAGGCGGAGGCCAGCTCCGAAGCGCGCGGCCAGCGCGTCCAGGAATGCCGGGACCAGGGCCATCCCGCGCTGGGCGAACGGCGCGTTGGCGACCCGCAGAATCACCGGCAGCTCCTTGCCGATCTCGTCCCGGAACGTCCCGTTGGCCGCGGCCAGGGCGCGGTCGAGGGCGTTGATCCAGGCCGCGTGCTCGTCCGAGCCGACGGAGCGGAGGACGGTGTCCATCTGGGCTGCGGTCTCGCCCCGGGCGCCGGCCCGGGCCATGGCAAGCGCGATGGCGACGCTTGCCGGCGAGATGACGAGGTTCCTGCCGGGCGTGGCGACGCGTCGATACAGGTCGAGCCCAAAGGCATTGATGGCGGTCCCGGCGGCGGCGGTATCGGCCGGCAAGGTCGAGGCCCGGGGAACGCTGGCGACCGCCAGCTCGATCCCGCCGGCAGGCGGCCCGGTCCCGCCACATCCGGCGGTCGCGATCAGGACGAGGGCGAGGAGGGCAGAGGCGGGGCGGTTCATGTCCCCCGGACGCCGCCGGGCCGCCGGCGGTTGCGTGGCCAGGGCGCGCTTCGCGCGCCTAGCGGTTGGGGCAGGTGTGGTTCGGGGTGGTGCTGCCGCCGGAGCCCGTCGAAGGCGAGCTCGTGGCGGCGGGTGCCGGAGTGGTGGTCGGCGCCGGGCTCGCGGCGTTGACGGCGGCCACGCCGCCGACGGCCAGGAGGCCGGCCGCGAGCAGGGCGGGCGCGATGGCACGCCGGATCCCGAGGAAGCGGTGGCCGGGCCGGGGTTCCGGCGCCGGACTCGCCGTCTCGGGCTGGTTCTCGTTCATGAATCGCTCCGCTTTCGTCGGTCGAATGGTCGGTTGGTCGAGCCGGGACGCTAGCTCATGGAACGCGCCTCCTTGCCGCGCCAGGTGGCCGAGCCCGCCGGGACGTCTCGCGGAGCAGGTGCCGAACCGCCGGGGCGTCGCTCCGGAGAATCCCGGCCGGACCTTTCCATCGGGTTACGCCGGGTTGGGAGGGACGTCGGGCTGGCAAGCCGCGCGGCTCGCCGTCAGGTGAGGCATTCCCCGGCGCGGATCTCCAGGCCCAGGGTGTTCTCGGTTGGAGCGAGGGGGCACGCCCAGCGCGGGTCGAAGGCGCAGGATGGCTGGAAGGCGAAGTTCAGGTCGACGACGATCGTCCCGGGCGTGGAACCTGCCCCCAGGTCCGCTCCCTTGGCCGTGTCCAGGACGTAGCGCCCGGCGCCGTATGTCCGGCCCCCGTTGGTGCCATCGCGGAACGGCAGGAAGAGGCCGCCGGCGTACTCGCGGAGCCGGTAGAGTGCGAGCCGCGGCTGGCCGGGGAGCGGTAGCGCGAGCCGGGCGACCCGGTCGAACCGCCTCTCCGCGCCCGCGCTCACCGGCAGGAGTGCCACCATGCTCGCGGGTCCGGCGCCGTGCGGCTCTTCGGAGGGCGCCGCGGCCGGCCCGCCGAGCTCGTCACCGGGGGGCAGCAGCGGCAACTCGAACCGGAGCCGCGGGTCGTACGGGAAGTGGCTCGCCCGGAAGGCCGTTCGTCTCTCCGGCGGCAGGGGCGACTGCGGGTGCTCCCGGTAGAGCCGCTCACGCTCCCTGCGCCAGTGGCCGTGGGCGGCGGCGGGGTCCGTTCGGGCCAGCTGCCGGACCTCCGCGTAGAGCTCGGCGACCCGGCGCCGCCAGTCCGCCAGCTGCAGGATCGTCGCGCCCTCGGCTCGGGTCTCGGCCACCCCGCCAGTGTCGCGAGCCCGTCAAGGGAGGCCGGCCGCACCGCTTTCGGCCGCGTCCGTGACGCCTATCCTGACCCGGCCTGCCGGTCTGCGGCTACATCGACTGGTCGGCGCTCGACAACTTCGAGTGGACGCACGGCTACGCCATGCGCTTCGGCCTCGTCGGCGTCGACCCGGCAACGCGGGAGCGGACGGTCCGGCCCTCCGGCCGGCTGCTGGGCGAGATCGCCCGCCGGGGGCGGCTCAGCCTTTCTTGAGGGCCGCCAGGCGGGCCTCCACCTCCAGGTCCTTCCCCTCGTCGTCGAGCTGGGAGAACTGCTCGTCGAGCGAGGACGCGGAGACCTCCGCCATGCCGCGGGCCATCGCCTCCTGGCGCCGGATCCGCTCCTCGAAGCGGCCCAGGTCGCTGGTGGGATCCATGACCGAGACGTTGCGGAGCGTCTGCTGGACCTGGGTCTGGGCTTGGGCCATCTTGGCCCGGCTGACGAGCTCGTCGCGCTTCTGGACGAGCTCCTCGCGCTTGACCCGCAGCTTGTCGAGGCCGTCCTTGAGCTTTGCCACGAGCTCCGACTGCTGGGCGATCTGGGTGTCGAAGGTCTTGATCTGCTCCTCGAAGCTGATCTGGCGGCGCAGGGCCACCTTGGCCAGCCCATCGAAGCGGTCCGCCTCGATCGCGTTGCCGGCAGCGCGCAACTCGTCGGCCTTGCGCGAGGCGGCGGTGGCCTTCTGGCCCCAGTCGGCCTCCGTGTCGCGGGCCTCCTTCGCGTCGTCCTCGATCAGCCGCAGGTTGCCGACGGTCTGGGCGACCGCCTCCTCCGCCTCGGCCATGTTGTCGGTGAAGTCGCGGATCAGCTGGTCGAGCATCTTCTCGGGGTCTTCCGCCCCATCCAGGAGGGCATTGACGTTGGCCCGAACCAGCTGGCCGACCCGACCCAGGATCGAGGTCTGGGGCATCGTTCTCGTCTCCTTCCCCTGTCCGGCTTCCCGCCGTCTGCCTGTCGATCGACGGCCGGGTCGCTGGGCGGCCCCGGCCATGATCCGCTTACCAGCCGCCGCCGCCGCCGCGGCCACCGCCCCCACCACCCCAGCCGCCGCCGCCGCCGCGGCCACCGCCGGGCATGCCCCAGGGCGAGCCGCCCCAGCCACCGCCGCCCCGGCCGAGCCCGCCGAGCATGCCGCCCAGGATGAGGCCGCCGAGGATCGCACCGGCCATGTCGCCCTGTCCGCGCCGGCGACCGCCTCCGGAGTCCCAGTCGTCGAAGTCGTCGCGGGCCAGGTCGTAGGCCTCGCCGGCCAGGCGGTCGGCCAGGGCCGCCTCGGAGGCGGCGGTCGCGGGATCGGAGGCCGCGGCGGCGTGGGCCGCATCGAGGTGCCGCTGTGCTTCCGCGAGCCGGGTTCGCGCCTCCCGGCCGACGCCGTGGCGACGGGTCTGGATGTAATCGCTCGCCCGGGCGACGTGGGCCTCGGCGGCCCGGAGGGCCGCCTGGAGCGCGGCCTGCTCGCGGGCGCGTTGCTCGTCGGCAGCTCGGATCCCGGCCAGCGCCCCATCGGCCGCGGCGTGGGCCCGCTGCGCATCGCGGAGGGCAGCAAGGACGTCGGGCGCCGCGGCCGCGGCGGCCGCCCTGGCCCCGGCCAGGAGCGAGGCCGCTTCGTCCAGCCCGGCGCCGATCGCCGGATCGGTCCCCGGACGGATGGCGGCGCGGGCGCCGGCCAGGTCCGCGTCGGCCTCCTTCAGCTCCCCGTCGAGGCGCTTCCGGGCGTCGTCGAGGGAGGCCGCCAGGCGGTCCACGGCGTCGAGCAGCGCGGCGGCGCCCGCGGTGGCGGTCTGGCAGCGGCGCGCGGCCGCGGCGGCGGTGCGCGTGTCGGGCGGCGTCGCGGCCAGGGCCGCCCGGCCTCGCTCCAGCTCCGGCCCCACGGCCGCCAGGCTCTTGCGTGCCTCCTCCACGTTCCCCTTGACGGAGAGCCAGCTCCCGGCGGCGTAGGCCTGGAGGCGGCCGATGGTCGCCTCGGCGGCCGGCAGCCGCGCCTGGACCGCGGCGACCTGGTCGGGCAGCGCCGCCAGGACGGCCGGGGCGGTCCGCTCGAGATCGCGCAGGGCCTGGAGTCGCCGGTGCTGCTCGGCCAGCACCGCATCGGCCTTGCGACACCGCTCGACGATCTCGCCGAGCATCCGCAGGCGGGTGTCGGGGTCCTCCGGCACCTCGTCATCGAGCTGCTGGCGGACGGTGAAGGCGGCCTTCAGCTCGGCCTGGGCCTCGCCGATGGCGGCCCGCATCGGGGCCACGTCCGCCTGGTCGAACTCGGCCTCGGCGAAACCGAGCTCCTGCTGGGCGTCCCGGACGGCGTCGTCGATCCGGACCAGGCCCGCGTTGGCCTCCCGGGCCAGCTGGCCGGTCCGCCGGTCGCGCTCCTCCGCGCTGCGGTGGGCCAGGAGTCGAGCCCGCGCCCAGAGCAGGACGGCCGTCACGCCCGCGACGACGAGCAGGATGGCGACGATCAGGCCGACGTCCAGGCCGCCGCCGGGTGACGGGCTCGGGTTGCCTCCGGGAGCCCCCCCGGAGCTCCCGCCCGAGAGGGCGCTGCCGAGGGCATCCGCGAAGGCCGCCACACCGCCTGCGTAGTTGCCGGCCTGGAAGGCCGACGTCAGGGTCTGGCTCAGCATCTGGTTCAGCTGGTCCGAGCTGATCTGGGTCACCCCGGGCGACCACCACCCGTAGAGGCGATCGTTCACGGCCACGAGGAGCAGGAAGTCGTCGCCGCCCAGCCCGGCCCGCTGGAAGGTCTCCTGGGCGACGGCCGGGGCGGCGGCCCCGCCGGTGGTCGGGATGAAGGCGACGTAGAGCTTGACGCCGTGCCGGCTCAGGAGGTCCGAGAGGGCAGTGTCGAGGGTGGCTCGCCCGCCGTCGATGACGCCGGCGGTGTCGGTGACCTGCCCCGTCAGCTGGACGGCGCCCTGGCCGAGGGCCGCCGGTGTGGCCAGCGGCAGGACCGCGATGGCCAGGAGGGCGAGGAGCGGGGCTAGGGCGAAGCCGGGGAGCGAGCGGCGCCGGGCGAGGGGGCGGGCACGGGGCATGGGCGTGATCGAATCCTACGCCTCCGGGGGGAGAGTCGAGGGCCTGCTCCGTCGGCATCCGCGCCCGCCGGCGGAGACCCTGCGAGCCGACGCGGGCCGCCCCGGGGCGTGCCATCATCCGGCCATGAGCGAACCGCTGACCTTCGACCGCTACCTCGCCCTGCCGCGCCTCTCCGGGCTTCGCCTCGCCCCCGACGGTGGCCGGCTCGTCGTCTCCGTGGACCGCCCGGCTCCCGACGGCAAAGCCTTCCGCAGCGCCCTCTGGCAGGTCGACCCCGCAGGCGTCGCACCGGCGCGCCGGATCACGCGTTCCAGTGTCGGCGAGTCCCACGGCGCCTTCGTGGCGGACGGCTCGCTCCTCTTCACCTCTGCCCGGCCCGATCCCGACGCGAGGCCGGACGGCCCGAAGGGCGACCGGCAGGACGACCGGAAGATCGCGGCCCTCTGGCAGCTGCCGGCCGACGGCGGGGAGGCCCGCCTCCTGGTCGCCCCGGACAACGGCGCCGACGGCCTGGCCGCCGCCCGCTCGGCCCCCGTCTTCGCCTTCGGGGCGGCGCTCCACCCAGCGGCCGGCGATCTCGAGGCGGACGCCGCGATCGAGAAGGCGCGCCACGACGCGGGCGTCTCGGCCATCCTGTTCGAGGAGTACCCGATCCGCCACTGGGACCACTGGCTGGGTCCCCGCCACCGCCGCCTCTTCGCCGCGACCCTCCCGGCCGACCCCGAGGCCCGTCCTGCCCCACGCGACCTGACCGGGGAGGCCGGCGGCGCCTTCGTCGAATCGGCCTTCGACCTGAGCCCGGACGGCGCAACCCTCGTCACGATCCGCCGCGACCCGCGCGACCTGCCGCTCATCACCGCCGACCTGGTCGCGATCGACACGGCGTCCGGCGCCGAGCGGCCGCTGACCCACGGGGATGCCTGGTACGCGGAGCCCAGGGTCTCCCCCGACGGGCGCTGGGTCGCCTGCCTCCGGACCACGTTCGGCTCGTCCGACGAGGCCTCGGTCCAGCGGCTCTGGCTGGTGGAGCTGGCGACCGGCCGGGGTCGCCTGCTGGCCGCCTCGCTGGACCTCTGGCCCGAGTCGCTTGCCTGGGCGCCCGATTCCGGGGCCTGCTTCTTCACCGCCGACCGCGATGGCCGGGTCGCGGCCTTCCGGGTGGACCTGGCGGACGATCGGGTCACCCGCCTCGTCGCCGAGGGAGCCGTCGCGGACCTCTGCCCGGCCCCGGACGGTCGGACCGTCTACGCGCTCTGGGCGACGATGGCCACGCCGCCCCGCATCGTCCGGTTCGCCACCGATCGTGCCGACCAGGTGCCGGAGGTCCTGCCGAACGGCGTCCCGGAGGGCGGGATCGCCGCCAACGGCGTCGTGGAGCGGCTGGAGGCGACCGCCGCGGACGGGACGCGCATCGGCTCGTGGCTGGTCCGCCCTGCCGGCGCCTCGGCCGAGCGTCCCGCCCCCCTGGTCGTCTTCGCCCACGGCGGCCCGATCGGCTCGTGGAACGGCTGGCACTGGCGCTGGAACCCGCACCTCCTCGTTGAGCGCGGCTACGCGGTCCTGCTGCCGGACCCGGCCATCTCCACCGGCTACGGGCAGGCGATGATCGAGCGCGGCTGGGGCCGCTGGGGCGAGACGCCCTTCACGGACATCCTGGCCGCGACCGACGCCGCCCTCGAGCGGCCCGACCTGGATCGCGCGCGGACGGCCCTGATGGGCGGCAGCTACGGCGGCTACATGGCCAACTGGGTGGCCGGCCAGACCGACCGCTTCCTGGCCATCGTGACCCACGCCTCGCTCTGGGAGCTGCGCGGCTTCCACGGCACGACCGACACCGGCGCCGAGTGGGAGTTCGAGATGGGCGATCCCTATCGGCGGCCGGAGCTGTACCTGCGGCAATCCCCGTTCGAGCACCTGGCGCAGATCCGGACGCCGATGCTCGTGATCCACGGCGAACAGGACTTCCGGGTCCCCGTCAGCGAGGCACTCCGGCTCTGGACGGACCTCCGCCGCCACGGCGTGCCGGCGCGCTTCCTCTACTTCCCCGACGAAAACCACTGGATCCTGAAGCCCCAGAACGCCAGGCTCTGGTACGAGACGGTCCTGGCCTTCCTCGACGAGCACGTTCTCGAGCTGCCCCGGCAGCGCGCCGCACTGGCCTGACGGCGGCGGGATCTCGCCGCCCGGGCCGGTTTCCGCGCGCAACGGCACCGCCGGGGCCGCCCTGCGCCGAGCTGCCGCCACGCCGCGCGCCTCTGCCATACTCCGCCCGTGCCCGACCATGTCGTCCCGCTGGAGCGGATCCTCGCCGCGCGCGACTTCCTGGCCGGCCGCGTCCACCGGACACCCTTGCTCGCCTCAGCCACGGCGGCCCGGGTCGTGGAGGCGGCCACCGGTGCCCGGCCGGCGGACGGCCGCCTGTACGCCAAGGCCGAGCACCTCCAGCTGACGGGTTCGTTCAAGCCGCGGGGCGCGTCGGTCCGGATGGCCTCGCTGACGGCGGCCGAGCGCGCTGGCGGCGTCGTCACCCTCTCGGCCGGCAACCATGCCCAGGCCGTGGCCCTGGCCGCGGCGCGGGCCGGCATCCACGCCGTCCTGGTCATGCCGGAGGGGGCGGTCCGCTCCAAGGTGGATGCCTGCCTGGGCTACGGAGCGGAGGTGGTCCTCTACGGCGAGCACGTCGGCGGCACCTTCCGCCGGATGCACGAGCTGGCGGCGGAGCGCGGTCTCACCTTCATCCCGCCGTTCGACGACCCGGACATCATCGCCGGGCAGGGGACCGTCGGCCTCGAGATCCTCGACGACCTGCCCGAGGTGGACGTGGTCGTCGTCGGGGTGGGTGGCGGGGCCCTGGTAAGCGGCATCGCGGCGGCCCTCAAGGAGCGGCGCTCGACCGTCCGCGTCTACGGCGTCGAGCCGGAGCGGTCGAACGCCCTCAGCCTGGCGGTGGCGGCCGACCGGGTCGTGGAACTGACCCCTGTGAGCGTCGCCGACGGGCTGGGCGCGCCCTTCGCCGGCGCCTGGACGCTGGCCATGGGTCGCCGCTACCTGGACGGCATCGTTCTGCTCGACGACCCGACGATCCTGGCCGGGCTCCGTTTCGCCGCCGAGCGGATGAAGCAGGTCCTGGAGCCTGCCGGCGCCGCCGCGCTGGCGGCCGTGCTGACGGGCCGCGTCCCGCTGCGGCCCGGCGATCGGGTCTGCGTCGTGCTCTCCGGCGGCAACGTCGAGATCGGTCGGCTGGGGGAGCTGCTGGCCGCGGCCGCGCCCCTGCCCGTCCCGGCGCCGGCCCGCTGAAGATGCGGGCGCGGGCAGGGCGCCACTGGCGGCTCGGCCTGATCGGTTTCGGCGCGGTCGGTCGGGCGCTCGCCGGGCTCCTCCTGGACGCGGAGGCTGAGCTGCGGGACGAGCACGACCTGACCTTCGCGGTCGGCCTGCTCGCGTCCCGCCGCGGAGGGATCCGGGTGGCTGCGGACGGTGCGACGGAGGCCGGCGGCCTGGACCTGCGGGCGGCCCTGGCCGGGACGTTGCCGGACGGGCCGGTGGCCCTGTCGGTCGGCGAGGCGATCGGCCGGGCGCCGCTCGACGTCGTGGTCGAGATGACCCCGCTCGACCCGGTCGCCGGCGAGCCGGCCACCACCCACCTGCGGGCCGGCTTCCGGCGAGGCGCCCACGGCATCACCGCCAACAAGGGGCCGATCGCGCTGCACGGCCCGGAGCTGCGGACCGAGGCCGCGGCGGCGGGCGTCGGTCTCCGCTGCGAGGCGACCCTGATGGACTGCCTGCCGGTGCTGGCCCTCCACGAGGCGGCGCTGCCGGTCGGCCCGGTCGAGGCCTTCGCCGCCATCCCGAACTCCACCTCCAACTTCGTCCTGGACGCGATGGCCGGCGGTCGCTCGCGGGAGGAGGCCATCGCGGAGGCCCGGGGCCTGGGGATCGCCGAGGCAGACCCGTCGCTCGACCTCGAGGGCTGGGATGCCGCCTTCAAGGCCGCCATCCTGGCCCAGGAGCTGCTCGGCCGTGATGTGCGGGCCGGCGACGTGGAGCGGCTCGGTCTCTCGGCGGTCGATGCGGGAGAGCCCGCGGCGGCGCGGGCGGCCGGCGAGCGGCTGCGGCTGGTGGCGCGAGGCCGCCGGTCCGGCGGCCCGGTCCGCGTCGCGCCGGAGCGCGTGGCGGCGGCCAGCCTCCTCGGCGTGGCGGCCGGCTTCTCCATGGCGCTCTCGCTCGAGACGCGCTGGGCCGGCCGGCTCGAGCTCTGCCTGGTGGAGCCGCACACGCCGCAGACGGCCTACGCGATCCTGATGGACCTGCTTGCGCTTGACCGGGCCGTCGCGGCCGGCCGGCTGAGACCCCCGGGTGGCCGCGGAAGCGGCGCTGGGTGACGACCGAGGGCGAGGGACTCCTCGGCACGACGCCCGCGGCCACCTTCGGTCACCCGACCGGCCCCGACGAGCCGACCGGCCCCGACGAGCCGGCGCCCGAGCCTCCTCCGGCACCACACGAACCTTCCGGAGCCGCCGGCCAAACTCTCGCTCCGGCCGCCTGGGTTCCGGCCGTCCGCCAGCCGCTCGTGCACGCGCCCTCACCGCCCGGCCCCTGGGCTGTCGACCTCTCGGCCGGCTCCGTGCCCGGTTTCCGAGGGCTTGTCAACGGCACCCTCGACCTCCTCAGGAGCGCCAACGGCGAGGTCCGCCGCGGCTCGATCTACGTCTCGCTGGAGCTGCTGGGCGTACTCGGCCCGTTCCTCCTCGTGGCCTGGGCGGCGCTGGTCCGCCACGCCGCCCTGGGCACGACCTACCTCTTCCGCCAGCGGGAGACGCTCTCCTCGCCCTTCGCCTTGGTGACGACGGTCGCCCTGATCGGCTACCTGCTGGTGGTCGTCGAGGCCCAGGCCCTCGCCGGCCTGCTGCTGGGCGGCCGGGCCTTCGGCCGGCCGATCGGGCTGCGCCCGGCGATCGGCCTGGAGCGGCAGCGGTTCTGGCTCGTGCTCCGGACGATCGTCCTGGCGGACCTGGCGCTGGTCCTGCCGGGGCTGCTGCTCGCGCTGGCCTTCGGCACCGAAGTCGGCGGGTCGACGGATTCGGCCGCGGTGCTGCAGCTGGTGGTCGGTGCCGTGATCGGCTCGCCGTTCGCCTATGCCGTGGCGGGCGCCTGCTTCGCCGTTCCACGGGCACGGGACGCGATCCGTCTCTCCGTCCGCCTCGCCGCCCGCCGCTGGCGGCTGGCGATCCTGGTCGCGCTGCTGGCCGCGCTCGCCCAGCTGCTGGTCCAGGTGGCCGCCGGCTCCGGGCTGGACCTCCTGCTGACGCTCCTCGGCGCCGTCGGCCTCGTCGGAGCGGCCGGCCCGACGAACGCGGCCGCTTCGCTGGCGCTGGTCCTGCTGCTGGGTCTCTTCGCCGGGGCGCTCACGTTCGCCGTCAGCGCCGCGGCGCTGGCCCCCCAGGTCGTGGCCTTCGGAGCGCTCTCCGGCCCGGCGCGGGAAGGGGGCGGGGTGGAGCCGACAGCCGGTCCCACGAGCCAGCCGGCCTGGCTGACCCGGCCGATGGCCCTGGCGATCCTGCTCGGGCTGCTGGCCGCTGCGCCGCTGGTGGCGACGATCCTGGCCGAGGCGTCGGCGCGCTGACGAGGGCCGCGACCGCCTCTAGTCGAGACCCAGTTCCTCGAGGCGGTGGTCGTCGATCCCGGCGTGGTGGGCCAGCTCGTGGACGACCGTCCGACGGACCTCGCCGGCCAGCTCGTTCGGGTCGGTGAAATCGGCCTCGAGCGGCAGCCGGAAGAGGGTGATCTTGTTGGGGAAGAGGCTCCAGTCGGCGGCGTACTCGGTCCGCGGGGTGCCCTCGTAGAGGCCGTAGAGCGTCTCGCCGGGCCCCAGGCCGTTGTCGCGAAGCTGGGCCCGGCTCGGGAGGTCCTCGATCACGATCGCCACCTCGTCGAGGAGTCGGCTGAAGGGCTCCGGGATGCCGCTCAAAGCGACCTCCACGAGGTCCTCGAAGCGGCGATGGCGCGCCGCACCTGCGCCCACGTTCCTCCGCCCGCGCGCCTGCACGCCTCTTCGTCGCTTGGCCATGGCGTCCTATCCTAGAGCGGTGGAAGCGGGTGGGTCGCGCAGTCTCGGCCGGGCGGCCGAGCCCGGCGGAGGCTCCGAGCTCGACCTCGCGCCAGGGCCGGACCTCGCGCCAGGGCCGGACCTCGCGCCAGGGCCGGACCTCGCGGCCGAACCCCGGGGCTTCGTGGTCGAGCTGCCGGGCCCGTTCAGGATCCACTTCCTGGACTGGGGCGGCCCCGGAGAGAGCCGGTCGGGGGTCCCGTCCGGACGGCCCGGCCTCCTCCTGATCCACGGCCTCCGCGGAAGCGCCTGGGAGTGGGCCCCGGTCGCCCGGCGGGCCCGGCTGGCGACGCGCGTCGTGGCGATGGATCTCCGCGGCCACGGCCTGTCCGACGCACCGACCGGGGCCTACGGGCCGGAGCAGCTCGCGGAGGACGCCGTCGCGGCCGCGGAGGGCGCCGGCCTGCTCCAGGCGGGCGGCAGCGGCGGCCCGGCCCGGGTCGTGCTCGCGGGCCATGGCTTCGGGGCCTGCGTGGCCGCGTGGGCGGCGGCGGCCCTCGGGGAGCGCTGCGCCGGCCTGGCCCTGGTGGACGGGGGCGTGGATGACGTGGCCGCGGCGACGGGGGAGCAGCCCGAGGAGTTCCTCCGCGGGCTGGACGAGCCGCCCGAGGTCCTCGCCTCCATGGCGGCCTATCTGGCCGACCGCCGGGACTTCGACCCGGCCACGTGGGACGCCGACCAGGAGCGCGCGGCCCGGGCGACCGTCGTCGAGACGGCCGCCGGTCGGCTGCTGCCGGCCGTTCGCCCGCACGCGCTGGCGGCCAGCGTCCGGGCGATGTTCGCCTACCGTCCGGCGGAGGTGCTACCGGCGATCGATGTTCCGACGGTCGCGCTCCTGGCCGGCTCGGAGGCGGACGCGGCCGGCCGGTCCGAGATGCTGGCCGAAGTGCAGGCCGCCCGCCGCGCGGCCGGTCGCCGCCCACTTGCGGTGATGCGTTTCCCGGGCGCCGGTCACAGCCTGGCGCGTTACCGCTCGGCCGAGGTCACCGCGGCCCTGCTCGGGCTGACGTTGCCGGCGTGACGGCCGCCGCCGCACGAGTCCGGCGTGACGGCAGCCGCACCTCCGGCTCCGGCCGCGAGGGGGCGGGGTGGCTCACGGCCAGTGCAGTCGTCCCTGGGGTGAAGCGGCCGAGCGAAATCGCAGCCCACCCTGCGTCGCCCGCCCGGCCGGGCCGGAGCCGAGGCGGCCGGAGCCGCCGGCCGGAGCCGAAGCGGGCAGGGAGCCGAAGCCGGCCGGAGCCGAGGCCGGACGGAGCGGCTGTGCCCGCCGTCGCTGCATGCTGCCCAATCCAGTGGGCATGAACGACCGGGGACCGGCGGTCTGCCAACTGTGCTGGGCAGGGCCGGCGCAGGTGGGCCCTGGATGGACCGGACGAGGCGCGAGTCCGGGCGGATCCTGCCCGCCAGGCTGGGCAACCGGCCGATGCGCGGTCCGTCATGACCATAGGATCGGGCACCCGCCCGCCGACGCTCGGCACGATGCCCGCCGACGCTCGGCACGATGCCCGCCGACGCTCGGCACGATGCCCGCCGACGCTCGGCACCCGCCCCGCGACGCTCAACGCTCTGCGGCACCCGGCGCCGTGCGCCGGGTGCCCCCCGGACTGCTCGCAGGCACGGAGCCGCCGCAGCCCGGCGAGGCGGGCGGCGGTAGGATGGACGCCGGAGGAGCCGCCGATGCCAGCCCGTCTGCCCGACCACGTGAAGCAGCTCGTCGAAGAGATCGAGACCGGCGAGGACGAGGGGCCTGCCCTGGGGCGAGCCGCCGCGTTCGTCGGGGCGGAGGGAACGCTCCCGACGGCGGACATGGCGCAGGTGCCGGGCGCGCCCGCCAACGGCCGGATCGAGCACGCCGTCCGCCAGATCCTGGCCGAGATCGGCGAGGATCCCGAGCGCGAGGGCCTGGTCCGGACGCCGGAGCGGATGCACCGGATGTGGCTGGAGCTCACCTGCGGCTACCTGGTCGACCCCGAGCGGCTGATCAACGGCGCGATCTTCGACGTCGGCTACTCCGAGATGGTGGTCGTCCGGGGGATCGAGTTCTACTCGCTCTGCGAGCACCACATGCTGCCCTTCTTCGGCAGCGTCTCGGTCGGCTACTTGCCCCGCGGCAGGGTCCTGGGCCTCTCCAAGATCCCGCGCGTCGTCGAGATGTACGCTCGCCGGCTCCAGGTCCAGGAGCGGATGACCCAGCAGATCGCCGACTTCCTGATGGAGCGGCTCGATCCCTACGGGGTGGGCGTGGTGGTGGAGGCCCAGCACCTCTGCATGGCCATGCGGGGCGTGCGCAAGCACGGAGCGACGATGGTCACCTCCAGCGTCCTGGGCGCGTTCCGCAACTCCCAGCGGACGCGCGAGGAGTTCATGGCCCACCTGGAACGCGGCCGGGACGCCGGCCGGCCCGCCTGACCGACGACGACCGAAGCGGGAGGGGAGGAACGTTGGACGCGGGGCTGCGGGACCGAGTGGTCCTGATCACCGGCGGTGGCGGCGGCCTGGGACCGACGCTCGCCCGCACCTTTGCCGCGGAGGGCGCGGCGATCGCGGTCCAGTACCGCTCCAGCCGGCAGCGGGCGGAGTCGGTCGCGGACGAGATCCGCGCCGCGGGCGGGCGGGCGGTCGCCGTCGGGGCGGGCCTGGCCGAGGCCGTCGCCGCCGGCGCGATGGTGGCGGAGGTGGAGCGGGCGCTCGGCCCGGTCGCCGTGCTGGTCACGGCCACCTCCACCTTCCGGATGGCGTCCCTGGAGGAGACGAGCGACGAGGCCTGGGGGGCCGATCTCGACGGGATGCTCGGGGCCGCCTTCCGGGCCAGCCGGGCCGTGGTGCCCGGCATGCGCGCGGCGGGTTTCGGGCGGATCGTCCATGTCGCCGCCCGGAGCGGCCTGGTGGGCGCCGGACGCGCGGCCGCCTACGTCGCCGCCAAGGCGGGCATCGTCGGCCTGACGCTGGCCCTCGCCAAGGAGCTCGGGCCGGCCGGGATCCTGGTCAACGCGGTGGCCCCCACCACGATCCTGACCGAGCGCGATGGCGTCCTCTCGGTGTCTGCGGACCGCCAGGCGAGCCTGGCGCGGTCGATCCCGCTCGGCCGCCTGGCGACGCCGGACGACGTCGCCAGGGCCGTCCTCTGGCTCGGCTCGGCCCACAACAGCTTCGTGACCGGCGAGGTGCTAGGCATCACCGGCGGCGCCGGCTCGTAGCCGCTCCCGGCGCCGGTCGCCGCCCGGTGCGCGCGCGGCGCCCGCGGATCGCGAAGCCGGGTCGGTATCATGGCCGCCATGACCGATCGTCCGATCAAGGTGCTGATCGCCAAGCCGGGCCTGGACGGGCACGACCGGGGCGCGAAGGTCCTCGCGCGGGGCCTCCGCGACGAGGGCTTCGAGGTCGTCTACACAGGCCTCCGCCAGACGCCGGAGATGATTGTCAGCGCGGCGC
>JAJYJO010000133.1 GCA_021789435.1 Chloroflexota bacterium
CGGAGCGGCGTGCCCACCTCGTGCGACGCATCCGGGCACTGCCGCAGGCGTTCATCACGACCACCGCGCTCGAGGACCTCGATCCCGCGTTGGTGGCGGAATCGACGGCGTGGCGGGTGTCGCCGGGGCATCTGGAGCCGGTCGGGTGACCGGCAGCGCCCCGGTGCGCATCGGTCCGGTGGCCGGAGTCGCGGGGGTGCGCTCCCGTCGGGCGGCCGGCGCCCGGGCGGCCGCGGCATGACCGGCGGGCGACGCCGGCCCATGCGCCGGCTGGGCGACCTGCTCCCCGAGGCCGCCGCCGCGCTCGGCCTCGAGGAGGAGCTGCGCATGGCCAGGGCGATGTCCGCGTGGGAACGGATCGTGGCAGAGCACGTGCCGGCAGCGGCCGGCGCCTCGCGGCTCATCGGGCTTCGCGGCGATCAACTGCTGGTGAGCGCCGCGTCGACGGCCGTCGTCTCCGAGCTGCGGCTGCGGGCCGCGGTGCTGCTCGGCGCGCTGGCGGCGGCACCCGGCGGCCTCCACGCCCGCGAACTGCGCGCGGTGGTGCGGCAGGGCGGGCAGGGCCGGGGCGATGGCAACCAGGGCCGGGGCGACGGCAACCAGGGCCGGGGCGACGGCGGGCCCGTGTAGACTCCGACATCATGGCGGTCCGGCTCCACACGAACCTCGGCCTCGTGCCGGAAGGCGAGCGGCTGGACTCCTCCCCGGACACGGTCGTCGTCCAGGAGCCCACGATCGGCGCCACCGCGCGCTCGAAGGGGAACCTGTACGCGATCGCCACGGCGCGAGGGGCGAACCAGCGTGCCCGGGACGCCACGCGGCTCCTGCTCGAGACGATCCAGCGCGAGTACTACTACGACGAGTCGGCCGGGATCGCGATCTGCCTGGAGAAGGCCGTCCGGACCGCCAACCGGCGGCTGGTCCACCGGCGCGACCTTCACCTGCCGGCGGGCCAGAGGATCGGCGCGGTGGTGGCCGTGATCCGCGAGCGGGAGCTGTACGTGGCGACCGTCGGCGACGCCGACGCGTACCTCGCCCGGCAGGCTCGCCTGCTGACGCTCCCCGAGGCCGACCGCGGGCCGGGGCTACCGACGCCCGGCGATCTCCGGGTCGACGTGTGGCGCGGCGAACTGCTGGTGGGGGACATCCTGCTGCTGGCGTCCGGCGAGCTGGCCGAGCGGCTGGGCACGGAGGAGCTCCGCCAGGCGATCACCACGCTGCGGCCGGCGCCCGCGGCGCAGCACCTGCACCACCGCCTGGTGGCGGAGGGGGCGGACGGATCCGACGCGGTCCTGGTGGTCGAGGCGTCCGAGGTCCCGGCCACCCGCGTCGAGCATCGCCTCGTACCGGTTCACCCCGCGGAGCCGCTGGCCGGGGCCCCGGAGCGCTCGCCGATCCCGCTCGCCGATTCCGTCGCCGGCGGCGTCACCGCGGTGCGCGGCACCGCCCAGCGGGCGGGCGACGTCGGGGCGAGCGCCCTGGTCGCGATGATCGACCGCGGGCTGGACCTCCTGCCCCGCCGCGGCCCCGGCCACCAGCGCGTGCGGTCCGCGACGGACCGTCGGGCCGGGGAGCGGCGCCTTGCCGTGACGGTCCTGGGCGTGCTCGCGCTCCTGCTCGCCGTCGGCGTGGGGTACTGGGGCCTGAGCGGCGGATTCCGGGGCAAGACAGCCGAGATCCAGCAGGCCAACACCGGTGAGCAGGCGCTTGCCGCCGCCCGCACCCAGCTCGCCCAGGTCTTCGGCGGGGGCGGCGACCTGGTGAAGGCCGACCCGCAGCAGGCCCTGACCACACTTCGCGGCGCCTGGGGCCAGCTCGACGCCGCACAACGGGCGGGCGTGGCGGACGGGACGGTGCAGTACTACCGCGACCAGGTCAAGGCCGGGCTGGACCAGCTCTACAAGACGGTCCGCACGTCGGCGGCCACCCTCGTGACGATGAAGAAGCTCGACCCGGCGGCCGACCTCTCCGGGCTCGTCCTCGGCCCCGACGGGGCGGCCTACGCGATCGACCGGGCCGCCCACACGGTGGTCCGGTTCGACCTCGCGAAGAAGACCGCGGCGGTGATCGTCCGCGAGGGGGACGGCCCGGGCAACGGCGTGGGCGACCCGTGGATGCTCGCGGTGGGGGGCCCGGACGTGGTGATCATCGACCGCAACGGCGGGGTGTGGCGCTGGCGACCCGCCGACCGCAACGGCCACGGCACCCTGGGCATGGTGGTGATGAACCGGTCCGTGACCTGGGGCACCGACCTGACCGACGTCGAGACGTTCGTGCAGAACGCCGACGCCGGCCTCTACAACCTCTATGTCGTTGACCCCAGCTCCCGGCAGATCCTGCGCTACGCGCCGGCGGCGGACGGCAGCGGGTTTCCCTCCAATCCGACGGGCTATCTCGCCACCGCGCAGGACGTCTCGGGCTACGAGCAGCTCTTCATCGACGGCGACATCTACGCGCTGGCCGCGGACACCGTCACCCGGTTCGTGAACGGCCGGCCGGACACGTCGTTCTCGCTGGAGGTGCCGCCGGACAACCAGGATCTGCGTCCGGGCCATCACTATCAGCTGCTCACCGCGACCGCCACGCGCGGCCAGGGAACCCTGTACGTCTACGACGCGACCTGGAGCCGGGTGATCGCCTTCGACAAGGCCACGGGCGCCTACCTCGGCCAGTACATCGCGGCGGACGGGACGCCGCCGTTCCGGGACGTGCGGGGGATGTTCCTGCTGGATCCCGGGGGCGGCAAGACGTCCTCGATCGTGTGGGTCACGAAGGACCGCCTGATGGTCACGCCGCTCGAGGCGGCGCCGAACGGGGCCTCGCCCTCGCCCTCGCCCTCCCCGTCGCCCACCGCCACCAGGCGGCCGGTGAAGCCCACCCTTCGCCCCAGCGCCCACCCCTGAGGTCCTGGGAGCCCCGGACCCGCGTGTAGAATCCCGCCATGGCGTCGGACGGGCTCAGCGAGATGGTCGTCGAGAGCGTACGGGTGCACATGCTCTCGAGCCAGCACGTGGTGATCCTCAAGGAGCTGGGACGCGAGCGCTACCTCCCGATCTGGGTGGGCCCCTGGGAGGCCAACGCGATCGCCATGAAGCTGCAGGACCTCAAGCCCGAGCGGCCGCTCACCCACGACCTGTTCGTAAGCACGCTGGAGCGCCTTGGCGCGACGCTGCGCCAGGTCGTGGTCTCGGACCTGGCCGACGAGACCTTCCGCGCGCGGATGTATCTCGAGGTCGGCGGGCGCTCGCTGGACGTCGACGCGCGCCCGAGCGACGCCATCGCGCTCGCGATCCGCGGCGGCGTCTCGATCTACGCGACGCAGTCGGTGCTGGATCGAGCGGGCGTGGAGCCGGGGCCGGACTCCGACGAGGAGGGCGGCGACCAGCTGGCCGTCTTCCGCGACTTCGTCAACTCGCTTGACATCGACCTGGGCGACACGCCGGGGAGCGGCGGCTCCGAGGGCAGGCCAGGGCGCTAGTCCTGTCCGCCCTCCAGCACCGGCTCCCCCCGACCGAGCGCGGCCGACCGGTTCGCCCAGAGGCGCAGCCGCAGCATCCAGAAGTCCCGGACCGCGCGCAGGACCACCCGGGGGTTTGCGCCGGTCGCCCGCCCGACCGTCCGCGGATAATGCGGCACGCCGATCTCCGCGAGCCGGCCGCCCCGCGCGGCGAACTTGACCAGCAGCTCCGCGGACAGGAACGCGCCGCCCGACTCGAGCCGGACCCCCTCGAGCGCCTGCCGCCGGAAGACCTTGCACGCGCAGTCGACGTCGCGCACCCGGAGCCCGAAGAAGGCGCGCAGCGCGAGCCGGTACAGCCGGGCGTACAGGAGCCGCACGGCCGGGTCGGCCCGTCGCAGCCGGTAGCCGACCACGGCGTCCGGCGATGCGGGCGCGGCCAGCATCTCGAGGAGCTGGCCGAGATCGGCGACGCGGAACTGCCGGTCGCCGTCGGTGAAGCCGACCACAGGGTATCGCGAGGCCGCGAACCCGCTCCGGAGGGCGGCGCCGTACCCCCGGTTCACGGAGTGGTGCACCACGCGCACGACGCCGGGATGCTCGGCCGCCAGGCGATCGGCCAGGCCGGGCGTGGCGTCCGTGCTTCCGTCGTCGACCGCGATGATCTCGTAGCGTTCGGCGATCGCGGGGAGCGCCTCGAGCGCCTCTGCGACGAGCCCCTCGATGTTGCCCGCCTCGTCGTGGGCCGGGAAGAAGTAGGAGAACGCCGGGAGGCGCCCCCCGGTGGGTGTCATCGAACTATCTCCCAGAGCGGGCTGTAGCCGGGGATCGTGTCGTGCTGGACGAGGTGGTACTGGGACGCCAGGGATGCGATCTGCTGGGGCTGGCGGATCAGGAAGATGGGCCGACCCTCGGCCTCGAAGTGGCGGACCGCGTTCTGCACCGTGTCGTACCCGTCGTCGAGCAGGTTCCGGTCGTCCACGATCTGGACGTCCGGCCGGCGTCCCTCGACCCACCGCCCGTACCAGAGCGGCGTCGAGTAGCTCCACCAGGAGATCACGACGGCGTCGCGGGGAAGGATGGCGTACGCCGCGTCGAGCCATTGCGCGCCCTGGTCACCGGCGGCCCCGGTCTGTTCCGCTCGGCCCGCCAGGGCGCGCTGCGCGGGCAGGGTCAGCACGAGGACCGCCGCGACCAGCATCGCGACCAGCCGGAGTGGCCGCCGGAAGCCGCGGGCCGACAGGCGGACCGCCCCTCTGGCCACCGCGTCCCAGGCCATCGAGGCCGCGACGCCGGCCCACAGGGCGAGGATCGCGACGGGGACCAGGTAGTAGCGATCGGGAAACCCGTCGTTGTAGGCACGGGCGAAGACGGTGACGAGCACGAACCACGTGACGGTCAACAGCGCGACGGGGACC
>JAJYJO010000002.1 GCA_021789435.1 Chloroflexota bacterium
CCTGAGCATGGCGTACTCCTCCCGCCGGGGCGACCCGGCGACTCGAGATTGACTACTCGGGAGGGTACGCCGCCTCCATGTCCGGGGCGGTCATCCACAACATCTGGTTATAGCTCCTGCTCGGCGTGATTGACATCTTGTGCGGAACACTTGGACTGGTCGCAGCACCCAAGGGAAGAGGACCCCGGCTCAACGAAACAGAAGTACTTCCGGGCGGTGCCGTCGCGGGGTCGGCGTTCTATGCTGGATCTCTGGGGCACAGACCAGGAGGAGGCCTTGTTCCGAGCGGGGGGCCACTCACGGGCGCGAGGCACTCAGAGCTACACTTCAGTCTAGTATTCGTTGCTCGCGCTTGAGAGCGCGAGCGTTCATGGATGGCCCAACAGGACCGGACCGCGGGGGAGTGAGATGTTCGACTGGTCGGTCGCGAGCGAAGTCCCGCGATCGGTATTGTGTTTGGTTCAGCTGTCGCAGAGCAGGGCGCTGCCTGGGTTGGCCTACCTCGATCCCGGAACCGGGAGTCTCCTGATACAGGCTCTCATCGCCGGCCTGGTGTCTCTCCCTTTCATCTTGCGTCGACGTCTCCGGGCCGTGTTGGGTCGGCTCTCGCGGCGTCCCGGTCGGGACCCCCACGATCCCCGACACCCTGAGTGACGTCGGCGTGCGGGAACCGGGCTCTTTTCGTGACCCGAGTGGTGTCGTCTTCTGGCGGGACGGCGAGCTGCTCCGTCAAGTCAATCGACGCTACTCACGCGAATGGGACCAGTTCGAAGCGTCCGGTCTCTACGGCACTCTGGTGGGTGAAGGTCTTCTCATCGAGCACGAGGAAGTCGACATTGGCTTGGCGCTGGACGACCGAGCCTACCGCGTGATCAGACCGAGGAGAGTGGAGTTCATTTCGTATCCTTACGAATGGGCCTTCAGCCAACTCAAGGATGCGGCCCTGGCCACTCTCACGATTCAAGAGCACGCGCTCGATCACGGCATGTCGTTGAAGGACGCGAGCGCCTACAACATCCAGTTTCTAGAGGGTCGCCCGGTCCTGATAGATACGCTCTCCTTCGAACCTTCTGTACCCGGCGTGCCTTGGGTTGCCTATCGACAATTCTGCCAGCACTTCCTTGCACCGCTTGCTCTGATGGCCTACAGGGACCCGTGCCTCGGGCGGCTGCTGCAGAGCTTCCTGGATGGCATTCCAGTGGACGTTGCCTCTCGACTGTTGCCGGCACGCACTCGGCTACGATTTGGCCTTGCAGCGCACCTGCATGCACACTCCTGGCTCCAGATGCGCGGAGGTCGACCCCCGGGGTTCGGAAGCGGGGTCCGTGTTAGTGACACCGGTCGACGCGCGCTACTCGACAGCCTGAGGGGAACCGTGGAGGGTTTGCGCTGGAACCCGAAGCGGACAAGGTGGGCCTCCTACACTCTCGGCACCAGCTACACCGAGGAGGCGGCCGGAGAGAAGTGCCGGCTCGTGCGGGACCTCTTGGCACGCACATCTGGCGAATGGGTCTGGGATCTTGGCGCCAACACCGGAACCTTCAGCATCCTCGCCGCTTCTTTGGGTCGCCGCGTGGTCGCGATGGACGCCGACCCCGGAACCGTGGAGCAACTCTATCTCACAGTTCGGCGAGGGCAGGCTCAAGGCGTAATGCCAATCGTGATGGATCTTGCCAACCCGAGTCCGGCCCTCGGTTGGATGGGCGTCGAGCGGCACTCGCTGGTGGAGAGAGGCCCCGTTCCCGTCGTCCTCGCGCTTGCGCTGGTCCATCACTTGGCAATCAGCAACAACTTGCCACTGGATGAGATCAGCCGTCTCTTCGTCGCGCTGGCTTCCGAGGCGATCGTGGAGTTTGTTCCCAAGGATGATCCCCAGGTTCGAAGCCTTCTGGCCGACCGGCAGGACATCTTCGACAGCTACACCATCGATGCCTTTCGCGACGCAGTGAGCCGAGACTTCAACGTGGAGGCAGTGGAAACTGTCCCCGACTCTCTGCGTACCCTCTTCCTCTTGAGGCGACGAACGTGACAACCCTCCGGATAGTGCGCCGGCGGCTCGCCTGGTACGCCTGGTTACCAATCGAGGTTGCGATCGCATACGTCCTCTTCGCCTTCTTCACCTCGGATGTCAGCCCCTACGCAATGTTTCGCTCGCTGTTACTTACTGCGATCAGCGTCGGGCTGGTGACTCTCGGCCTAGGTTGGCTCGCGCGGGACATGCACCGAGGCGGGGTGGCCACTCTGCTGCTCATCCTGGCAGGTCTGGAATGGGACTCATCGCTCGGGACGATCGCCGTTCTGGCAATGGCCGTCGTTGCGATCCTACTGGACCTATTGCCCCATCGAACACTCGGCTGGAATTCAATCAGCAGGTCCATGAGCGTCTATGCGACGGCCCTTCTCCTCGTCATCGTCAGTCAGGCGGCTCTGTCAGGTAGATTGGTGCAGGCCATGAGCGACCTGCAACAAGGTACGGGTCTTGCACCATCCGCCGGCGAGGCGCCGGGCGGGGCTCTTCCCGATATCTGCGTCATTCTGGTGGATGGTTATGCACGAGCCGACACGCTTCGAGATTGGTTCAAGTTCAACGAGACGCCCTTTACAGATTTCCTGACATCTCGAGGCTTCGACGTCGTCTCAGACAGTCATTCGAATTACCCAGCGACTCCACTGACGTTTGCATCGATGCTGAACATGGCTTACCTCGATCAACTCCCACAGACGGCGACGGTGATCGCCGACTCGAGTAAGAACGTGGATCCTGCAAGTGTCGGTCTATTCCGGCCGGTAATCGCCGATAACAGAGTCTTTCAGCTCGCTCGCCGTTTCGGTTATCAAGTCGTGACGGTAGCCTCCGGATTCGAACAAGTGGCGCTTCGGAAGGCTGATGTGTACCTGGATGGCGGCGAGATCAACAGCTTCGAATGGCAGCTGCTCGCGTGGGGAGGAGGATTCACCGACCTGATCACTGCCGTAGTCCCGGACCTGGCAGGCAGTCAGGGGCGCAATAGGCTCAAGGATGAATTCACGGAATTGGCACAGGTCGTACACTCGCCGAGCATGAAACCGAGACTCACGTTTGTGCACCTCATGAATCCACATCCCCCCGCGCTCTTCGACGCTGCCGGCAGGCCGATCTCACCCATCCCCGCTCCTTACCTGCCCGAGACCAACGACCCGGTTCAAGCGCGCACCGACTACGCCGGGGATGTGGCGCACCTCAACAACCTGCTACAGACGGCCATCGATGATGTCATCACAGCCACCAATGGCAGGGCTGTCATCGTGCTGATGTCCGATCATGGGTCTCGGTTCGGAACCGACAGTCATCCCTACGAGCGGACCGTCGAGAGCCTCGACAACTTTCTCGCCGTCCGCGCCCCGGGCCACAGCGGCCTTCTGGCGGGCTCGCCAACGCCCGTCAATCTCTTCCCGTTCCTCTTCAACGCGTATCTCGGGACGGATCTCCCGCTTCAGCCAAATCGCACCTACATGTCATCAATCGACGTGCCCCTCAGTCTTGAGGAAGTTCCTCTCCCCTCAGGGCCACCTCTCCTTCACGATATTGCCACCTCGGCTCAGGCAGGCCACAGCCCGTGATGGAGTGCCAGGTCACAGGTGATACGCCCAATAGACACCGCCCAGGTTGACCAGGACGCCGATGGCGATCAGCAGCCTCCAGAACCAGTCGACGCCGTGGCGGGCGGCTGCCAGGCCGCGGAGCCGCAGGGTCAGCCAGAAGCGGCGTCCTGCCGGCCGTCGCCTTCTTCAGAGGGCGCTGGCCGCGCGTGCTCGGCCCCGCTCAAGTGGCCGGCTGCACCTGGCCCGCCAGCCACGCCCTCCAGGGCTGGACGCGATCGCAGAGCCAGGGAAGCGCGCCGAGCGCCAGCACCGGCCACTGACCCAGTGAGTAGCTCAAGGGAAGGTGGGCGTTTGCCACGACGATGACGTAGTCCGGCCACAGCGGGAGGGTGAGGAGCACCGGGATGGCCGCCACCGCCAGGGTACGGCGTGGCTGGCGCCAGCCGACGAGCACCAGCGGGCCCAGCGACGGCTTGAGGGCGATGAGGCCGGCCGGCCAATCGAGCCGCAGGCCCCAGCCCAGGAAGGCGGCCATCCAGAGCGTGCTGTTCCCGTTCAGGACCGTGTACTCCATCTCGCTGTGCACGAGCAGACCGGCGGCGAACGGGTAGGCCCACCAGGGCGATCGCCGGAGGAGCAGGGCCAGCAGCACCAGGGGCACGCCGACCCAGAGGATCCCATCGAGCGGGAACGGCAGAAGGGCGAACGGCGCCACGAGCGGGAGAAAGGACGGCGGGTGGATGAAGTCGCCGTACTGCGCGTGGAACGCCCCGACCAGCTCGAAGCGGGCGTACGGCGTACCCGTTTCGAGCCAGCGGAAGAAGCCCTGCCGATACCCCTCCCAGTCGTGACCGATCGGCGGCCTCGCGCCCAGCCAGTCAATGGCGATCGCCGCCCAGACCGCCAGGACAACGGCCGTGCTCGCGAGCGGAACGACGAGATACAGCGGCGGGACCGGCCGAGATCGCCTGAGGTCGCGTCGACCGCGTGCGACCAAGGCGGAGGTTTGCTCCATGATCAGGGAGCCTAGAAGGCGGCCGGGAGAGCGACAAGTCACCCGATAGTGCTGGTCAAGGCCATAGGCGGCGGCCGTGGCTCAGGCGCTCCCGCCCGCCGCTGCTACAGGTGGTACGCCCAATAGACACCGCCCAGGTTGACCAGGACGCCGATGGCGATCAGCAGCCTCCAGAACCAGTCGACGCCGTGGCGGGCGGCGGCCAAGCCGCAGAGGGCGAAGGCGAAGGGGATCGCGTCGAGCGCGTAGCGGTAGCCGTACTGCAGCCAGCCACCGCCGTAGTAGAGCAGGTCCGGCAACAGGACGATCGCGAAGGTCAGGGCCAGGGCCCAGCTCTGGCGGGAGCGCCAGTCGGCCCGCAGGGCGAGCAGCAGGCCCGGGCTCGTCAGGAAGATCGACAGGCCGAGCCCGTCCGGCTTGAACCAGGGGAATTCCGGGATGAGCTTCGGCAGGTGCAGGAACAGGTAGTCGATGTTCATGCCGAGATGGCTGATCGAGAAGAGACCCTGGTCGCGCAGCGCGGCCAGCCAGCCCGGCAGGGTCGCCAGCTCGTAGCCGGACTCGAGCGGTGAGCCGAAGCGGACGGCGTTGTACCAGAAGAAGAAGGCGACGGCCGGCAGGACGCCGAGCCCCAGGGCGATCCAGCGCCGCCAGGGCCAGCGCTCGGGCTCGAGCCAGGAGGGAAGGCGGAAGCCGGCGGGAGTCGCCTCCAGGCCGAGGTCGACCGCCGGCGGAGCCCCGACGGCCCAGGCAAAGTAGGGCACGGCGAAGGCCAGCGGCGGACGGGTCAGGAAGGCGGCCCCCACGAGCAGGCCCAGCAGCCACGGTCGGCGGGCGCCGAAGACCTCGATCAGGGCACCGAGCGTCAGCATCACCGCCATCAGGTGGCCGGTGTGCCAGACGCCGCCGCGGGTGGTGACCCACCAGATCGGCGTGCTCAAGGCGAGCAGGACGGTCAGCCAGAACCGGTCGCCGAGCCGGACGACGCCCAGGCGGCCGAGCAGCCACCAGGCCAGGCCCACGTCGGTCGCCGCCAGGCTGCCGTTGATGAGGGGCTCCCACTGGTGGGCGACGGCCGGCCCGGTGACCGCGACCAGCGGCAGGAAGGCGATCGACGGAAAGGGTGGGAACGGCACGTAGTAGTGGCCGTTGTAGAAGATGACGTCGTACGGCCCCAGCGGGACGGAGAGCCAGGTCCGGCCGTGGAGAAAGGCGTCGGCCAGATAGAAGAGGTCCGGCCGACCGGCATCGAAGGCATGGGCGCTGGCCCAGTAGATGGCGAGGGCCACTGCCGAGAGGAGCAACCCCATGGCCCGAGCCCGCAGAACATCACGCATGGGCGTAGTCAACGGATGCCCGGGCAGCGATCATGGAGCCGCCGCCACAGATGAGCATGGTCACGTACGGCGGTCCGTATACCGAGGCTGCCCGGACGCTGACACGACCGCTCCGACCCACCTGCTCCGGGCCGGGACCCGGTCTTGCACTCACTCACCCTTCCTGGAGTCTAGGTCTTGCGGTTACTGTCCCGCCAAAGCAGTGATCGCGGGGTAACCATCGGGCTCCCCGCGGAGATCACCACTCTCCCACCTGCCGCACCCGACCGGTACCGCCCCGAAGACGTCAAGGTCAGGCCGCTCCAGCGAGGTAAGACCCGTGAGCCCGCGATGGCGACGCCCGGCGATGGTCTACAACTCGACCGCATGGCGGTGCTGGGCTTCCTGGGCACTCGTCGCCGGCGCCTCGGCAGTGCTCCTTGGCTCGCTCGTGCTCGAGGCGCAACGGACACTCAGCGCCCACTACCTGTTGGTCGACTGGCGCACCTACGCGGCTGCCTTCGATCGGCTGGCCCAAGGCGCGAGCCTCTACGATCCGCGCCAGCTTCATGGGCCGTATGACCTACCGTCCGTAACCCTGACCGGGTACGCGTATCCACCCGTTGCGGCGCTGTTGTTCGCACCGTTCGCCTCGGTGCCATTGGGTCTGGCGACCTGGATCGCCCTGAACGTGGGCCTTGTCCTTGCCGGTCTCGCCGCAGCCATTCACTCCGCGTTTGGGCGGGTGCGGCCGGAAGCCGTGGCGTTCGCCCTGATCGCGCTCAGCGTATTCCCACCGTTTCGCGAAGGCGTTGCGGTCGGGAACATCAACGTGGGCTTCTCGGGACTGCTGGCCCTCGCCTGGGCCTCGGGTCGAACGGCTGGCTGGCTCGGCCCGGTCAGTGGACTCGCTGCGGCGCTGAAGGTCTTCCCTGGGTCCCTCGTGGCGTGGGCCGGTCCCGGCTACCGCACTCGGGCCCTTCTCTCCGCGACGTTGGTGGGAGCCGCCTTGGTTCTCGTGACTCTGCCTCTGGTTGGCGGCGCCAAGAGCTGGGAGGATTGGCTCACGGCTCTCGGCAACGCCCAACCCGCTTGCGCCCGGTGGAGCAACCTCTTGCCGTCGATAGCCTGCTCCCTGTCGCCATACGTCGGCTCGGACGTGGCCAAGCTGCTCGGCGGCGCTGTCGGCGCCACCCTCGCTCTGGCAGCCCTTCTCACGAATCGGACGCAACTCTCGCTGGCCTTGCTGACCGCGGCCTGGCTAGCGCCCGTCATCGACATGGATCCCTACTACCTCCTGACCCCGTTTGTCGTGGGTCTCGCCCTTCTCTTCCATCGTTTCGGGCGAGCCTCCAGCCGCGCCGTGAGTCCTGTGCCCCAAGAGGCCGAAGGCGACCGAGGAGGGTGAGCCGGGAGTCTACCTGGCGGGCCTAGGGAGCCCGTACGAATGGTTCGCTCCCGCCGGTGATCGATCTCCTCTATGCTGCCCGGCACCCAAGTGGGACGAGGGGCGAAATGAGGGATGACCGGCTCGGCGAGGCCGAAGCGCACGCCGTGGGACGACTGGCACTCCACGAAGGCACGCCCGCATGGGCTGAGTGGGTCAAGGACTACTACCGAGAAGTGGAGTCGTACGACTGGGTCGACGTCGCCGACCACTTCCGGGGCCCGGAGGCGTTCTTCCATAGAAATCGAGCCAGGGCCGTCCGTCACCTGATTCGAGAGCACGTCCAAAGGGGTCCGATCCTCGACGCCGGGTGCGGGACCGGACTGAACCTTCGTTCTCTTCCTGAAGGGTCAACGGGTCTTGACATCAACCCACGGAACATCGCGGTCATCAGAACCCGCCTTCCTCGCCACGAGGCAGTCCTTGGAGACATCGAAGCGATGCCCTTCGCCGATGGCACATTCCAGGCTGTGCTTTGTACCGAGGTCCTCGAGCACGTTCCCGATCCGAACAGAGCCCTGGCCGAGATCTACCGGGTGCTCGCCCTCGGTGGAGTCGTGATCGGCTCTGTACCCGCAAGAGCGCTGATATGGCGTCTGCGGTTCCTGTCCAGCACGTGCCCACATTCGGAGCCATTCCACCACGAGTACCTGCCGGCCGAGGTCGCGTCAATGCTCGACGGGTGGACGATCCGGGTCCTGCGCTACTCGCTCCTGCATTTCAACGTGTTGTTCGTCGCAGAGAAGGCCGGGCGGGAGGCGGCGGCTCGGCACCCATGGTGATGAACTGGGCCAGTCGAACACCTTCCGGTGTCGTCGGCAGAACCGCTCGTTTGGCGGTCAGGGCATGCGGTCACGCTCCTGACCCGACATCGACGGACCCTGGGCAATCCGAGCTTCCGGTGAGCAATGGCCCCACAAGACCTGGCGCGAACGCCACCGGAATGATCCACGGCAACGGCAACCACGCCGAGAGCGGGATCAGGACCGCCCACCACTGGCGCCGCTGGAGCAGCAGGGCGGTGGGGATCAGCAGCAGCATCGCGTAGTGGTCCCAGAGGAGCGGCGAGAGCAGCTGGCTGGCCACGGCGGTGACGACGTAGGCGGTCTCCGCATCCGAGCGGAGCCAGGCATAGGCCGTGATGGCGATCGTCAGCGCCATGCTCGCCCACTGGACCAGGCTGGCCGCCGCCTCGCTCGCTCCCATCTGGTAGGCGACCGCGCCCGGCGTGAAGTTGTGGGGCGTGGTGACCGGGGCGCTCACCCGCCGCAGGATGGCTACATAGTCGGACCAGGCGGCGAGGCCCGTGACCAGCGTCCCCGCGAGGGCGCAGGCCGCGATTGCGATCACCCCGATCGCGATGGCGCGCCGGCGACCGCCGGCGAGCGCCCAGCCGAAGAGGAGGCCCGGCTGGAGCTTGATGAGCGTGCCGGCGGCCATCGAAAGCCCCAGCGGCCCCGGCCGGTCCAGCCAGCGCCAGCCGGCGGCGAAGGCGAGGAAGAGGAGCGGGCCAACCTGGCCCAGCTTGATCGAGTAGAGGAAGGGCCACTGGAGAGCCGCCAGCAGGACCACCAGCCAGCGGACCTCGCGGCGGACCGGCAACAGGGCGACGCCTGCCAGGAACGCCAGGGCCAGCAGGACCGTCCAGGCGGTCACGGCGATCGTCCCGGGCAGCAGGGCGAACGGCACCATCGCCAGGGCGAAGGGCGGCGGATAGAGGAAGATCGCGAACCCGCCGGCGACATTCACGGCCGGGTCGTACAGGCGCGCTCCGTCCAGGAGGCGCTGCCCGGCGTGGAGATAGGCCTTGAAGTCGTAGCCGAGGGTCGGGCCGGCGGCGACGGCGATCACGGCGATCGCCGCTCCGTACGCCAGCAGGGCCACAAGCGGGATCAGCAGCGCCGGCGCCCACGCGGGGCGGCGCTCCTCAGGCCGGGCGATCGCCGTCGGCAAGGGCCGCGCCATGCCGGCCCACCCCCCGATGGACGAGCGGGATGCGGAACAGGTCCCAGGCGACCCTGGCCGCCAGCCCGGGCCGCATCCGCATGTGCGAGCCGGCCCGGTCCGCCCAGTGGATCGGAACCACCGCCAGCCGGTAGCCGCGGCGCCGGGCCAGGTAGATGATCTCCACGTCGAAGACGATGCTGGTCACCCGCTGCCGGCCGAAGAGGTCCTGCGCCGCCGACCTGCGGAAGCCCTTGAAGCCGCACTGCGTGTCGCGGATCGGCCCCGTCACCCACAGCGAGGCCAGCGCCCGGAAGAGTAGGCCGATCAGGCGCCGGTAGAGCGGCTGGCTGGCCCGCATGTCGCTCCCGTCCGGCTGGATCCGGCTGCCCAGCGCCACGTCGGACGTCTCCAGGGCGCGGGCCAGCAGCGGCAGCTGGTCCGGCGGGGTGGCCATGTCGGCATCCATGAAGACGACCAGGTCGGTCTCCGCCGCGAGCATGCCCGCCCGGACGGCCGCGCCCTTGCCACCGTGGGGGACCGCCAAGAGGTCGAGCTTCGGCCAAGCGCCCGTCGTCTCCCCGGCTTCGGGCCGGCCGCGGACCAGCGCCGCCGTGCCGTCCGAGCTCCCGTCGTCCACGACGAGCACCCGGACCCGGCCCGGCAGCGCCTCCGGGCCGGGCGATCCCTCCCGGGCGCGGTCGCCGGGCCGGCGGAGGTAGCCGAACAGCTCGTCCAGGGCGCCGCCGAGGCGCGCCTCCTCGTTGTAGGCGGGCAGGACGATCGTGAGCGACGTGCCGGTCATCGGGCCGAAGTCTAGAGCCCGCCGGGACCGGCCGGAGCGACGGCCGGCTGGGGAACCTCGGCGGTGGCAACCACCGCCGCCCGGCGACGGGTCAGCCGGCGCCCGAGCGCGATCGCCGGGCGCTCCACCACGAGGTAGGAGACCGCAGCGACCACCAGCGTCAGGGCGAGCGCCAGGACGGCCGCCGGCGCGCCGGTCGGGCCGAGCCGGAGCACGGCCCGGATGACGTCCTCGTGCCACAGGTAGATTGCATAGGAGAGCCCGCCCGCCCAGGCCGCCCACGGGCCGAGGGCGGGCCGGCGCGCGACGCACCAGGCCACGAGCAGCATCGCCCCGGCCGTCGTCACCAGGTCGACCGACGCCCAGATGGCGAACGCGACCCCGAGGAGCACCAGCTGGGCCCCGGGAATGACCCAGAGCGGGTTGCGGAAGATGCCCAGGCGACCTCGCACGTCGAGGATGGCCAGGAGCATCCCCGGCACGAATGCCCACAGGAAGAAGGGCAGGAGACTCACGACCTGCGCCCGGTTGGCCAGCCCTCCCGAGAGGTCGTACAGCACCACGACGCTGGCGCCGAAGGAGACGAGGCCCAGGCCGGCCACGACGCGAAGCTCCCGACCGCGGGCGAGGAGGGCGATGCCCGGCAGCAGGAGGTAGAAGCCCATCTCCAGCTGCAGGGTCCAGCTGACGCCCAGGAAGCCGTTGAAGAGCCGGGGATCATAGTTCTGGGCGAAGAGCAGGAACTCCGCGGGGTGATCCAGGAAGGCCTGGCTGCCGCTCAGCAGGGTCACCCCGACGAGGGCCACCAGGTAGGCCGGGTAGATCCGCAGCAGCCGCCGCACCAGGTAGGACCGGACGTTCCAGTCGCCGGCCACGAACGGCCGGTAGAGCAGGTAGCCTGACAGGACGAAGAAGACGAGCACACCGACGCGACCGCCGGCGGCGAAGCCGGCCGCGGGGCCCAGGGCGGCCGGGTCCAGGATCGCCACGTGGCAGACGAGGACCATGAGCGCGGCGATGCCGCGGAGGGCGTCGAGCGCCTCCAGGCGACGGCCGCTCACCGCGCGAACTCCGCGTGGACCGCGGCGCGAGCCCCGCCGGCGATCGCCGCCAGGACGAGGCCGACCGCCAGCCAGACCAGGACCGGGGCCACGATCGAGACGATCGCGGCCAGCACCGCCAGCCCCAGGACGACCTGGACGGCGAGGGCGCGGCGCCCCCCGGTCGCCAGCAGCCAGGCGGCGACCCCGAACGGGATCAGGGCCACCGGGTAGTGGAACCAGGTCACCGGCAGGACGGCGAGCGAGGCGACCGCCGCCCAGGCCAGGCTCTCCAGGGGGTCCGCCCGCAGCCATGCGGCGGCCACCGTGACCGCCACGGCGACCGCGGCCACGACCACGGCCAGCGGCCGGGCCACGGCCGGGCTGCCCAGCAGCAGGGCCAGCTGACTGGCCGGCCCGATGTTGAGCCGGGAGGCGAGGTCGGCCCCGGAGCTGGTCCGGAGCATCGCCACGTAGTCCGCCCAGGGCCCCGTCCCGAAGGCGGCCAGGCTCCCGCCGAGAACCGCCGCGGCCGTGACGACCGCCGCTCCAAGGACCGTCCAGGCCGGGCCGCGGCCGCGCAGGGCCCGCACCAGGAACCAGAGCCCCAGGACGGCGGGATGGACCTTGATGACGCTGGCCAGGCCGAGCGCGACGCCGCCGCCGATGAGCGTGGCCCGCCCGGCCCCGCCCGCCTCGGCCAGCGCCGCCAGGAGGACCAGCCCGTAGAGGAGGCCGAACCAGGCGTCCACGTTGCCGAAGAGGAGGGCCACGGCGAAGGGCGACACGAACGGCGCCAGGGCCAGGAGCGGCAACAGGACGGCGGGCGCCGGCCGCCCCGGGGCAAGGCGACGCGCCAGCAGGACTGCGACCAGGCCCAGGCCCGCCGTGGCGCCCACGCCCCACAGCGCCAGTGCCGCACCGGACGGAAGCCCGGCCACGGGGGCCAGCGCCTGGGCCAGGGGCGGCGGGTAGGAGTAGAAGAGGTCGCTGGCCTGGAGGCGGCCGGCCACGGCCGCCGGGTCGTAGGGGGAGCCACCGCCGGCGACGCGGCGGGCCGCGTCCAGGATCAGCTGGAGATCGAAGCCGGCCTGCGGCGGATGCTGGGCCAGCATCGTCGCCCCGAGCTGGAGCAGGCCGAGCCAGCCGACGCCTCCGAGCACGGCCCAGCCGAGCAGCCCGGGACGACGGGCGACCATCGGCGGCGCCGCGGTGCGATCCATCCGCGGCATCGTAGACCCCCGCCGAAGCGCCAACAGGCCGCCGACCGGCGGTCGGGGCGTGGGCCATTCGTACCGGTCGGAGGCGCCGGGACCCGGTGCTAGACTGCACCGGCCGTGCGGAGACCCATCGCCCTCTATGCGTTCGCCCTGCTCGTCCGGCTGGGGTTGATTGCGGCCTTCCCTCATCCGGCCTATGTCGATTCCTACTACTACGTCAACGTGGCGCAGGCGCTCCAGGCCGGCCACGGCCTCAACATCGACTTCATCTGGGCCTTCGTGGATGTGGGCGGCCGGCTGCCGGCGAACCCCCACCTCCCGATCCCGAGCAACGCCCACTGGATGCCGCTGGCGTCCCTGGTCCAGGTCCCCTTCCTGGCCCTCTTCGGCTCGGCCTCCTGGGCTCCCCAGGTCCCCTTCGCCCTCTTCGGGGCGCTCGCCGCGCCGCTCACCTGGGCGATCGCGCGCGAGGCCGGGGCGAGCCGGTCGGTCCAGCTCGGCGCCGGCCTGCTGGGCGCGGTTCCGGCCGGGGCCACCATCTTCATGAGCCAGCCCGACAACTTCGGGCTGTACGAGGTGCTGGGCGCGGCGGCCCTCTGGCTGACGGCGCGCGGGCTCCGGGGGGACAGCCGCGGCTTCGCCCTGGCGGGCCTGCTGGTGGGGTTCGCCACGCTGGCCCGCAACGATGGCGTGCTGATCGGGCTGGTGGTGGCCCTTGCCTTCTTCTGGGACCGCTGGCGGGCCTGGCGTTCCGGCGGCGGCCGGCGACCGGCCATCCCGTTCTGGTCCGCGGTCGCCTGCGCGGCGCTCTTCGCCGTGGTGATGGTCCCCTGGTATGCGCGCGAGCTGGCCGTCTTCGGCAGCATCTCGCCCTCGTCCTCGTCCGGCCGGATCCTCTTCATCCGGGATTTCGCCGAGATGAACAGCATCACCACGCCCACCACCCTGGCCTACTTCCTGGGCCAGGGGATCGGGCCACTGGTCACGAGCCGCGTCCTGGGCCTGGTGGCGGCGGCCGCCAACTTCGCCGTCATCATCTGCTCGCTGGTGCTGGCCCCGTTCCTGGTGGTGGGGGCCTGGCGAAGGCGCCGATCCGGTGATTTCGGGCCGTTCCTGGTCTACTTCGCCGTCCTCTTCGCCTTCTCCGCCCTGGTCTCCGCGGTCCACGTACCGTACGGGACCTTCCTCCACTCTGCGGTGGCGCTCGCTCCGCACACCTACGTCCTGGCGCTTGAGGGCGTGGTCGCCGCCGTCGGCTGGGTGGCCCGTCGCCGTCGGTCCTGGCACGAGGAGCAGGCGGTGCCGGTCTTCCTGTGGGGCACGGTGGGCCTGACGATGCTGACCGCGGCGGCCTTCACCGTGAGCGTGGTCAACGGCTGGACGGTGGAGCGGAACTACCAGCTGGCGGTCGCCGCGAAACTGGACCGCCTGGGGGTGCCGGCTTCCGACCGGCTGATGACGATCGACGCGGGCGGCTACCGCTACACGACCGGGCACGGCGGGGTGGTGACGGTCAACGACCCACTGCCGACGATCGAGCAGGTGGCGAAGGCCTACGACATCCGCTGGCTGGTCCTGGAGCGGGGCCACATCGTCCCGCCGCTGGTCCCGGTCCTGGGCGGCCAGGTCCACCAGTCCTGGATCGGGCCGCCGGTGCTGACGATCCCCTCCTCCGTGGCGGCCGGCACGTATCCGGAGCTGGCGCTGTACCCGGTCTGCGTGGCGCCGGGCGACGCGCGCTGTGCCGCGTCGACAGCGGCCGGGGCCACGCCATGAGCGCCCCGCGCACGCCCGCGCCGGACGCCTTCGTCCTGTCGCCCCGCGAGGCCTGGCTGAGTGCCGGCCTCGTCTTCCTGGTGGCGCTGGCCGTCCGGGCCGTCTCCGCGGCCGGGGTGCCGTTCCCGGTCCCGGAGGACACCGCCTACTACGTGGAGGTGGCCCGCAACCTGGTCCAGGGCCGCGGCCTGGTGAGCGACGCGCTCTGGAGCTACCAGACACCGGCCCTGGACCCGGCGACGGGGACCTTCGGGCTCTTCTTCCCGCGGCCGGCCTTCGAGGTCTGGCTGCCGCTGCCGAGCCTGCTGATGGCCGTCCCGATGCTGCTCTTCGGGCCGACCTTCCACGCCGCACAGGTCATGTCGGTCCCGGTCGGGGCGCTCGTGCCCGTGCTGGCCTGGCGCCTGGGCGCCGACGTGGCGGCGGAGCTGGGCCTGCCGGCGGGGCGGGCGCGGACGATGGCCCTGGGCGCCGGCCTCTGCGCCGCGGTGTTCGGGCCGCTCGTCCTGCACAACCTGCTGCCGGACTCCACGATGGTCTTCGCGGTCCTCGCTCTCTGGGCCTGCCTGCTGATGGAGCGGCTTGTCCGGGACGCAAGCGGGGGACGGCGGATCGCGTCGCTGGACCGCCGGCTGCTGGGACTGGGCGTCCTGCTGGGGCTGGCCGCCGTGACCCGCAGCGAGGCGGCCTGGGTCGCCCTGACCTGGGCGCTGCTGGCCTGGCTGGCCGTACCGGGAGCGCGCCGGGAGCGGCTCCGCCTGGTCGCGGTCCCGGCGGTCGTGGCGCTGGCGGTCTTCGCTCCCTGGGGGATCCGCGACTGGCGGATCTTCGGCTCGCCGCTGCCCGGTCAGACCGCGGCCAATGCCTTCTCCGTGACCGGCTTCGACATCTTCGCCTACCAGGTCCTGCCCACCCTCCAGCGCTACCTGGCGCAGGGTCCGGCGGCGCTGCTCCGGATGCGCGTGGAGGGCTTCGACCACAACCTCTTCTCCGTCCTCCTGATCCCCGCCGTGCCGGTCGGGCCGCTCGGCCTGCTGGCCCTGCCCTGGACCGGCCGGCTGCGGTCGCTCCGGCCACTGCTGATCGTGAGCCTCCTCACCTTCACCATCACGACCCTGGTCTTCCCGGTCGCCACGACCTGGGGCACCTTCCTCCACGCGGCCGGGCCGGTGCACGTCCTTCTGCTGGTCAGCTGCCTGGTGGCGCTCGACGCGGTGATCGCCCGGGTCGGGCGCTGGCGCGGCTGGACGCGGCCGGTCGCCTGGCTGGGCCCGGCCCTGGTGGCAGGGGTCGCCGCGCCCTTCCTGCTTCTGACGGTGACCGGGATCGGCAGCCTGGCAGCGGACACGCAGGCTCGCTACGCGGCCCTGCCGGGCCGCCTGGCGGCCGCCGGCATCCCGCTCTCGGCCGACGCGCCGGTCGTGACGGACTTCCCGATCTGGCTCTCCTACGCGGACGGCGTCCCGACCCTGGCCCTGCCCGACGAGTCGCCGGCCAGCGTGCTGTCGCTCGCCCAGCGGTTCGGGGCCCGGCTGCTCGTGGTGCAGAGCAGCGGCCACGGCGCGTGGCCCCAGGTCATCGAAGGCCCGAACGCCCCGCCCGGGGCGGCCTGCTTCCAGGCGGTCCCGCTGCCGCCGGCCGGGGCCGCCCTGGCCGAGACGCGTGCGTACCTCATCGTCTGCCGCTGATAGCCGCCCGTATACTCGATCGACGATGGACGCCGGACGGACGGGGACGGACGCGCGCGAGGGCCGCTTCGACGAGCTCTATGCCGAGGCGAAGGCGACCCTGGGCTATGGCGCCAACACGCTCCGCTCGATCAGCGAGCGCTACCGCGAGGTTTACCGCGACGCGCTCGCCCGCTGGCACGCCCTGCGCGACGAGCTGGAGGCGGTGGATCGCGCGACGCCCGGCGCCGCCCCTCCGACAGACGCGGGTGACGCGGCCGCTGTGGACGGCCTGCCCGGACCTGCCGGGGCGCTGGCGGCCGAGGCCGGCGCCGAGGATGCCCGCCGGCGGGCGCTGCGGTCGGACGTGGAGCGGATGACCGGCGACCTGGGCCGCCACCAGGGCGAGCTCTCCAAGCTGGAGCTGACCGTCCGGAGCATGGAGAGCGGCTGGCTCTTCCTGGAGCGCGGCGACGTCAGCCTGCTCACCGAGCGCGACGTGCCCTGGTTGCCGACGGACATCCAGATGCGGATCGTGGAGGCCCAGGAGGCCGAGCGGTCGCGCCTGGCCCAGGAGGTCCACGACGGGCCCGCCCAGGCGCTCTCCAACGCGATCTTCCAGGTGGAATACATCGAGCGGGTGCTGGACCAGAACACCCGGCTGGCGCGGACCGAGCTGCGCTTCCTCCGGGAGCTGCTGCGCCGCGAGCTGGGCGACGTCCGGACCTTCATCAGCCAGCTCCGGCCCCCGCTCCTCGACGAGCTGGGCCTGGACGGGACGATCCTGGACGCCGTGGAGAACATGGCCGCCCTCGCCGGCATCACCATCGAGACGGAGCTGGCCGCGCCGGGCGACCGGCTCTCCGACGTGGAGCAGGCGGGCGTTCTCCGGATCGCCCAGGAAGCGCTCCAGAATGTGCGCAAGCACGCCGGGGCCCGGCGGGCCGTGGTGGCCACCCGCCTCGAGGGGACCGACTGGGTCCTGGAGGTGCGGGACGACGGCCGGGGCTTCGACATCGGCCAGGTGGCCACCCGCGGCCGCCGCAACTTCGGCCTCCAGTTCATGCGGGAGCGGGCCGACCTGATCGGCGCCCGCTTCGAGGTTCGTTCTCGCCCCGCCGGGGGCGCCATCGTCTGGCTCGCCATCCCGATCGGAGAGGAGGGTTCATGAGCGCAATGGAGTACCAGGGCCCGGAGCGGCGGCGCGGCGGCCCGGACCGTCGCGGCGGGGAGAAGACCCGCATCCTGCTGGTGGACGACCACGCCCTCTTCCGGGTGGGCATGCGCAACATCCTCGAGCGCGAGCCCGACTTCGTGATCGTGGGCGAGGCGGACGACACCCGCAGCGCCTTCGACGGTGCCGTGGAGAACGCCCCGGACATCATCCTGATGGACCTCTCGCTCCCGCCTCCCGGCGGCATCGAGACGACCCAGCGCATCAAGCGCGAGCTGCCCGCGGCGGGGATCATCGTCCTGGCCGTCAGCGAGGACGAGGACCTGCTCTTCGACGCGATCAAGGCCGGCGCGGCCGCCTTCATCCTCAAGGACATCGGCCCCGACGACCTGGTGACGATCATCCGCCGGGTCGCGACCGGCGAGTTCCTGATCAACGACAAGGTTTTCTCGCGGCCGGCCGTCGCCAGCCGGGTCCTCAAGGAGTTCCGCGAGCTGGCCATCTACGGCCAGGAGGCCGCCCCGATCTTCGCCCCTCTCTCGCCGCGGGAGGTCGAGATCCTGGACAACATCGCCCAGGGGATGACCAACAAGCAGGTTGCCTATGCCCTCTCG
Source organism: Chloroflexota bacterium (assembly GCA_021789435.1). Lineage (GTDB taxonomy): Bacteria > Chloroflexota > Limnocylindria > Limnocylindrales > CSP1-4 > JAJYJO01. The sequence continues at coordinate 17,601 of JAJYJO010000002.1, forward strand.
ATCAGCGAGCAGACGGTCAAGAACCACATGAGCTCGATCCTCCGCAAGCTGAGCGTCAACGACCGGACCCAGGCGGTCGTCTACGCCATGCGCCAGGGCTGGATCCGGATGCCCGAGGACTGAGGCAGGGTGAGCGACCCGCAGCCGGCCTCCCCGGCCTCCCCGGCCGGCCTGGCCGACCTGGCAGCCGGCACGCGCCGGCAGGTCGACCTGCTCGGGGTGGAGCTGGCGGAGATCGACCTGCTGGTCGCCCAGGCCAGGTCCGAGGCCGGCCGGCACGAGCAGAGGCGCGTCCAGGCGGCCGAGAAGAGCAAGGCGGCGACCGACCGCGGCGCCGACGCGGCCGAGCTCGCGGAGCTGGGCCGCCAGCTCGTGGCCGCCACCCGGCGGGCGGCCGTCATGGAAGCCCAGGTGGACGTGCTGGAGGGCAAGCAGAAGGTCCTGGGACGCTTCCGCGACAGCCTGGCCGGCGAGGCGGTGGTGCTGGAGCGGCTGGCCGGCGGTGGCGGGGCATCCGGCGGCGCCGCGGCGGGCGCGCTCGGGCCGGCTTCGGCCACGGAGGGCGAGCCGGGCGTGCTGCCGGCCGGGGTCTCCCGGCTGCTGCTGAGCGCCCAGGAGGACCTCCGCCGGGACATCGCCCGGGCGATGCACGACGGCCCGGCCCAGAGCCTGACCAACATCGTCCTCCAGGCCCAGATCGTGGATCGCCTCCTGGGCCGCGACGCGGCCGCGGCGGCGGCCGAGCTGCGCCAGCTGGTGGCGATGGTCCAGGCGACGCTGGAGGCCACAAAGTCCTTCATCTTCGACGTCCGGCCGATGGTCCTCGACGACCTGGGGCTGGTGCCGACGATCCGGCGGGCGGCCCTGGAGCGATCCCGCCGCGCCCGCATCCCGGTCGCGTTCGAGTCGGTGGGACTGGACCGCCGCCTGCCGATGGACGTGGAATCGGGCCTCTTCCGGATCCTGGACGAGGCGACCGAGGCCTATCTCGGCCTCGAGCCGGACCGGGTGCTGATCGACCTCGACTGGTCGGAGCGGCTGGCCGCCCGGGTCCGCGCGGTGCGCGACGCGGCGCCACAGGCGGAGGAACCGGCCGCGGCCGGCGGGGCGTCGGGCCGGCGCCGCCTGCGCTGGGGACGCGGCCGCGACAAGGAGCCGGAGGTGCCGGCTGCTCTCGCCGCCATGATCGAGGAGCGCCGGAGCGCGGAGGAGGCCGCCCGGACACCGGCCCCGATCGGCCTGCCCGCGCCCGCCTGGCGAGCCATCCAGCAGCGGGCCGCGGTGATCTCGGTGAGCGTGGAGCTCGCCGATGAGGGGCGCGACCTGCGCGTCGGCTTCGAGCCCGGCCGGGCCTGACCGTGGGGACGGCGCTCCTTCGCGACGGCCGGGAGGCCCCGGCCCGCCTGCTGGCGGCCGCGCGCCGGCTCTCCCGGGAAGAGGCCCAGGGCCTGGTGGAGTACGGCCTGATCCTGGCCCTGATGGCCCTGGTGGCGGTCGTGGCCCTCACCTTCTTCGGCGGCGAGCTCTCGACCCTGCTCAGCGTGGTCGGCGGAGCGGCCAGCGCCGGTTGAGGGTGGTGCGTCCGCTCCTAGGACGAATTGCCTAATGGATTCTGCGGTCCGTGCCGCCTACAGTCCTGATGCCCCGCTCTGGGGTCCGCTCTCATCGGGAGGCTTGTATGGCGCTCGTCAATCGGCTCTACGCGTTCCTCGCCACCTTCGGTCACGACGAGGAAGGCCAGGGTCTCGCCGAGTACGCGCTGATCCTCGCCCTCATCGCGATCCTGGCGATCATCGCCCTGCTCTTCCTGGGCGGCCAGGTCAAGACGATCCTGAGCAACGTCGGCAACTCGATCTAGCTCGCCGTCTGCGACCGACAACGTGAAGGCCGCGCCCGGTGGGCGCGGCCTTCACGCGTCGGGACGCCGTTGACGGCGCCTCGCCGTCGCCACGAGCGTTCCCAACTGCCCGGCTGCGGGAGGGCCGCCACCGGTTCATCGCCGTCATCCCGGGTGCCGCGCACCACTGCCCTCGCCGGGGGAGAGGCGGGGAGCCTCGAAGGAAAGGAGGTGGTGGAGCGTGTCCAGCGCAGTCGCACTCATCTCATCCATCATCCGGCGCGACGACCGCGGCCAGGGCCTGGCCGAGTACGCACTCATCCTCGCCTTGATCGCGGTCGTGGCGATCGTCTCGCTCATGTTCCTGGGGCAGAACGTCCAGACGCTGATCAGCACCGTGGGAAGCTCGGTCTGAGCGGGCGGAGCAGGAAAGCACCGATACCGGCCCTGACCCCTTGACAGCCCGCGGACACGCGCATAGGGTGGCGCGGCCAGTCGACCAGGGAGGCGGTGGGAGCCAGCATCGGGCTCGGAAGCCTGCCCGGCCGTGACGGCAACCCCCGCCCGGGGGCGGGGAGTCTCGAGGAAAGGAGGTGCCCACCCCATGACCTATCTCATGGCTCTCATCTCGTCCTATCTTCATCGTGACGAGGAAGGCCAGGGTCTCGCCGAGTACGCGCTGATCCTCGCCCTCATCGCGATTCTGGCGATCATCGCCCTGCTCTTCCTGGGCGGCCAGGTCAAGACGATCCTGAGCAACGTCGGCAACTCGATCTAGCGAGCGCCGTCGTTCTCGATCCAAGGGGCCGCGCCTTCGGCGCGGCCCCTCCGTGTCCCGGGGGATCCCTCCTGTCAGCCGGGCGATTCGTCCCGCGCGTCCTAGGCCATTCGTATAGTCGCGGGCCCCGGGACCGGTGCTACAGTGGTGCCACCTGTCACAAGGCTGGGGAGAGGGTGTGTGAAGCGATCTAACCGTCTGATCCTGCTCATCGGGGTCTTTCTGGCCGTCGTCGCCTTCGTCGGTATCGTCTTCATCATCGGTTCGGGGACCGGCGGCGGCGGTGGAGGCACACCGACGCCTCCCACCACGGTCTCGGTTGTCACCGCGGCGCGCGACATCCCGCTGGGGAACCAGATCGTCAGCGCGGACCTGGCGACCACCACGATCAAGACCACCGACGAACCGGCCGATGCCTTCACCGACAAGGCCCTGGTCCTGGGCCAGATCGTCCGGACCACCGTCACCCAGGGCCAGATCCTGACCCGAAGCCAGTTCCTGACGACCACCAACGCGAACAGCATCGTGCCGAGCCTCCAGAAGGGCTTCCGGGCGATCGCCGTCCAGGTGGACCAGGTGACCGGCGTGGGAACGGTGATCCAGACCGGCGACCGGGTGGACGTGGTCCTGGGCATCCGCATCCAGACGCTGGTACCGGCACCCGGCCCGAGCGCGCTCCCGCAGCCCTACCCGGGCGGCCCCCAGCTCTCGGTAAAGACCGTCCTCCAGAACCTCCAGGTGGTGGGAACCCTCCTGCCGCCGGCCACGCAGAGCCAGCAGCAACAGCAGGCCCAGCCGTCGCCGAGTCCGAGCGGCGGGAACGCCACCACGGGGCCGACCGTGACCCTGAACGGCCAGCAGGAGATCGTGATCCTGGCGGTCACGCCCCAGCAGGCCGAGGTGATCCGCTACGCCCAGCTGGGCGCCGAGCCGATCACCCTGACCCTCCGCTCCACGGCGGACAAGGACAGCCCGCCTGACGCCACGACCGGCATCGTCCTCAAGACCCTCATCGACCAGTACGGCGTCATCCCGCCCTTCCCGATCATCTCCAGCGTCCCGAAGTGAACCCGGGGGACGGCCGCGGCCGCCCCTTGATCCAGCAGAAAGCGGCGGGCTCGGTCCCTGACCGGGCCCGTCCCCATCCGGAGCTCCGACCGCAACACCCATGGCCGACCAGATCCGCGTCCTGATCGTCGACGACATCCCGGAGACCCGGGACCACCTCGCCAAGCTGCTCGGCTTCGAGAGCGACATCGAGGTGGCGGGTTCGGCTGCGTCCGGCGCGGAGGCCCTGGAGATGGCCGCGCGCCTGCTGCCCGACGTGGTGCTGATGGACATCAACATGCCGGACATGGACGGCATCGCGGCCACGGAGCTGCTGTCGGCCCAGGTGCCGACGGCAGCGATCGTGATGATGTCGGTCCAGGGCGAGGCGGACTACCTGCGGCGTTCCATGCTGGCCGGGGCGCGCGAATTCCTGGTCAAGCCCTTCAGCTCCGACGAGCTGACGGCCGCGATCCGCCAGGTCCACTCCCGCGAGCGGCAGAAGCTGGACCGCCTGGTGCCGGTCGCCCCGACGCCGGGGAACGGGACGCCGGCCGGCGAGCGCGGGCCCGGCGAGATCCTGGCGATCTTCAGCCCCAAGGGCGGCGTGGGCCGGACGACGATCGCGGCCAACCTGGCCATCGCCGTCGCCGAACGCGGCAAGCGGGTGGTGGTGGTGGACGCGTCCTTCCAGTTCGGCGACATCGGCGTCCTCTTCAACCTCAACCCGCGCAACAAGTCGATCGCGGACCTGGTCCCGGAGCTCGAGGCCGGCGAGCCCGAGTCGCTGGACACCTTCGTCATCACCCACTCCTCCGGGGTCCGGGTGCTGCTTGCCCCGCCCTCGCCGGAGATGGCGGAGCTGATCACGACCACCGCTGTCAAGCGCGTCCTGGAGGCCCTCCGGGCCAGCCACGACCTGGTGGTCGTCGACTGCGCCGCCTCCTTCAACGACACGACGCTGGCGATCCTGGACCTGGCAGACGTCATCCTTTCCGTGCTGACCCTGGAGATCACCTGCATCAAGAACACCCGCCTCTTCCTGGAGGTGGCGGACCAGCTCGGCTACGAGCCGTCCAAGGTCCGGCTGGTGCTCAACCGCGCCGACACCACGCTCGGCATCCGGGTCGCCGACGTGGAGCACTCGATCGGCCGGAAGGTCGACTACACGGTGGTCAGCGACGGGCGGAGCGTGGTCTACGCATTGAACCGGGGCGTACCCTTCGTCCTGAGCAATCGGGAGAGTCAGGTCACGCAGGACATCATCCGGCTGGCCACCGGGCTCGCAGGCGAGCGCGCGGCGGCCGGAGGTGCCCGCAAGGCTGTGGCTCCCCGCAAATCACTGTTCGCATGGCGATGAGACCTGTTCGCATGGCGATCAGACCGGATCTGCCCAACCATCCGGTCGTCGGTGGAGCGACCCCAATCGGGGGCGAGAAGGGGTATAGGCGATGTCCCTCCTGAAGCGGATCGAGAGCGCCCGACCGGGCTCCGGGCCGGGCCTGCCCGCACCGGCGCCCGGGGCGCCGGCCCCCGGCGGGCCGGGCGCGCCCGGCGGACCGGTCAGTCCCTCCCAGCGGCTGCTGACGCAGGCTCCGGTCCGCGAGTCGTTCCGGGACGTCAAGTTCCGGATCCAGAGCCGGGTCATCCAGGACCTGGATCCCAAGCTGGACCTCTCCAACCAGGTCGAGGTGCGCCGCCAGATCGAGGAGATCTTCGGCAAGGTCATCGACGAGGAGGGCCTGGCCCTGACGCGCGCCGAGCGGGTCAGGATGCTGGAGCAGATCACCGACGAGATCATCGGCCTTGGCCCGCTGGAGCCGCTGCTCCGCGACGAGAGCATCACCGAGATCATGGTCAACGGCCCCCGCCAGGTCTACATCGAGCGCTCGGGCAAGCTGGAGCTGACCAACGTCGTCTTCCAGAACGACGACCACGTCATGCGGATCATCGACCGGATCATCGCCCCGATCGGACGCCGCGTGGACGAGTCGTCACCGATGGTGGACGCCCGCCTGACCGACGGCTCCCGCGTCAACGCCATCATCCCGCCGCTGTCGCTCGTCGGCCCGGTGGTCACCGTCCGGAAGTTCTCCGCCTCGCCGTTCACCGTGGACGACCTGATCCGCTTCGGGACCGCGACGCCGGAGATGTTCGACTTCCTGCGGGCCTGCGTGGAGGCGCGGCTCAACATCTTCGTCTCCGGCGGCACCGGCTCGGGCAAGACCACGACCCTCAACGTCCTCTCCTCGTTCATCCCCAACGACGAGCGGATCATCACGATCGAGGACGCGGCCGAGCTCCAGCTCCGCCAGGAGCACGTGGTGACGCTCGAGTCGCGGCCGCCGAACATCGAGGGCCGCGGGGCGATCCCGATCCGGGAGCTCGTGCGCAACGCCCTCCGGATGCGCCCCGACCGGATCATCGTCGGCGAGTGCCGCGGCGGCGAGGCGCTGGACATGCTCCAGGCGATGAACACCGGCCACGACGGCTCGATGTCCACCGGCCACGCGAACAGTCCCCGCGACATGCTGGCGCGCCTGGAGACGATGGTCCTGATGGCCGGCGTGGACCTGCCGCTGCGGGCGATCCGCGAGCAGGTCGCCTCCGCGGTGGACCTGATCGTCCACCAGTCCCGCCTCAAGGACGGCACCCGCAAGATCGTCAACATCACCGAGGTCCAGGGCATGGAGGGTGATGTGATCGTCATGCAGGACGTCTTCGTCTTCGAGCAGACGGGCATCGTGGAGGGCAAGATCCAGGGCCGCCTCAAGGCGACCGGGATCCGGCCGAAGTTCGTCGAGAAGTTCGAGGTCATGGGCATCCACCTGCCGCCTGGCCTCTTCGGCTTCGTCTACTAGGCCGCCGAGGAGGAAGCCATGAACCCCGTCACCGTCGCCGTCGCGGCCGTCGCGGCCCTGGCGATCGTCCTCATCGCGGCCGGCATCGCCTTCTCCGGCGGGTCGGGGATCAGCGCCCGCCTGGAGCGGTATGCGGCCGGCAGGCAGGACCAGCCCAAGCCGGCCTCCACGGGCCAGGGCCCCATCTCGGACCTGCTGGCCCAGAGCCAGGCGCTGGCGCAGCTCAACAAGGCCGTCGAGCAGCGCGACTTCGGGGCCAACCTGGCCCGGGAGCTGGCCCGGGCGGACCTCAAGCTGAAGGTCAGCGAGTACCTGGCCATCTGGGCCGGCTCCACCGTCGGGCTGCCGATCCTCTTCCTGATCCTGTCGATCGCCCTGCCGACGCTGGGCAACCCGCTGGTCCTGCTGGTGGGAGCCTTCCTGGGCTTCCTGCTGCCGCGCTTCTGGCTGGGCCGCCGCAAGAGCTCGCGGCTCAACGCCTTCAACAAGCAGCTCCCGGACACGATCACCCTGATCGCCAACGCCCTGCGAGCCGGCTCGTCGTTCCTCCAGGCGATCGAGCTGGTGGTCCGGGAATCGCGACCGCCGATCTCGCTCGAGTTCGGCCGGGTCATCCGGGAGGTCAACCTGGGCCTGCCCTTCGAGCAGGCGCTGGAGAACATGGTCCGCCGGGTCCGCTCGGACGACCTGGAGTTGATGGCGACGGCCATCTCCATCCAGCACACGGTCGGCGGCAACCTGGCCGAGATCCTCGACTCGATCGCCTACACGATCCGGGAGCGGATCCGGATCAAGGGCGAGATCCGGACGCTCACCGCCCAGCAGCGACTCTCCGGCTATGTCGTCGGCTTCCTGCCGATCGGCATCGCACTCTTCCTCTTCATCGCCGCGCCGACCTTCCTGGAGCCGATGTTCAAGAACCCGCCGGGGATCATCGGCCTGCCGGCCGGGGTCATCATCCTCGCCTTCGGCGGCTTCATGATGTTCATCGGCTTCATGGCCATCCGGCGCATCGTCGACATCGAGGTCTAGCCATGCCGACGTTCATGCCCATCGTCATCGCCGCCATCGCGGCGGGCTCGATCCTGCTGATCTTCCTGGGCCTGGCCGGCAGCCGGCCGGTGGACCCGGTCCAGGCCCGGCTGACCCAGCTCGGCTCGATGCAGGCCAAGAACCTGGAGGAGCTGGAACTCCAGCAGCCGTTCGTGGAGCGGACGCTGCGCCCGCTGGCCCTGCGTCTCTCCGGGTCCGTCTCCCGGCTCACGAGCCAGTCCTTCACCGAGACCACCGAGAAGCGGCTGGCCCTGGCCGGCAACCCCGGCGACCTGCGGGTCGCAGACTGGCTGGGGATCAAGGCCGTGGCGGCCATCGTCTTCGCCATCGTCTTCGTCGTGCTGGGTGTGCTGCTGCTCGGCTTCCCGCTGATGATCGGCCTGATCATGGGCGTGGTGGGCCTGCTCTTCGGCTACACGATTCCGGAGTTCTGGCTGGGCCGCCGCGTGCGGGCCCGCCAGAAGGCGATCCTGCTGCAGATCCCGGACGCGCTGGACCTGCTGACGATCTCCGTCCGGGCCGGCCTGGGCTTCGACGCGGCGCTGGCCAAGGTCGTGGAGAAGATGAAGGGCCCGCTGGTGGACGAGTTCCGGCGGGCGCTGGCGGAGGTGCGGGTTGGCAAGGCGCGCCGCGACGCGCTGCGCGACATGATCCCGCGGACCGAGGTACCGGCCCTCACCAACTTCATCGGGGCAATCATCCAGGCCGAGCAGCTGGGCGTCTCGATCTCCAAGGTGCTGCAGGTCCAGTCGGAACAGCTGCGGATCGAGCGGCGCCAGCGGGCCGAGGAGATGGCGGCCAAGGCGCCGATCAAGATGCTCTTCCCCCTGGTGGGCTGCATCTTCCCGTCCCTCTTCATCATCATCCTGGGCCCGGCCATGATCCTGCTGGTCCTGAACCTGGGGGCGGCGCACTAGGCCGCGTCCGGAGGGTGATCGCTCGCAACCTGGAGCGCGGCACGCTCCTCGGCTCGTCGCTGGAGGCGGCCTCATCCTTCGGGGCCCGCTTCCGGGGCCTGATGGGCCGGCCTCCGCTCCCCGATGATGGCGGCCTGTGGCTGCCCGGGACGAACGGGATCCACATGATGTTCATGCGCTTCGCGCTCGACTGTGTCTTCCTGGACCGGCCGGATGCGGCGGGCCAGCGGCGGGTGGTGGGGCTGCGACGGGCGCTGCCGCCCTGGCGCGGCGTGGTCTGGTACGTCCGCGGCGCGGACGGCGTCCTGGAGCTGCCCGTGGGAGCGATCGACCGGTCCGGGACGGTGGTCGGGGACCGGGTCGTCGTGGGTGTCGCGGACCCGATCGTCGCGGACGACGGGGCCGACCGGGCCACCGACGAGGCCACCGGCCCGCCGCCGTAGGCGCCGCGGCCGGCCTCATCCGCCGTTGCCCCCCGACGAGATGCGGCCTGCGGCCCCGCGGGCATCGGTGAAGCAGCGGCCAAGGGCGGGATGAGTGCGAGCGGGCATGCTGGAGGCGTGTCGATCGCGACGCTCCGGGTCTGCCGCCGTCTGGGCGCCCGCCTGCTCGACCTGGCGCTGCCGCCCGCCTGTGCCGGCTGCGGCGCGGAGGGAGCGGTGCTCTGCGAGGCTTGCCGGCCGGCGCTCGACGCGCGCCGTGCCACGCCGGCCGGCGTGCCGCTCGGCCTCCCGTCGGACGTCCCCGCTCCCCTGCTCCAGCTCGAGTGGTGCGCCCCCTTCAGTGGGCCGGTCCGACGGGCCCTCCACGCCCTCAAATACGCGGGGGAGTGCCGCGTGGCACCCGTCCTGGGCGAGGCGGTGGCGGCCCGCTGGCGCGTCGCCGGCGCCGGCGGGGAGGTCCTGGTCCCGGTTCCTGTCCACGAGGAGCGGGCACGCCAGCGCGGCTACGACCAGGCCGCCCTCATCGCGGCCGCGGCCGGGCCCGCGCTCGGCCTGCCGGTCGCCAGCGCCCTGGCACGGCGCCGGGCGACCGTGGCCCAATACCACCTCGACCGAGCGCAGCGGGCCGGCAACGTCCATGACGCCTTCGGCCTCCGCGACGCGACGGAGGCGCGGGCGGTGCGCGGTCGATGGGTGGTCCTGGTGGACGACATCGTCACCACGGGCGCCACCCTGGCCGCCTGCGGGGCGGCCCTCCTCGCGGCCGGCGCCGAGGACGTCTCGGCCGTCACGGTGGCCCGCGAGCGGTGAATGGGGGCGCGATGGGTGCGTGGCCGGCTGGGCGGTCGGTGCGTGGGCTCGCGCCCGAGCGCCGCGAGAAACGCCATTCGTCACCCGATCGAAGGGCCGAGGGTGGGGTTCGGCCCATCGACCGGCCGGGTCTATACTCGACGCGTGACCGGCCCATCAGTCACGAGACGCGCGTCACCGCCACCAGCGGAGGCGCGCGTCATGTGTTGCGGAGGTTTGCGGTGAGGACGATCGTCAAGGGCAAGAACATCGACGTGCCCGATCGTGTCCGCGACTACGCCGAGCGGAAGATGCGGCGGATGGAGCGGTTCCTCGACGATCGGACGGACGCGCTCATCGAGCTCTCCAACGAGCAGCACCGGAGCGCGGCCGACGCCCACATCGTCGAGATCACCCTGGTCATCGACGGCCAGACACTCCGCGGCCGCGCCGCCGGGCCGACCTACCAGGCCGGCATCGACGAGGTGATCGACAAGGTCGAACGGCAGGCCGTCGACCACCGCGAGAAGCCCCGCCTCCGGGCCCGCCCGATCGAGGAGAAGGATCTCCTGCGCCGGATCGCCGATGGAACGGCCGAGCCGGCCCGCGAGCGCCGGATCGTGAAGACCAAGCGGTTCGCGATCGAGCCGATGTTCGAGGAGGACGCGGTCGAACGGATGGAGGAGCTCGGCCACAGTTTCTTCGTCTTCGTCAATGCCGAGACGGAGAAGCTGTGCGTCCTCTACCGGCGGCGGGACGGGGACTTCGGCCTGATCGAACCGATGCTCGGCGGCGAGTACACGCCGGGCAGGGCGAACGGCAGGGCCCGCAGCCGCGCCTGAGGGGACCGCGGGCGACCGGGACCGCGAGACGCGGCCGTCCCGAGCGGCGCGCTCGCTACCGCCGAGAGGCGTCCTCCGTGCCGCCGGCCCCCCGCGAGCCCCATCCGGCCCGCCGGCCACACCCGGCCCCGCCGGCCACACCCGGCCCCGCCCTTATGCGGTGAGACGCACAGCGCAGATGGGCCGACCGGCTCTCGCGACCCTGACCGCCCGGCGCAGCTCTGGCCGACCGGCGCCGCTGCCCCCGAGAGCGGGGCACCGGCGCGGCTACGATAGGCGGCGATGGAGACCGTCGAGCCCGCCGGAACCGCGCTGCGGCTCGGCGCCCACCTGTCGCATGCCGGTGGCCTCGTCCGGGCGGCCGATCGGGCAGGTCGGATCGGTGCCAACGCCCTCCAGGTCTTCGCCGACAATCCGACAGCCTGGCGTCGTCGCGGCGAGCCGTCGCCTGAGCTGGAGGCCTTCCGGGAACGCCTGGCCGCGCTGGACATCCGGCCCGTGGCCATCCACGCGGCCTACCTGATCAACCTGGCCGGACCGAACCCCCAACTCCGCGAACGCTCGATCGCCGTCCTGCGCAGCGAACTGGAGGTCGCGCCGGGCTACGGGGCCCGGTTCGTCAACGTGCACGTGGGCTCGCACCTGGGGACCGGTGTCGAGGCAGGCGTCGGGCGGGTTGCGGCGGCCGTCGCCCGGGTGCTCGGGGAGGTCGAAGGCGGCCCCGGCGCCGCCACGCTCGTCCTGGAGAACTCGGCCGGCGGTGGCGGTGGCGTGGGTGCCACGGTGACCGAGCTCGCGGGGATCCTCGACGCGGCGGCGGCGCACGGCGTGGACCCGGCGCGGCTGGCGATCTGCCTCGACACCGCGCACCTCTGGGGTGCCGGTTACCGGATCTCCGAGCCCGCGGAGGTGGATACGCTCCTGGCCGAGTTCGACCGCCGGATCGGCCTCGGGCGCCTGGCGATGATCCACCTCAACGATTCGAAGGCAGCCCTCGGCTCGCGGTCGGACCGGCACCAGCACCTGGGCGCCGGAGCGATCGGCGTGGCAGGCCTGGGCCATCTCCTCCGCCAGCCTGCCCTGGCCGGCGTCGCCTGGTACCTGGAGACACCGGGCATGGATGACGGTTACGACGCCGTCAACCTGGCCCGCGCCCGCGATCTGGCCGCCGGTCGGCCGCTCCAGCCGCTGCCGCCCGAGCCGGCCAGACGGACCCGGCCTGAGCGCCGGGGGATGGCCGAACGGCGCCGCCCGGCGGCCGACGCATGACCGCCGCCGGGGCGAGCCCGCCGACCGGCGATGCCAACCGGACCCGGCGGCGCCCGGCGATCGCCCCGTGGGAGTGGCTTGGCTTCGGCGCAGTCATCCTCGTCGCCGCGGCGGTTCGGCTCGTCGGGCTGGCGGGCCGCGGGACCTGGGATGCCGACCAGGGCCACGACATGCTCGTCCTGCGGGCGTTCGTCGTGGACGGCCAGATCCCGCTCGTGGGCCCGCCGACCTCGATCGGGACGTTCCACCACGGCGCGCTCTACTACGACCTGCTCGCGCCGGCAGCTTGGCTGAGCGGCGCCGATCCCGTGGTCGTCGTCGCCGAGATCGCGCTCGGCGGCGTGCTGGCGGTCGGCCTGGTCTGGTGGCTCGCCAGGGCAATCGCCGGCCCGGTCGCCGCGATCGCCGCGGCCGGCCTGATCGCGATCTCGGCCACCGCGATCGACGCATCGACCTTCATCTGGAACCCCAACCTGATCGCCGCCTCGAGCGCCCTGCTTTTCTGCGCCGAGTGGCAGGCCTGGCGCAGCCGGCAGCCGCGCTGGTGGCTCCTGGCGGCCGCCGCTCTCGCGGTGACGATGCAGCTGCACGTCCTGGGCAGCGTCCTGGCCGTCCCGACCGCCGCCTTCTTCCTGGTGGATCTCCGCCGCCGCCCAGCCGGCGAGCGCGGGGCGGTCCTCCGCTGGGGCGCGGGCGGCCTGGCGCTCATCGCCGCGAGCTACGTTCCGTTGCTCGTGTACGACCTGGGCCACGACTTTGCGGAGACGCGCGGGATCGTCGGCTTCTTCCTCTCGCCGGAAGGGGCGCACAGCGGGCTGGATCCGGTCTCCCGCCTGATCTTCGGGACGCTCCGCATCCTCGCCTGGCCGCTGGCCGGCCTCATCACGAACGCCCCGCTCCCGGGCATCCTGGCCGCCGTCTCCGCCCTGGCCGTCCTGGCCTGGTGGCCGCTCCGGGCCCACGGCGAGGAGCGCGTCGCAGCGCGCTGGCTCGTGGCGACGCTGGGCTTCTCCATCGTCGTCCTGGCGCTGGCGGTGGGCGGACTCTCGCTGGTCACGCCGCTCCCGAACGACCACTACCACGCCTTCCTGGACCCGCCGGTCTTCGTCGCGGCAGGAGTCGCGGCCGCCGCCCTCTGGGCACGCGGGCTGCCGGGCCGGGTGCTGGCCGGGGCTGGGCTCGCGGCCCTCGTCGCCTGGAACGTCGCGACCTGGCCGCCGGCCACGGCAGTTGACGGAGGCTGGCCCGCCGCGGAGTCGGCGGCAGCTCGACTCCAGCGCGACACGCCCGGCTTGACGCTGGCGCTCGTCAGCCTACCGTCGTTCAAGACGGCGGAGGCCTATGCCTTCCCGCTCGTCCGGGACGGAGACCCACCGGTGGGCCCCTCCCGCGCTGGCGCCGTCGTAGTCCTCTGCGATGCCCTCTTCGTTCACGACTGCGGGGGGCCGGCGGAGGCCGTGGCCGTGGCCGACCTCGGGGTCCTCCGACTCGTCGACCGCTTCGCGCCCGCACCGGGACGCACCCTATCCGTCTACCTGCGGGGCGAACCTTGAGAACCCTGGACGAGCTGACGCAGGCCGTGCGTCTCGGGAACAACCCGGGCCCGCCAGGTCTCCGGCGCGCCGGCGTCGTGCGGATCGCCTTGTCGATGGTGGGGGCGATCACCGTTGTCGGGGTCTACCTCATCGGCGGCGGACCCGGCTGGGACACCTACGCGTATTGGCGCGCCGCCACGAAACTCGATCCCTACGGGGTGAGTGTCGCGTTTGGATCGTTCAACTACAGCCCTCCGATCGTCGACCTCCTGCGCCCATTCGGAGCGCTCCCCTGGCCCCTGTTCTATGGTGGCTTGACCGCCCTGTCGCTCGCCGCGCTCGTGTGGATGTGTCGCACGTGGTCCCTGGCTGCCCTGGCCTTTCCTCCCGTGGCAATCGACCTCTACCAGGGCAACATCCACCTGATCCTGGCCGCGATGATCGTCGCCGGATTCCGGTGGAGCGGCGTCTGGGCGGTGCCGATCCTGACCAAGGTTTCGCCCGGTGTCGGACTGCTCTGGTTCGCCGTGAGACGGGAATGGCGGCCACTCACGCTGTCGCTGGCGGTGACGGCAGCGATCGTCGCGGCGTCTCTACTGGTCCAGCCGGGGCTCTGGGCGTCCTGGCTCCACCACCTCGCTGTCACGACGCTTCCCGCGGACGCGGTAGCGGTACCGGTGCCATTCCTGCTCCGACTGCTGACCGCGGCCGGCCTCGTCGCCTGGGGAGCGGCGACGGCACGGCGTTGGACCGTCCTCGTCGGCGCCATGTGGGCCACCGCGTTGCTCGGCATCGGCGGCTTCGCGATGCTGGCCGGGCTGGTACCGCTCTGGCGCGAGAACCGGAGTCGGGCCGACCGGCGAGGCGGCGAGCCGGGACCCCGGCCGGCCGCGAGATAGAGCGAACGCCGGCCCGTTGGGTCGGCGTTCGCTGTCCCCGAGACCCGGAAGGGGAGGGGCCTCCCGGGCCGCACCCTGGAATTCTGTGGTCGGCGGCCGCCTAGTAGCGGGTGGAGCGCTCCGGCAGCGGCCGGGCGAGCGGCCGGCCGAACCGGCTCCCCGTCGCGCCCACCGGCGGGACGCGTCCTGCGGCCGTCGCTTCCATCCGGGGACCGCGAAGGCCTCCGGCATCCATGCCGCCGCGCAGCTCCGAGTCACCCGGGTGGACCCCGGCGGGGTAGGCGCGGGCATAGCGCCGCATCCGTACGGCCAGGTAGTACTCCATGACCTGGCGGACCTGGGCCTCGCTCAGCAGCTCGTCCGCCCGGAGCGCGTACTCGACTCGGGCCGTCGGGTTGGTGGCCGCGGCGGTGACGGTACCCAGGTACTGGGGAGCGTCCGCGTCATCCCGGATCTCCCGGAGGCCGCGAGCCAGCTTCGTCGCCGTTCCCAACGAGGGCATCCGGTCGCCGCGGATCAGTCGCGAGATCGTGGAATGGTCGACCCCCGACTGCTGGGCGAGCTGGCGCTGGGACATCTTCTTGGCCTTCAGCTGGGTGCGAAGCCACTCGTTGAAGGCCCGTCCGTTCTGACCGGTCATGGGCTGCCCGGCACTCCTGCTCCCGCGCGGCGGTGCCGCGATGCGCCAACTATCGCCACGGCGCGGGCCGGTCGATATGACCCGTTGGTACCGGGGGGTGCCGACCGCTCGGCGTCGCGGCTGCAAGCCGGGCAGCAAGGCGGAGCGGGTGCGGTGGCGAAAGGCGTCGTGCCCGGGGCCTCGGGGTACGGCGCATCACCCGCCGGCGGGCGGGGGGCAGCGAGTGGGGAGCGGCCGGAGTGGGGAGCGGCCGGAGCGGCCGGACGACCAGGGGCCGGGGCGCAGGACGAGGCTCGGCAGTGAACGCGGGGGCGAGTTCACCTGTCTCGCCCCCGCGCAGCGGGCCGACGGTTGCCGAGGGGGTGCAGCGGCCGACCCGAGGATCGATGGCTGTTCCCGAGGTTACCGGCGGCCGCCACCCCCACTGCCCACCGCCAGCACGTCGACGTAGGTGAGGTTCAGATCGGGCAGCAGGGCGGGGGTCGCCGCCGTCCCTTCACCTGCCGGCGGGGTTCCCGTGGAGAAGTCCGCGTAGTTGCCGATCTGGGCCAGGGCCAGGTTGACGCCCCCGCTGGGGACGTAGAAGGTGATGCGGTAGTAGCCGGCCTGCGTCGGCTTCCAGCCGCCCTCCGAAGCGCCGAAGACGTACTTGCCGCCGACGTTGAGTTCAGGAGCGAAGCTCACCGGGACGGGGGTGCCGGCATCCCACTGGGTGCCAAGCCAGGTCAGCGTCGTCGGTACGCTCGCTCCGAAGTACTGGATCACCAGCTTCGGGCTGGCGGACACGACCGTCGCCCAGGAGCTCGCGTACATCGTGCCGTTCGTACCCTGGAGTTCGTCGGCGCTGCTCGGGTATTCGAGCACCGCCATCGTGTAGGCCGTCATGGGCGCGACCAGCTGCTTGTAGAGCGTCACCTCAAGTCGGAACGGCGCCCGGACCTTGGGGTTGACGGACTCGATGTTGTCGCCCCAGTCGACGTACGAGACGTCCTCGGCCGCCTGGGCGGCGTACTGCGCCTGCCAGACGTTGCCGGTGGTCTGCTGGGCGTACCACGGGCCGTTCGCCAGCAGGGCGGCGATCTCGTCGGCGGCCAATCCGGGATAGTCGCCCGCGTACGGCACGCTGAGGGAGGGGGCGGCCAGCGGCGCGATGGCGAACTGGTCCACGGCGATGGCCGGGAAGGAGAGGTTGTTCCCGACGGCAGTCTCGCCGCCTCCGCCGCCGCCTCCGCCGCCGCCACTCGGAGGACCCTTGGCGAAGGCTGCGGCGGGAGCCAGCGTGGCCACGATGAGGATGAGGACGAGCGACATGACCGCCGGGAGCGTGATCGAGGCGCGCTTCCGGCCGACTACCAGCGTGCGCATATCGGGACTCCTCCAGCCGTGAGACGTGGGCGACGGCGTCACACCCGGTCGCGATGTCCGGGCACTGGCTACGCTACGGACCTCGCCCCGGGTCGTCTGTCGGAACGGGCGCCCTTTGGCTGTAGGAGTCTTCCCACAGCGCTCGTACGGTGGCAGAATCCGGAGGCGGTGCTTGTGCGTCTCCAGGCATCCCGGCCAGGGAGGCGCGCCATGACTCGCGCCACGATTCGGGTCCTCTTCGCGGACGACCACGTCGTAGTCCGCCAGGGCGTGGAGCGCCTTCTCTCGGCGGCCGGCGACATCGAGGTCGCCGGCGTCGCCGGCTCCGGCCCGGAGCTGCGGGCCCTCCTCCTCGCGCAGCCGGCCGACGTGTGTCTGCTCGACCTCGGAATGCCTGGCGGGGGGCTCGAACTGGTCGCGGCCCTCCTGGGACTCCGTCCCGGCCTGCGCATCCTGGTCTTCTCGGGACAGGCCCAGGAACAGATGGCGGTTCGCTGCTTCGAGGCCGGGGCGGCGGGCTACCTCGAGAAGACAGCCGCGAGCCAGGAACTCATCGACGCCATCCACGCTGTCGCCGCCGGGCGCTCGTACGTCACTCCCCAGGCGGCCCAGCTCCTGGCGAGGCAGCTCAACGGCGGCCGCTCCACGGCCCCCCACGAGCGGCTGTCGCGCCGCGAGTACGAGGTCTTTCGTCGCCTCGCCGCGGGAGGGAGCCTGACCGAGATCGCTGCCGAGCTGGGGATCTCGGTCAAGACGGCGAGCACGTACCGCACGCGGCTCATGGAGAAGCTGGGTTGCTCGAGGAATGCCGAGCTGACGCGGTACGCCCTCGAGCGGAAGCTCCTGTGACGACCGCCCGGACAGCCCGGCGCCGGGTGCGGCAGCCCGTCGGCTTCGAAGGCGGTGCGCCGACGAGAGACGGAGTGCCGGCGGAGAGCGTGCCACTGGCCCTGGACGACGCGCCCGATGCCCTTGTGGTGCTCTCGCCGATCCGCGATGCCGCGGGTGGCATCCTGGATTTCCGGATCGAGTACGCCAACCGCGCCTGGCGAACCCTGTTCGGCCACGCGCACGCCGATCTCGCGGGACGGAGGGTCTACGAGGCTCTCCCCGCCACGGCGGCCCGGCGGACCATGCACGCGACGGTCATGGAGACGGGCGAGCCGGCCGTCGGCACGCTCGAACTCTCGGGTTCTGTCCTGGAGTACCGGGTCGCGAGGTCCGCCGGTTCGCTGGTGGCGAGCCTCCGCGACATCAGCGAGCGGGTCCTGGCGGTGAAGGCGCTCCGCGCGAGCGAGGAGCGCTATCGGACCCTCGTGGAGGGCCTCGACGCGATCGTCTTCGTGGACGACGCGGAGGCGGGCACGTCGTGGGTCAGCGCGCAGGCAGAGCGCATCATGGGCTACCCCCCGGCCCAGCTCGCCGAGCCGGGTTTCTGGCGCTCGCTCGTCGTTTCGGAGGATCGCGCACGGACGGTGGCGCTCTGGGACCACGACGAGCACCTCGACGAGTACGACCTGGAGTATCGCGTCCGGCGGGCGGACGGGGCCACGATCTGGATCCACGACCGGATGAAGTGCGTGCGGGGCGTGAACGGGAAGGTGCTCCGCTGGTACGGCCTCAGCTTCGATGTGACCGACCTCCGGACCCTCCGCCAGCAGGCGATCCACAGCGAACGGCTCGAGGCGATCGGCCAGTTCGCGAGCGGCGTCGCGCACGATTTCAGCGACGTCCTGCTGGGCATCGCCCTGTACAGCGGCTTCGTGCGCGACTCGCTCCCCGACGGAGACCCTCGCGCCCAGGACCTCGACCAGGTCCAGGCCACCGTGGAGCGCGGGCGGGGGCTTGTCTCCCAGCTGCTCGCCTTCGCTCGCGGGCAGGATGTCGCGATGGCTCCGATCGACCCGGCGCTCATCGCGCGGGAGGTGGCGCCCATCGTGCAGCGCCTCGTCGGACCGACCATCGAGGTCCGCGTCACGGCCGACCGGGACCCGGGGCTCGTGCTGGGGGATCGGACACAGTACGAGCAGATCCTCTTCAACCTCGCCTCGAACGCGGCGCGGGCGATGCCGGACGGCGGTCGACTCGAGATCGAGGTGACTGAGGGGAACGCCCCGCGGGGGCGCGGCGGTTCGGGCTGGGTCCGCATCGTCGTCCGGGACACCGGCGTGGGGATGAGTGCCGAGACGGTTGCCCGCGTCTTCGAGCCCTTCTTCACGACGGCCGAGCGCGGCTACGGGACGGGCCTCGGCCTGACCATCGTGCACAGCATCGTCCGCTCGTTCGCCGGCACCATCGACGTCACCAGCGCACCGGGCGCGGGCACCACCTTCGAGATCCTGCTGCCGCGCATGACGGAGGAATCGCCGTCCGAGCCGATCCGGGAGACCCCGCCCGAGGGACGCCGCGTGCGCCGCAGGACGCGCCGTCCGGGCGACGCGGCCGGGGCCCGGTAGGACGCCGCCGTCCGGGGGCGGAGGGCCGCCGGAGGCCGGAGGGACGGGCGGTCAGACCGGCTCCGGCTCCCTGCCCGACGCGATCCGGCCCTCGCCGCGGGGCTTGGCGGAGAGGGCGTAGGCGATCCCGCCGAAGATGATGACCGAGAAGACGCTGATCGCCCGGTCCAGCAGGGTGATCGCGGTGGCCTGCGCGACCGGCACGCCGTAGGCCGCGGTCAGGACTCCCAGGATCCCGGCCTCCACGATGCCCAGGCCCGCTGGGCTGAGTGGGACCGCCGTCAGGAGCGAGCCGATGAGGGCCACGAAGACGGAGCCGGAGAGGCCCAGGTCGACGCCGGGGAAGTCCAGCGCCCGCACCACCAGGTAGAGGCGCAGCGACTCGGTCGCCCAGATGGCCACCGTCACGACGCCGAGGACGGGCAGGTTGCGCAGGCCGATGGCGCCGAAGACTCCCTGCTCGAAGCGGTCGTAGAGCTCCAGGAAGCGGACCGGCAGGGGCAGGCGCTCCAGGATCGGCCGGCCGAAGTTGCGCATCGTGAAGAGCAGCACGGCCAGGAGCGCGATGATCGCCACGCCGAGCAGGCCGACGATCCGGATCGTCGGCGGCAGGCCGGTCCGGAAGCTCCAGAAGCCCGCCGCCAGGCCCAGGATGGCGATGGCGAAGAGGTCCAGGAAACGCTCGATGAAGACGGTCCCGAAGGTCCGCGAGAGCGAGGCCGTGCTGTTGATCTTGAGCAGGTAGGCCCGATACACGTCGCCGAGCTTGGCCGGCACCACGCAGTTGACCAGCCACGAGAGGAAGATGATCTCCGTCGCATCGCGCGTCCGGATCTGGATCCCGGTCCCCCTCAGCAGCCGCGCCCAGCGGAAGCCGCGGAGCGGGAAGCCCAGGTAGTAGACCACGAGGGCAGCCAGCACCAGCAGCGGATTGGCCTGAAGGATGAGCGACGGGACGCTGGCCAGCTCGCGGTGGTTGAGCCAGACGAAGGCGACGATGACGACCAGCGGGACGAGGATCGAGATGATCGTCCGTGGCTGGCGGAGGCGCCCGACGAGCGAGATCTGGGCCGCCGCCGCGGCGACCTCGGCGGTCTCTCCGGCCGTCCCCCGCTCGGCGGTCATGCCACGGCACCGGGACGGACACGGCCGTTGCCGCGGAGCCGCTGCAGGATCTTGGCCACCGGGCTCATCCCGCGGACCAGGTAGGTCGCCCGGCCCGGCGTCAGCTCGATCGTCCCGGCCAGCGCGGCCAGCATCCCCTCCGGGGTCGACGGGTCGCCACGGAGGATCGTGTAGGCCACGCCGACCTCCATGACCGTGTGGGCGTCGGAGACGGCCACCCCGGCCAGGTGCCGCTCGCGGGCGAAGTGGGCGGCCTCCTCGTTCGCCCGGCCGCCCAGGACGCGGGCGTTGTAGGCCTCCACCCAGTCGATCTGGCCGGCGATCCGCTCGAGCTCGTGCTCGCGCCGGGCAAAGCGCCGGAAGCGGTCGAAGGGGTGGGGGATGCCGACGAGGCCTCCCTGCTCGCGGACCGCCGCGATCGTCTCGAGGGCGGAGAGACCGGGCGCGATCGCCCGCTCGAGGAAGAGCGCGACCATGTCGCCGTCCGTGCTCCTGATCTCCTCGCCGACGATCACCTGCAGCCCGGCCGGCGCCGCCGACCGCCCCTCCAGCGCGGCGTCGATCCGGTCGTGGTCGGTGATCGCGAGATGGGTCAGGCCGCGGCCGGCGGCCGCTCGGACCACCACGCGCGGGTCGGCGAGGGAGTCGAAGCTGGCCCGCGTGTGGCAGTGGAGGTCGACGAAGGCCCGGCCCTCGTCGCCGGCGGCCATCAGACCGCCTGGACCAGCGACTTCTTGAAGAAGTCGAAGTGCTCGAGGGCCAGGCCGGTGCCGAGGGCCACGCAGTCGAGCGCGTTCTCCGCCACGTGGCAGGGCACACCGGTCACCTGGGTGAGCAGCTTGTCCACGTTCCGCAGCAGGGAGCCGCCGCCGGCCATCACCATCCCCTTGTCGATGATGTCCGAGGAGAGCTCGGGCGGCGTCTGCTCCAGGACGCCCCGCACGGCGGCGACCAGCTGCTGAAGCGGCGCCTCGATCGCCTCCATCACCTCCGAGCTGGTGATCGGGATCGTCCGCGGCAGGCCGGCGATCAGGTCGCGCCCGCGGACCTCCATGGTCAGCTCGCGCTCCAGCGGCAGGGCGGTCCCGATGTTGATCTTGACCTCTTCGGCCGTCCGGTCGCCGATCATCAGGTTGTACTTCTTGCGGACGTAGGTGGCGATCGCGTCGTCGAAGCGGTTGCCGCCGACGCGGAGGCTGGTGGAGACGACGATCCCTCCCAGGGCGATGACCGCCATCTCGCTCGTCCCGCCGCCGATGTCGATGATCATGTTGCCGGACGGCCCGCTGATCGGGACGTTGGCCCCGATGGCCGCCGCCAGGGGCTCCTCGATCAGGTACGCCTCGCGCGCGCCGGCCTTGAGGGCGGCGTCGCGGACGGCCCGCTTCTCCACGCTGGTCACGCCGGCCGGGACGCTGATCATCACCTCCGGCTTGGTGAAGCCGATGCGGCCTTTCGTCGCCTTGGCGATGAAGAAGTGCAGCATCGCCTCGGTGATGACGTAGTCGGCGATCACGCCGTCCTTCATGGGCCGGATCGCCTGGATGTTGCCGGGGGTGCGCCCGATCATCTCGCGCGCTTCCTCGCCGACCGCCACGATCCGGTTGTCGTCGCCGACCGCCACGACCGAGGGTTCGTGGATGACGATGCCCTTGCCCTTGACGTAGACGATGACGTTGGCAGTCCCGAGGTCGATGCCGATCTTCATGCCCTGGCCGCTGTCTCCCGTTCCGCGAGTCGCTCGATCCTGGCGCCCAGGTCGAGGAACTTGCCGTCGATGTTCTCATAGCCCCGATGGACGTGGTGGGCCCCGTGGATCGTCGTGGTGCCCTCGGCGGCCAGCGCCGCCAGGATCAGCGAGGCGCCGGCCCGCAGGTCGCCGATCTCCACCTCGGTCCCGCGGAGGCGGGCCGGGCCGTCGATCAGGGCGTGGTGGCGGTCGGGCACCTCCACCCGGGCGCCCATCCGGCCGAGCTCGCCGAGCCACTCGAGGCGGTCCTCGAAGATCGTCTCGTGGACCCGGCTCCTGCCCTCCGCCTGGCTGAGGAGGACGCAGGTCGGCGGCTGGAGGTCCGTGGCCAGGCCCGGGTAGGGCGCCGTGGCGATGTCGCACGCCCGCAGGCTGCCGGGCTCGGCGCCGGAGGCGTCCACCTCGATGGTGTCGCGGCCGCAGGCGACGTTGAGGCCCATGGCGGATGTCGCCTCCAGGAAGGCACCGAGATGGCCGCAGGGGGCCCCTTCCAGGGTGACCCGGCCGCCGGTCACCGCGGCCGCCACGACGAACGTGCCGGCCTCGATCCGGTCGGGGATGATCCGGTGCTCCGCGCCGCGCAGGCGACGCCGGCCCTCGACCTCGATGGTGTCGGGGGCGGTCCGCTCAACCTCGGCGCCCATCTTCTGGAGGAAGGCGATCAGGTCGTCCACCTCCGGCTCCCGGGCGGCCGGCCGGATCACGGTGTGGCCGTCGGCCAGGGTGGCCGCCAGCATGGCGTTCTCGGTGCCCATCACCGAGACGAACGGGAAGCGGACCTCGCCGCCGCGCAGCCGGCCCGGCGCCCGGGCGAAGTAGTAGCCGTCGCGGTACTCGATCTCGGCGCCCAGGGCCCGCATGGCGTCGACGTGGAGGTTCACCGGCCGGCGGCCGATCCGGTCGCCGCCCGGGTTGCTGATGATGACCCGCCCGAAGCGGCTCAGGAGCGGCCCCAGCAGGATGAAGCTGGCCCGCATCTTGGCGGCCGCCTCCAGCGGGACGAAGAGCCACTCGACGTCGCCGGAGGCCACCTCGTAGACGTTGGGCGCGGGGTGGTCCACCACCACGCCCAGGTCACGCAGGACGTCCGCCAGGACGCGCACGTCCTCGATCTCCGGGACGTTGGTCAGGCGACAGCGCTCGCCGGTCAGCGTCGCCGCGGCCAGCATCTTGAGGGCCGCGTTCTTCGCCCCGCTGATGGGCACGGAGCCGCGGAGGACGCGGCCGCCCTCCACCCGGAAGACCTCGCGGTCCACCGGGTCCGGGCGGTACTCCCACTGGAACGGGCGCGCGTCCGCCACGCGGATCACCCGCCGCCGTGGCGCCGCGGGCCTTCGCGGTGGTGCCGTTCGGCGATCCGGATCCGCAGGAGAGCGTGCTGCAGGGCGGCCCTGGCCTGGACCAGGTCGGCCGGCTCCACGAAGCCCGCCTCGAGCGCTCGCTCCGCCTCCTGCCGCGCGTGGCGGGCCCGCTCGAGGTCGATGTCGGCCGCGAAGTCGGCCGTCTCGGCCATCACGATCACCTTGTCCGGTCGGACCTGCAGGAAGCCGCCGTAGATGGCGAACGACTCCTGCTGGCCGGCCCGCTTGATGCGCAGCTCGCCGAGGCCGAGCAGGGAGATGAGCGGAACGTGGTGGGGCAGGATGCCGAGCTGACCCTCGCTGCCGGGCACCACGACCTCGTCGACCTCGCCGCGGTAGGCGAGACGCTCCGGGGTGACGATCTCGAGCAGGAGGGGCATCAGGTCGTCCCCGTCACTTGAGCCGCTCGGCGTTGCGGCGGACGTCGTCCATGGTGCCGGCCAGGAAGAAGGCCTGCTCCGGCAGGTCGTCCGCCTTGCCCTCCAGGATCTCCTTGAACGAGGCGACGGTGTCGCGGATCGGCACGTAGACGCCCGGGCGGCCGGTGAAGACTTCGGCCACGAAGAACGGCTGGCTCATGTAGCGCTCCAGGCGCCTGGCCCGGGCGACGGTCGCCTTGTCCTCCTCGGAGAGCTCGTCGATGCCGAGGATGGCGATGATGTCCTGCAGGTCGCGGAAGCGCTGCAGGACGCGCTGGACCTCGCGGGCGACGTCGTAGTGCTCCTGGCCGACGACCAGCGGGTCCAGGACGCGCGAGGTGGAGGTCAGCGGGTCCACCGCGGGGTAGATGCCGAGCTCGGCGATCCGGCGCTCCAGCCGGATCGTCGAATCGAGGTGGGCGAAGGTCGTGGCCGGGGCCGGGTCGGTGTAGTCGTCGGCCGGGACGTAGACCGCCTGGAGCGAGGTGATCGAGCCGCGCTTGGTGGAGGTGATCCGCTCCTGGAGGGCGGCCATCTCCGTCGCCAGGTTCGGCTGGTAGCCGACCGCGGACGGCATCCGGCCCAGGAGCGCCGAGACCTCGGAGCCGGCCTGGGTGAAGCGGAAGATGTTGTCGATGAAGAGGAGGACGTCGCGACCCTCCTCGTCGCGGAAGTACTCGGCCATGGTCAGGGCGCTCAGGCCCACCCGCTGACGGGCGCCGGGCGGCTCGTTCATCTGGCCGAAGACCATGACGGTCTTCTCGATGACGCCCGACTCGGTCATCTCGTGAAGGAGGAGCGTGCCCTCGCGCGAGCGCTCGCCCACCCCGGCGAAGACGGAGTACCCGGAGTGCTCCTGGGCGACGTTGCGGATCAGTTCCTGGATGATGACCGTCTTGCCGACGCCGGCGCCGCCGAAGATGCCGACCTTGCCGCCCTCGGCGAAGGGGGCGATCAGGTCGATCACCTTGAGACCGGTCTCGAAAACCTCCGTCTCCGTGGTCTGCTGGTCGAAGGCCGGGGCCGGGCGGTGGATCGGCAGCCGCGGGGCTGCCGCCACGGGACCCTTGCCGTCGATCGGCTCGCCCAGGACGTTGAAGACGCGGCCCAGGGTGGCCTCGCCCACGGGGACCGAGATCGCCTCGCCCGTGTCGATCGCCTCCGAGCCGCGGGCCAGCCCGTCGGTGGTGGTCATGGCCACGGAGCGGACCCAGTTGTTGCCGAGGTGCTGCTGGACCTCGCAGACGATCGTCCGGCCGTCGCCGCGACGCACCTCGACGGCGTTGTGGATGGCCGGCAGCATCCCGGCCGGGAACTCGATGTCGACGACCGGCCCGGTGATCTGGATCACCTTGCCGGTCGCTGTCGGGGCGACGGTCGCCATCGTCGTGTCGTGCCTCCTGGCGTCTGATCCGGCTACCGGGCCCGGGCTCCGGACGCGATCTCGATCATCTCGCGGGTGATGTTGGCCTGGCGGACCTTGTTGTAGACGAGGGTGTAGTCCTCGATCAGGTCGTCTGCGTTGTCGGTGGCGTTCTTCATCGCCACCATCTTGCTGGACATCTCGCTGGCGGTGTTCTCCAGGACCGCCTGGTAGAGGCGGGTCGCCACGTAGCGCGGCAGGATCGTCGTGAGCACGACGTCCGGGTTGGGCTCGAAGATGAACTGGGCGCCCGGGATGCCGGACGTGTCCGCGGAAGGCTCGATGGGGAGCAGCCGCTGGAGGGCCGGCCGCTGGACCAGGGTCGAGACGAAGTGGGTGTAGATGATGTCGACGCGGTTGTAGGTCCGGGCCAGGTAGTCGTCCGAAACGAGCCGGGCGAGCGGGATGACGTCGGCGAAGGATGGCCGCTCGCCGAAGCCGGGGAAGTGGGCCTCGATCGGCATCCGGGCGCGGCGCATCGCATCTCGTCCCTTGCGACCGACGGTGATCAGGGCGATCTGCCCCTGCTCCCCGGTGATCTCGCGGGCGGCGAAACGGACGGCGTTGGCGTTGATCGGGCCGGCCAGGCCGCGGTCCGTGGTGATCAGGATCGCCAGCCGCTTGCCGACATCGTGGCGACCCAGCAGCGGGTGGTCCTCGCCGGACAGGACCGCCGCCAGGTCGGCCAGGATCTCGTCCAGGTGCTCGCTGTAGGGGCGGGAGGCCAGCGTCGCGTCCTGGGCGCGCCGCAGCTTGGAGGCGGCCACGAACTGCATCGCCCGGGTGATCTGGCGGATGTTCCGGACGGCGGCGATCCGCCGCCGGATGTCGCGCTGGCTGGCCATGGCCGCTCCGCTCGCCCCGTCCTAGGCCGCGAAGGTCCGGTTGAACGTCTCCACCGCGTCGTCGAGCGCGGCGGACGTCTCGTCGTCCAGGGCTTTCGTCCGGGCCAGCCTGGGAAGGATCTCCGGACGCTCGGATTCCAGGAAACTGTAGAAGCCGCTCTCCCACTCCTTGACCCGGGCCGTCGGCACGTCGTCAAGCTTGCCGGAGGTGGCCGCGTAGAGGATGGCCACCTGCTTCTCCACCGGGAGCGGCTGGTACTGCGGCTGCTTGATCACCTCGGAGATCTTCTCGCCCCGCGTCAGCTGGTCGCGGGTCGCCTTGTCCAGGTCGGAGGCGAACTGGGCGAAGGCGGCCAGGGAGCGGTACTGGGCCAGGTCCAGCTTGAGGGGCGCGGCGACGCGCTTCATCGCCTTGGTCTGGGCGTCCGAGCCGACCCGGCTGACGGAGATGCCGATGTTGAGCGCCGGCCGCTGGCCGGCGTTGAAGAGGTCGGTCTCCAGGAAGAGCTGGCCGTCGGTGATCGAGATCACGTTGGTCGGGATGTAGGCGGAGATGTCGCCGGCCTGGGTCTCGATGATCGGCAGGGCCGTCAGCGACCCGCCGCCGTTCTCGTCGTTCAGCCGGGCGGCCCGCTCCAGCAGCCGGCTGTGGAGGTAGAAGACGTCGCCGGGATAGGCCTCGCGGCCGGGCGGCCGGCGCAGCAGGAGCGACATCTCGCGGTAGGCCCAGGCGTGCTTGGAGAGGTCGTCGTAGACGCACAGGGCATCCTTGACCGTGGCACCGTCGACCTCGACGCCGGCCTCCATGACCTCCTCGCCCATGGTGACCCCGGCGTAGGGGGCAAGGTACTGCAGCGGGGCCGGGTCCTCGGCGCCGGCCACCACGACGATCGTGTGGTCCATGGCCCCGTGCTGCTCGAGGACGGCCACCGTCTTGGCCACCGTGGAGAGCTTCTGGCCGATCGCCACGTAGATGCAGATCAGGCCCTGGCCCTTCTGGTTGATGATCGCGTCGATGGCGATCGCCGTCTTCCCGGTCTGGCGATCGCCGATGATCAGCTCGCGCTGGCCGCGGCCGATCGGGATGAGGGCATCGATCGCCTTGATGCCCGTCTGGACCGGCGTGTCCACGCCCTTGCGGGCGATGACGCCGGGCGCGATCCGCTCGACGGGCCGCGTCTTCGTCGCCCGGATCGGGCCCTTGGCGTCCAGCGGCTCGCCGAGTGGGTTGACCACCCGGCCGATCAGCCCGGGGCCGACCGGCACTTCGACCACCCGGCCGGTCGTCTTGACCGTGTCGCCTTCCTTGATCCCGCTCGGGTCGCCGAGGATGACGGCGCCGACGGTCTCCTCCTCGAGGTTGAGGGCCATGCCCATCACCCCGCCGGGGAACTCCAGCAGCTCGGAGGCCAGGGCGTCCTGGAGACCGTAGATCTGGGCGATGCCGTCGCCCACCTCGACCACCGTGCCCACGGTCCTGGTCTCGACCGCCTGGTCGAAGCCCTCGATGGATGACTTGATGATGCTGATGATCTCGTCGGATCGGATGGCCATCGGTTCTCCTCGGGCGCGCGCCCGGTGCTGCGCCGGCCAGAGCCGGCGAAGGTGGGGCTGTCAGCGCGCCCCGAGCACGAGTCGGTCGCGGAGCCGCTCCAGCCGGCCCCGCACGCTGGCGTCGATGAGGCGGTCGCCGACCCGGACGGTCAGGCCGCCGATCAGGCTCGGGTCCACCGCGGTGGCTAGCCGGACGGTCCGGCCGGCCAGGGCCTCCACCCGGGCCTGGACCGCCTCGGTCTCGGCCCGGTCCAGGGGCCGGGCGCTGGTGAGAGTGGCGCCCACGATGCCGCGGGAGGCATCGAGCAGGCGCCGGTACTCTGCCGCGACGGCGGGCAGGATCGACAGCCGGCCCCGCACCACGAGCACGAGCACGAGGTTCCGGACGTGGACCGTGACCCGGTCGCCCAGCAGCCGCTCCACGATCCGGCGGCGACTCCCGAGGTCCAGGGCCGGGTCATCGGCGACCTGCTGAACCGACGGATCCGCCGCCAGCCCGGCAGCCAGCTCCAGCCCGCTCGACCAGTCGTCGAACGAGCCGTCGCGCTCCGCCAGCTGGAAGGCGGCTTCAGCGTAGCGCCGGGCGGCGCCGGTGGGCCGGGCCATCAGCCGAGCGACTCCTCGGCGTCGGGCGCGCGCAGGAACTCCTGGACGAGCCGGCGTTGGCGCTCGTCGCTCATCGACTCGCCGACGACCTTGCCGGCCGCCGCGAGGGCGAGGTCGGCGACCTCGGCCCGCAGGTCGGCGATCGCCCGCTGCTTCTCCGATTCGATCTCGGCGGCCGCCCGCTCCCGGAGACGCTCCAGCTCCTGGCGCGTGGCCGCCAGGTCGGCCTGGCGCAGGTCCTCGGCCGCCTTCTGGGCGCGGGCCAGGATGTCGGCCGCCTCCCGGCGGGCTTCGCCGAGCGCGGCCGCGCGCTCCTGCCCCGCCAGCTCGCGCTCACGCCGGGCGTTCTCCGCGTCGCGCAGGCCGGCCTCGATCCGCTGCCGTCGCTCGTCCAGCACCCGGATGATCGGCCGGAACGCCAGCCGGTTGAGCAGGTAGAGGACGATGAGGAAGTTGACCAGCTGCGCCAGCAGCTCGATCGGGTTGATGCCGAGGGCGCCCATCGGTTCGGGCTTCCGCTCCTCAGGCGGCCTTGATGAAGACGAGGATGATCGCGATCAGCAGGGCGTAGATCGCGACCGCCTCGGCCAGGGCGGCGCCCAGGATCATGGCGGAGCGGATCTCGCCCGTGGCATCCGGGTTGCGTCCGATCGCCTCCATGGCCTTGGAGACGGCGATCCCGATGCCCAGACCGGGACCGATGGCGCCGAGGCCGATCGCGAGGCCTGCGGCGAGGGGCTGGAGATCCATGGGCGTGCGTACCTCCTCTTGAGGGCTGGCTTCCTGGCGGGTGATGGACGTTCAGGGACAGTCGGGACGGTCAGCTCGGGATGGCGACCTCCGCGGGTCCGCCATCGTCCAGGCCGGAGGTGGGCGCTGCGCTCTCGGCATGGCCC
The DNA here is from genome assembly GCA_021789435.1 of Chloroflexota bacterium. GTDB lineage: Bacteria > Chloroflexota > Limnocylindria > Limnocylindrales > CSP1-4 > JAJYJO01. Next base: position 46,311 of record JAJYJO010000002.1, read on the forward strand.
GAGCCGTGCTCCATGACGGCGAGCGCGATGTAGGTCATCGAGAGCAGGGTGAAGACGGCGGCCTGGATCAGCCCGAAGAGGACTTCCAGGATGATGAAGAAGGCCGGCACCAGGAACGCTGCCGGGCCCAGGCTCAGGAAGATGATCTGGATCACCTCCCCGGCGAAGATGTTGCCGAAGAGCCGGATGCTCAGGCTGACGGTCCGGAAGAGGTTGCCGATCAGCTCCAGCAGGGCGATGAACGGGTCGAGCACCGAGCCGTAGAGGAAGGTCCTGGCGTAGCCCACCGGCCCGTGCACGACGATGCCGAAGCCGAAGAAGACGACCACCGAGACGATGGCCATCGCCAGGGTCGTGTTCAGGTCGGCCGTCGCCGCCCGCAGGAACGGGATCAGGACGCGGTCGCTGCCGTGCTGGACGTAGACGCCGATCGTGCCGAAGCCCGGGAGCAGGCTCATCCAGTTCGCCGTCAGGATGAACAGGAAGAGCGCGCCGATCAGCGGGAAGTAGATCACTCCGTACTTCGAGTCGGCGCCCTTGACGATGTCGAGGACGTACTCAGTCGGCCACTCCAGCAGGCCCTGCAGCCGGTTCGGCACCAGCCCGGCCCGGCGCCTGACGTAGAGCGCCAGGCCGATCAGGACGGCCATGGTCAGCCACGTCGCGATCATGCTGTTGGTGACGGGGATGGGGCCGATCTGGAAGACCGTCTCGGCCGAGATCGAAACCTCCGGCAACCCTCACCTCTCGCGGTCGTCAGGTTGTGCGCGTCGCGTCGTACAACTCGTAGAAAGCGATGATCGTCCCCAGGACCGCCCCGCCGATCAGGAGCCAGGGCGAGGTCCGGAAGTTCTCGTCGAGGAACGCCCCTCCCCCGATGGCCACGATCATCGGCAGGGCTATCCTGAAGCCGAGGTTGGCCACCAGGGCCAACGCTCGCAGGTTCTGGTTGTCGCGCTCCGGGTCGGGCGAACCGGAGCCGGTGGGTTCAGCCACCGCTCCGGCGCCGTTCGCGCAGGTACAGCCGGCGGACTCCGGCCCAGCCGATCACGTTCCCGGCCGCCAGCAGCAGAATCAGAGCCAGCGGTGACGTTCCGAGCAGCCGATCGATCACGAGGCCGAGGATCGACAGGCCGAGGATCGGCACCGCCAGGATGATGCCAACCTGCAGGACGATACCTATCACGCCGGGCTGTGCAGCGTCCATCAGGCAAAACCCGGCGGAGTATAGCAGGTGGCCCCGGCCCGCAGGATCGGGTCGACCGGTGCGTCCTGTCCGCTGCCCTGTCCGCCGGCCTGCCCGCCCTCCGGTCCCGGGCCGGTGCCGGTGGAGCCGGCGGCGCGCACGGCCGTCGAGGTGGCTGTGGGGGCGGGCGTGGCACTCGCCGCCGGTGTCGGCGTGGGACCCGGCGTCGCGGAGGGAGCCTCGCTCGGGCTCGCTCCGGCCGTCGGCGTCGGGGTGGACGTCGGCGTGGGCGACCGGCTGACGGTCGGCCGCGCGGTCCCCGACGGTCCCGGGGTCGCGCTCCGGCCCGGCGGCCGCGTGGTTGCCGGGCCGGTCTTGGGCGCCGGCGTGGTCCGTTCCGCCGGGGCGGCCGTCGCCGGGGCGGCCGCCGCCGAGACGCTCCCGCGCGCTCCCGTTGGGAGCACGGTGCCGGAGGCGGACGGCGGGACGGAGGCGCCCGCCGCAGCCGCGCTCGCCGCGGACGGCGGGACGGGCGCCCCCTGCGTCCCGAGCACCGCACCCTGGGGCGGGCTGGCGGGCGGCGCAAAGGCCAGCGCGAGCACGAAGAACAGGCTCCCGACGAAGAGGACCGCGGCCGTGTCCCGCCAGAGTCTCTGTCGCCGGTCGACCGCCCCGTCGATCGGCGGCCCGACCCGCCGCGCACGCACCGCGGTCGGCGGGACGGGCAGCGAACCCGACCCGACCCGGATCCCGGGCAGCGCCGGATGCACCATGGGCGGTCGCGGTGCGCCGTGGGGAGCGAGCGTCGCAAGGCGGGCAGCCAGGCGCGCCTGGCTGCGGCGCTCCTCCGCCAGGCGGGACGCCCGCCGCCGGCGACGGACCAGCAGCAGGATCGCGGCCGCCAGCAGGCCCCCCAGCGCGATCGCGACGATCAGGGCGACGAGCGGCTCGATCGGAGCGCCTCCCTCACCTTCCGGCGGGCGTCGCCGGCTCCTCCTGCGGGCGATGCTAGCACGCGCATGCCGGGACGCTCCCGGACGTCAGCCCGGACGGCTGGGGGGGCGGGCTCCGGTCGGCTCGTTCGGGGCGTGGTCGGAGGCGTGGTCGGGGGCGTGGTCGGGGGCGTCGGACGCCGCCGCGTCGGCGGGCGACTGGTAGGCCTCCGCCTCCAGGTCGTCCGCCGCCAGCCCCCGCCGAGTCAGGAGCAGGAGCACCACGCCGAAGGCGACGGCGATGCCGAGGAACGCATAGACCTGGCCGCGACCGGAGAGGAAGAACGAGAGCACGGCCAGGACCAGGCAGAGGCCGTAGATCAGGAGGACCGTCTGGGTCTGGGACAGCCCCAGGTCCAGCAGGCGGTGGTGGATGTGGCCCAGGTCCGGTGCGAACGGCGATCGGCCGGCCAGCAGGCGCCGGACGATGATCCAGAACGTGTCGATGATCGGCACCCCCAGCACCAGAAGCGCCACCGCGACCTTGGCCGTGCCCAGGATCGACAGGACGGCCAGGGTGTAGCCGAGGAACATCACCCCGCTCGTCCCGGCGAAGATCACGGCGGGGTGGAAGTTCCAGCGCAGGAAGCCGAGCAGGGCGCCGCCCAGGGCGAAGCAGAAGAGGGCCACGAACGGCTGGCCCACCTCGGCCGTGAGGCTGATGATCCCCAGCGTCAGGGCGGCGATCAGGCCGATCCCGGCCGAGAGCCCGTCCAGGCCGTCGATGAAGTTGATGCTGTTGATCATGCCGACGATCCAGAAGACGGTGAAGAGGAGTGCCGGCAGGCCCTCCAGCTGGATCGAGCCCGAGCCGAGCGGGCTGGTCAGCGTGGTGATCGTGAGGCCCATGACGATCGCGAAGCCGGCCAGGACGAGCTGGGTCAAAAGCTGCCAGCGGGCCCGGATCTGGAAGTAGTCATCCAGCGTGCCCAGGGCGACGGCGAGGGCCCCGCCGCCCAGCAGCCCCACCAGCTGCCCGCCGCCAATGATCGCCGGCCGCGGGACGATGGCCGGGTCGGCCAGCGCGTTGACGACGAGCAGGCCCAGGGCGACCGGCAGGAACGCGCCCGCGACGGCCACGCCGCCGCCGCGGGCGATCGGGCGGGTGTTGACGCGACGCTCGTCGGGGCGATCCACCATCCGGATCCCGATGGCGAACCGGCGGAAGGCCGGCGTCAGGAATCGGGCCAGCAGCGCCGCCACCACGAAGGCCGCCGCCAGCAGCGGCAGGGCGGCGCCGGCCTCCGGGGCGAATCTCATCCCCGCGGACCCGCTCCCCGGCGACCCGGCCGCAGCGGCGACGGGCCGCCGGCCCGCGGTGCCCCGCCGACGGCGCGGGGCCGGCTCACGTTTCCGGCAGCCCCGGCACGGGGAAGCGGCCGCAGATCTCGCGGACCTCGGCGGCCAGGCCGGCCTGGGTGGCCGGCTCGTCGCGGGCGGCGATGGCGGCCACGATCATCCGGCCGATCCGGCGCATCTCCGCCTCGCCGAAGCCGCGGCTGGTGGTGGCCGGGGTGCCGACCCGGATCCCGGAGGCGATGTTGGGCGGGTTCTGGTCGAAGGGGATGGCGTTCTTGTTGACGGTGATCCCGATCTCGTCGAGCAGCCGCTCGGCCTCCCGGCCGGTCACCCCCAGCGGTGTCACGTCCACGAGCATCAGGTGGTTGTCCGTCCCGCCGGAGACCACCCGGGCCCCCTGCTCCGCCAGGGTCTCGGCCAGGACGCGGGCGTTGGCGACCGTGCGGCGCTGGTCGGCGCGGTACTCGTCGCTGGCGGCCAGCCTGAGCGCCACCGCCTTGGCCGCGATCACGTGCATCAGCGGCCCCCCCTGGACACCCGGGAAGACCGTCTTGTCGACCTGTTTGGCCAGGCCGTCGCGGCAGAAGACGAGGCCGCCCCGCGGGCCGCGCAGCGTCTTGTGCGTCGTCGTCGTCACGAGGTCGGCGTGGGGGAAGGGACTCGGGTGGAGGCCGGCCGCGATGAGCCCGGCGATGTGGGCCATGTCCACGAAGAGCAGGGCGTCCACGCCGTGGGCGATGGCCGCCAGCCGCTCGAAGTCGATGATCCGCGGGTAGGCCGAGGCGCCCGCCACGATCATCTTCGGCCGCACCTCAGCCGCCTGTCGCTCGAGGGCGTCGTAGTCGATCCGCTCGGTCCGGGGGTCGACGCCGTAGGCGTGGACCTCGAACCACTTCCCGCTGAAGTTGACCGGCGAGCCGTGGGTCAGGTGGCCGCCGTGGGCCAGGTTCATGCCCAGGATCCGGTCGCCGATCTCGAGGACCGAGAGGTAGGCGGCCATGTTGGCCTGGGCCCCGGAGTGGGGCTGGACGTTGACGTGCTCGGCACCGGGGAAGAGGGCCAGGGCGCGCTCCTGGGCCAGCCGCTCGGCGACGTCGACGAACTCGCAGCCGCCGTAGTAGCGCTTGCCGGGCAGGCCCTCGGCGTACTTGTTGGTGAGCGGGCTGCCCTGGGCCTCGAGCACGGCGCGGTAGACATAGTTCTCCGACGCGATCAGCTCGATCTTCCAGCGCTGGCGATCCATCTCGCCGCGAATGGCGGCCCAGATCTCCGGATCCACCTCGGACAGCGGCGCCCAGGCGAGGCCGGTCGGCTGCGAGATGGTCACTCCACGTCTCCTTCCCGGCGAGCGACGCCCGGCCTGCTCCGAGGGCAGCCGCGCCGGACGCCGCGCGGCTGCGGACCTCGTGCGCGCTCCGGCCTATTGTCGCCCAAGCCTCGCCGGTCGCGCAGCCCGGCCGCCGCCCCTCTCATCGGGGACCCAGGTCGTGCTGCAGGCCGGCTCCGTCCAGCAGGGCCGCAAGGCGTGCCGCGGGGACGGCGCCGGCCCGTAGCAGTCGGGGCCGATCGCCGCTGCAATCGACGACGCTGGAAGGGATCCCGCCGCGAGCGGGGCCGCCGTCCAGGACCAGCCGGATCCGGTCGCCCAGCTGCGCGAGGACGCCGGCGGCGTCCCGCGCGTCCGGGGCTCCCGAGCGGTTCGCGGAGGTGGTGGGCAGCGGGCCGACCTCGCGCGCCAGCGCCCTCGGCGCCGGGTGGTCGGGCAGCCGGACGCCGATCGTGGCCAGCCCACCGGTCAGAGCCGCCGGCAGGCCCGAATCCGGTCGCTGTCGCAGCACGAGCGTCAGGCCGCCTGGCCAGAGCGCCTCGGCCAGGAGGCGGGCCGGCGGGGAGACCTCCGCGATCCCCGCAACCTGGGCCAGGTCGTCCACCAGGAGCACGATCGCGCGATCCAGCGGCCGGTCCTTGGCCGCGAAGAGGCGCGCCAGCCCGTCCCGAGCGTCGAGCGCCACGGCGATCCCGTAGACCGTGTCGGTCGGCAGGGCCACCAGGCCCCCCGCCCGGAGCACCACGACCGCCTCCGCCCGGGCCCCGGGCCCATCGGGGATCCGCCGGGCCGTCACCGCCGGCTCACCCATCGCCCGCTCACGTTTCGCCTGCGCCCCGCGCGGGACGCGCGCGCCGCACCTGCGGCTCCGGCGCCGGGCCGGACGCCGCGGGATCCTCGGGAACCGGCCGGCGGCGACCGGAGATCGCGCGGCCGAGGACCAGTTCCTCGATCATCCGGGCCGCCCCCTCCTCCGCCAGGGGGGGCGCGACGTAGCGAGCGATCGACAGGACCTCCGCCGGCGCGCTCGGCATGGCGACGCCGTGGCCGACCTCCGCGATCATCTCGAGATCGTTGTACTGGTCGCCGACCGCCATCGTCTGCTCCAGCGGCACGCCGTAGCGGCGGGCCAGCCAGCGGATGGCCCGGCCCTTCGAGACGCCGGGCGCCAGGAACTCCAGGAAGCGTGGGTGGCTGATGACGGCCTCGGCGCGGCCGGCGAAGGCCTCCCGGGCGAGCGACGTGACCGTCACCGGACGGGGCGGGTCGGCCACGGCGACGACCTTCGTCACGGGATGCCGGATCCAGTCCACCAGGTCCGGGACGAGCAGGGCCCGGCCGCCCACGTAGCGCGCGTGGGCCGCCGCGTTCGGCTCGTCGGCCCGCAGGATCAGCCGCTCCAGGTGGTTCAGGTGCGGCTCCAGCCCCTGCTCGCGGCTCCAGGCGCAGACCTCCCGGGCGACCGCGGCCGGCAGGGGCTCGTGGTGGAGCAGGCGGCCCAGGCGCGGATCGCCGGCCGGCGGCAGCAGGCGGATCAGCGCCCCCTGGCAGGCCACGAGCGGTCCGGTCAGCCCCAGCGCGTCGGCGAAGCCGCGGGCGCTGCTGGCCATCCGGCCGGTCACCAGGGCCACCGCCACGCCGCGGGAGACCGCCTCCTCCACGGCGGCGCGGGTGCGCGCCGGTACGACGAGATCCGCCCCGACGAGGGTCCCGTCGATGTCGAGGGCGAGCAGGCGGATCGGGAGGCGCGGGGCCGTCATCAGGGCAGCCGTTCCAGGCGCACGACCCTCGGCCGCCCCGCCAGGTCGCGGAAGAGCTCGCTCCGCCAGCCGCCCGGCAGCGTCCCCGCCAGGCCGGCCATGGCAACGGCCTGGTCGGCACCGATCTCCAGCAGCGCCAGCCCGCCCGGCTCCAAAAGATCGGGGAGCCGGGCCAGGAGCCGGCGGATCGCGGCCAGGCCATCCTCGCCGCCGTCCAGGGCGACCCGTGGCTCGAACGAGGCCGCCACGGGCAGCCGATCCACCTCTGCCGACGGGATGTAGGGCAGGTTGGCGACGACCAGGTCAGCCCGCGCTTCCGGCGGCACGAGATCGGCCCGGGCGAAGGCGACCAGGTCGGCGACACCGTGGCCGACCGCATTCTCGCGGGCCAGGTCGAGCGCGTCGCCCGAGCAGTCGGTGGCGAGGATCGTCACGTGACTCGCCATCCGGCGCCGCCGGAGCAGGACGGCCAGGGCAACGGCCACCGTGCCCGTGCCCGTGCCGACGTCGACGACCCGCAGCGGCGGCGAGCCCGCCGGCCGGGGCGCCGACGCCAGCCGATCCGCGATCGCGCCCTCCGCCAGCTCGACCAGCAGCTCGGTCTCCGGGCGGGGGATCAGGCCGCGCCCGTCGGTGACGAAGACCAGCCCGTAGAACTCCTTGATGCCGCGGATGTAGGCGACCGGCTCGCCCCGCTCGCGGCGAGCGAGGCCGGCGGCGTACGTTCGGGCCGGCCCGCTGCCCACCTCCGCCTCGGGGTGGGCGATGAGGCCGGTCCGCTGGACCCCGAGGGCGTGGCCGAGCAGCAGCTCGGCGTCCAGCCGCGGGGTCTCCGAACCCGCGGCACGCAGCCGCGCGATCCCCTCCTGCAGGAGCGTGGCGACGGACGACATCGGGGCCGGCGGGCGCTACGGGCGGACGGTGACCGTCAGGTCGCCGACTCGGCGGGCGACCTCGACCCCGGTCGTGACGCCGGCGCGCCGGAGGACAAGGTCCGCCGACGCCTCCCCGACGCGGAGCCCGTGGACGACCATCCGCTCGACGCCGTCGGGCAGGCGCGGCTGCCGCAGCTCCAGCGCCGCGCGGTCGGCGTGCGCCTTCAGCCCGAGGATCGCCTGGAGCAGCAGGAACGGCGCCCCGGCCGACCAGGCCTGGGGCGAACAGGCGACGGGGTACGGGACCGGCGGCGATCCCGCCTCGCGCTCGAAGCCGCAGAAGAGCTCCGGGAGGCGGTCGCCCGGGAACGACCGAGCTGCCTCGAAGAGGCGGTCGGCGAGCAGGGCCGCCCGGTCACCGAAGCCGCGGGCCTTGAGGCCGGCCGCGATGAAGGCGGTGTCGTGGGGCCAGACCGAGCCCACGTGGTAGCTCATCGGGTTGTAGCCCGGCTGGCCCGCGGCGTGCGTCCGGACTCCCCAGCCGGAGAAGAGCCCCGGGGCGAGGAGCCGGTCCGCCACGCTGCGGGCCCGTGCCGCCGGGACGATCCCGCTCCAGAGGCCGTGGCCGGGGCTGGAGGTGATGGCGCCGGCCCGGCGCTTCCGGCCGTCCAGCGCCCCGGCGTAGTAGCGGCGATCGGGCATCCAGAATGCGGCGTCGAAGTGCCGCTGCAGCTCGACGGCCTCCCGCTCGAGACGCGCGGCCAGTTCCGGCTGCCCGAGGAGCCCGGCCAGGCGGGCCAGCCGGCGCTTCGCGTCGTAGACGTAGCCCTGGACCTCCGCCAGGGCGATCGGGAGCTCGGCCGGGCGGCCGGCCGCATCCAGGATGGCAGCCGTGGAATCCTTCCAGCCCTGGTTGCGGAGCCCCTCCTCGGTGCGGCGGCCGTACTCGACGAGCCCGTCGCCGTCCCGGTCGCCCCAGCGGTCGATCCACTCGAGGGCCCGCAGGGCGGTCGGCCAGTGCCGCTCCACCAGTCCCCGGTCGCCGGTCCAGTCGTACGTCGCGCCGAGCAGGACCAGCCAGAGCGGCGTGGCGTCCACGCTCCCGTAGTAGGGCGTCTGGAGGAGCTCGCCCGAACGGGCCATCTCCCCCACGCGGAGCTCGTGCAGGATCTTGCCCGGCTCGGCGTCGCGCCGGTCGTCCACCTCGCGGGCCTGCCGCGCGCCGAGGACGGCCAGCGTCTCGACGGCCAGCCCGGGCCGGAAGGGGAGCAGCTGCAGGGCGGTGACGATCGCGTCGCGGCCGAAGAGCGCGGAAAACCAGGGGATGCCGGCCGCCAGGTAGCGCTCCCCCGGTCCCGGGCCGGGGGTCAGCAGCAGGCGCAGGTCGGCGTCGCTCCGCTCGAGGATCCGGTCGAAGGACGCGTCGTCGGTCGAGACGGCGGTGCCGTCGTCCCGCCAGGCGCGTTCGGCGGCGGCCGGGATCTCATCGTCGACCACCGGGGGAGCGGGGAAGACGGTCGAGGCCGGCCGACGGGCGGACGGCTCGGCGACGGCGGGCGCGAGACGACGGGCTCCATTCGGCCCGGCCGCCGTCGACTCCGATCCCGGGGTCACCACTCGGTCACCACCCACGCCGACCCGCCAGCCCGGGTGGCGCCGCGGCGCCTCCACGCGCTCCTCGTCGCCCCAGACCAGCCACCCGAGCGAGCGTCCCTCGCCCGGGGCCAGCCGCCATCGCCAGGAGGCAACGGCCCGGCCTCCGCCCGCGTCGCCGGCCGGGCCCGTCTCGCCCGGCTCGTCGAAGGCCACGTACGTCCGCCGCCGCCAGCCGTCCAGACCGACGGAGCCGAAGGTGATTCGGTCCGCCGACAGGGCGATCGGCTCCGCGGCCCCCCGCCCGGGCCGCGAGTAGCCGCGGACCTCGAAGATGTCGGCCAGGTCGGCCGCCAGCTCCAGCTCGAGCGTGACCGTCTCCGGGCGGTCGGTGTAGTTCACGACTTCCAGCCGCTCCCGGAGGGCGCCCGCCAGCAGGCGTTCCCGGCTGAGCCCAAGCGAGCCGCGGATCGGCGGGCGGGCGGCTCCGGCCGCCGGCGCAGCCCCGGCTCCGGCCGTGGCGTCCGGCGGATCGGGGTTGGTGAGCCGGATCCGGTCGCGATACGCGCCGCCGGCCGAGCCCTGGAGGACCGTGGGGCGGAGTCCGTTGAGGCGAGCGGAGGAACGGGAGAGGAGGCGCGTGTCGTCGCGATAGAGGCCCAGGCCGCGCGCGTCGGGCAGGATGTCGCCGCCCCGGTCCGTCACCAGGTAGAGGTTGTCGTGCTTGAGGACCGCCACGCCACCCAGGTGGGTCGCCGGCACGATCGCCTCCCGGCCGGCCGGCAGGAAGCGGATCCCGGGCGGCGTTCCCGGGCCGGCGGAGGCTTCAGCCACCCGTCCCCTCGGCGACGAGGAGCCCCCGGAGCCGCTCGGCCTGCTCGCTGGTGGCCAGCGCGTCGATGAGCCGGTCAAGGTCGCCGTCCATGATGCCGGGCAGGTTGTGGAGGTCCAGGCCGATCCGGTGGTCGGTCAGCCGATCCTGGGGGAAGTTGTAGGTGCGCACCTTCTCCGATCGCTCGCCGCCTCCGACCAGGCTCCGCCGCAGTGTCGAATCGGCCTCGCGCTGCCTGGCCTGTTCGAGCTCGAGGAGGCGGGCTCGCAGGACGGCCATCGCCTTGGCCTTGTTCTTGATCTGGCTCCGCTCGTCCTGGATCTCCACCACCAGGCCGCTCGGCCAGTGCGTGATCCGAACGGCCGAATCCGTCGTGTTGACCCCCTGGCCGCCCGGCCCGGACGAGCGCTTGACCTCGATCCGGAGGTCCTTCTCCTCGTCGATCTGCACCTCCACCTCGTCGGCCTCGGGCAGGACGAGCACGGTGGCCGTGGAGGTGTGGATCCGGCCGCTCGATTCCGTGACCGGGACCCGTTGGACACGGTGGACGCCCGCCTCGTACTTGAGGCGGCTGTAGGCGCCCTCCCCGGTCAGCCGGAGGATCGCCTCCTTCACTCCGCCGATGCCGGTCTCGTTGAGATTCATGAGCTCCGCGCCGAAGCGGTGGCGCTCGGCGTAGCGGAGGTACATCCGGAGCAGCTCGGCGGCGAACAGGGCGGCCTCCTCGCCGCCGGTGCCGGCCCGGATCTCCATGATCACGTTGCGCTCGTCGTTGGGGTCGCGGGGCAAGAGCAGCATCTTGAGTGCCTCGACCAGGCGCTCCTCCTCCGCTTCCAGGCGGTGGACCTCCTCGCGCGCCAGGTCGTGCAGCTCCTCGTCCTCACCGCTCCCGTCCCGCAGCTCGCGGGCGCCGGCCAGCTCGACGCGCACGTCGGCCAGGTGGCGGTAGGCCGCGACGACCGGTTCCAGCCGCGACAGCTCCCTGCCGAGGCGGCGGAGGGCCGCCGGGTCGGAGGCGCTCTCCGGCCGGGCCAGCTCGGCCTGGAGGGCGTCGTACTGCCGGGTGACGTCGAGCAGCTTGGCGTCGATCACGGCCGACCCCGCGGAAGGTCGCCCTCGGCGGGGCGACCGGGCGCCACGGGCGGGGGGTCGGGCACGAAGGGCGCGGGGGCGAGCGGCGGGCCAGGGACGCCCGCAGGCTCGGGGGCGACGAGCGGCTCGGGCCCCGCCGGGGAAGCCGTCCTGGCCGCCGCCTCCGCCGCCCAGCGCGCCCGGGTGCGCCGCTCGGCCTCGTCCAGCGGCTCGCGCTCCAGGTCTGCCGAGCCCGCCGGCACGGCCTCGCCGTCGGCCAGCAGGGCCTGCTCCATCGAGACGATGGCCACCTCGATCATGTCGTCGGTCGGCTGGCGGGTGGTGATCATCTGGACCCAGATGCCCGGCGCGGCGAACCAGCGGACCAGCCGATGGTCGCGATGGCGAGCGGTGAACCGCAGCAACTCGTAACTCACGGCGACGATGACCGGGATCAGCAGGATCCGGCTGACGACCATGGCCAGGGGATCCTGGCTCCCCACCAGGGAGAAGGCCAGGATCGACAGAATGATGACCACGACCAGGAACTCGGTCCCGCAACGCGGGTGAGCCGTCGGATATCTGCGGACCGCCGCCGGGACGAGTGGCTCGCCGTGCTCCAGGGCGTGGATCGTCATGTGTTCGGCGCCGTGGTACTGGAAGACCCGCCGGACATCGGCGGTGCGGGCCACCAGCAGCAGGTAACCGATGAAGAGGCCGACGCGGAAGGCGCCCTCGGCCAGACGCTCGCCGAGCCCGCTGTCGACCCGCCCGACGGTGACGGCGGCAAGAAAGAGGGGGAGCAGGAAGAAGATGCCGATCCCGGCCGCGAGCGTCACGACGAGCATCAGGGCGACGGCGGCGCCGCCGAGCTCGACGCCCTCCTCCGAGGCGGCCACGCTCGCCGAGCGGACCAGCCAGCGGGTTCCCACGACCACGGTGTCCCACAGGACGACCAGGCCGCGGAGAAGAGGAAGGCGGGCCCAGCGGCCGGATCGAAAGCCGGTGTCGAGGCGCTCCGTGGCCCAGACGATCCCCCCGTCCGGATGGCGGAGGGCCACGGCGAGCGCGTCGCGACCGCGCATCAGGACGCCCTCGATGAGCGCCTGGCCGCCGTAGGAAGTGCGGGCCATGGCGGGGATTCTAGCGGCGGTCGCCCGGCCGGCCGCGGCCGGTCCGCCGCGGGCCGCCGCCAGGGCGGTCGCGACGGGGCGGATCAGGCGCGTTCGGCGCGCTCCAGGCGACGCTGGAACCGCTCCACCTGGCCCGCCGTGTCGATGATCGTCTGTTTGCCGGTGAAGAACGGGTGGCAGTTGCTGCAGACATCGACCCGGAGCTCGGGCCGGGTCGACCCGACGGTGAACGTGGTGCCGCACGAGGCGCAGGTGACCTGCGCCTGGAAGTACTTGGGGTGGATCTTCGGCTTCACTTGTATCTCCTCCGACGCCTTCCGTCCGGGCGGCTGGCCCGGCGGTGGCCGTCGGTCGGGTCCGGTCGACGTCCCGGCGACGAGGTCAGGCCTCGCCGGCGAGCGCCTCGACGCGGACGCGCTTCTTGTCTCGGGTTTCGTGCTCGATGTGGACGGTACCGTCCAGGGTGGCGAAGACGGTGTAGTCCCGGCCCAGGCCGGTCCCAGTGCCTGCCTTGAAGGTCATGCCGCGCTGCCGGACGATGATCGAGCCGGCGGTCACGAACTGGCCGTCACCGGCCTTCATGCCCAGCCGCTGGCCGACGCTGTCGCGTCCGTTCTTCGAGCTGGAGCCGGCTTTCTTGTGGGCCATGGGGGCTACTCGTCCTTCTTGGCCCGACGCCGCTTGGGGGCCGGGCTGGGTGATTCATCGGCGGCCGAAGGTGGCTCGGGCTCGGCCGCGGTCTCGGGCTCGGCGTGGCCGACCGTCTCCTGGGAGGCGGGAGCGGCCCTGGCGGCCCGGCGGCGGGAGGCGGGTTTCGCGGCCGGCGCCTCCTCGGCCGGCTCGGCTGTCTCCGGCGGCTCGGGCCTCGCCGGCTTCTCGGGCGTCGCCGGCTTCTCCGGTGCGGCGGGCCGGGCGGCCGCCCTCCCGGCTCGACTGCGGCGCGGGACCGCGGCCTCCTCCTCGCCCTCGACTGTCCTGGCCGGCGTCCGGGCGGCGAGCTTGGCCGCCAGGGCGGCATCCTCGGCGGCCTGTCGCGCGGCTGCCTCCTCGAGCCGCTGGCGCTCGGTCTTGACGGCCTCCTCCTGCCGGGCGGCCTCCTGGGCCGCGCTGCGGCCGTCGAAACGGACGTCCGTGATGCGGAGAACGGTCTGCTCCTGGCGGTGACCCTTCTTGACCCGCGAGCGAGCCTTCGGCCGGTACTTGAAGACGACGACCTTCTTGCCGCGGTCTTGCCGGAGCACCTCGGCGCTGACGGCGGCGTCGGTTACCAGCGGCCGGCCGACCGCGGCACGGTCGCCGTCGGCGACCAGGAGGACGCGGTCCAGGGTGATATCCTGGCCGGGCTCGACGTCGAGCAGCTCCACCGCCAGCTCGGTGCCGAGCTCGACGCGGTATTGCTTGCCGCCCGTCTCGATGACTGCGTACATGGGCCCTCGGGGTGGTGCCGGCGGAGGCGCCGGCCGCGGGAGATGCCGCGGAGCATGACAGAATCAGCGCCCGGCGTGGCCGGGGCGCGAAGAGGGAGTGTACGGCCCTCCCGGGCCAGCGTCAAACGCAGGCCCGGCGCCGTCCAGGGTGCGAAGGTCGGCCGAACGGCGGCCTGGGGCCGGCGGCGAGGACGCGTCGCCGGCCCCAGCGTCCGCTGCGCCTAGTGACCGTGGACGGCGTTCACCAGGTCCGGCAGCAGGTTGGCCGCGTTGGCCGAGCCGAGGCCGGTCACCGGGTCCCAGCCGGCCGTCGCCGGGTAGCCGGGAATCGAGGCGACCGTCTGGTTCAGGCCGGTCGTCTCGTCGAAGAAGTCGTTCGCGTACCGCGTCGGATTCGAGCCGATCTTGTAGAGCGCCGGGTTGATCAGGCCCAGGCCCCCGCCGTTGATCTGGTCGGCGATCGCGACCATGCCGGCCCACTGGGGGCAGGCGACGGAGGTGCCGCCGATGATGAACCAGCCACCCGAGCCGGCGTTGCTCAGGCCGCCGAGGCCGGCGTTCGTGTCGTAGACGAGCGGGCCGGTCAGGGCGCTGGCCTCGGACGCCACGTCGGGAACCCCGCGCATGGCGCCGATCGAGGTCGAGCCGGCCGGCAGGCTGTCCTGGTAGGAGGGCCGAGCGAAGACGTGGCTGAAGCCGCCGCCGGCGGCGACCCAGCCGACCTCCGCGACACCGGGATGGGCCTTGCAGGCCGCCGGCGGATCGGTGCTGTCCACGACGCGGGCCGTGGTGCTGGCCGGGTCCGTGCAGAGGTAGGTGCCGCCGACCCCGGTCACCAGCGGGTCGGAGGCCGGCCAGTTGACCGTCGGGTAAGGGATGAGCGTGCCGCCCTGGCGGACCGGCGTCTTGGTCCCGTTGGCGGTCCCACCGTCACCGGAGGAACCGAGGACGGTCACCCCGTCCGCCGCGGCGGAGACGAAGGCGTGGCGAAGGTTCATCAGCGACTGGGTGCTGCCGAACGCCTCCTCGGTGGAGGCGAAGCTCTGGCTGATCACGCTCGCCATGTGGTGGTCGACCACGTACTGCTCGGCGTTCATCATGGTCGGGAAGCCCTGCACGCCGAGCGTCTCGGCCGTCGGCGTGGTCACCAGCAGGATGTTGGCGCCGGGCGCGAAGGAGTGGACGCTCTCCACGTCGAGCGAGACCTCCAGCGACCAGGCCGCCTTGTTCTCCAGGCCCGTGCCGTTGCCGGGCTGCTGGACGGTGGCCGGGGTGCCCTGGAGGCTGATCCGCTTGAAGGTCGGCATGCCCGGGGCGCAGGTGACGCCCTCCTCGCCGCACATCGGCGGCAGGCCGAAGGCCGCGTCGAAGACGTGCAGGTCATGGGCGATCGTGTCGCTGCCGTAGGAATCGACGATCGCCACGGTGACGCCGCTGCCGTCGAACCCACCCGCGTAGAGGGGGTTCAGGTTGTAGGCGCCCCAGAAGCCCTGGGGCGTGAAGCAGCGCCGCCCGATCGCGAGGCACTGGGCCTCGGTCGGCGGCGTCTCGCTCGAGGCGACGAAGGCGTAGTCCGAGACCGTCGGCTGCAAGACCGCGGCCTGGGCAACCGGCAGTGCCGGCGCGGCGCCGAGCGTGGTCAGGGCCAGGGCAACCGAGGCCGACAACGCCCGAACGCGGGCGAGGGATCGCGGAGGTGGCAGGTGCATCGGAGAACCTCCATGCGCGAAGAAGACGCAGGCATGGCGTGAGCGGACACGCGTCGCGAGGCTGGCGCGAGGCTGGCCGACGGCTCCTCCAGCGCCGGTCGACCGCTGCTCTGGACGGTGAGGCGAATGTGGTACTCCGCCGTCGGGCAGGCTGTCAAGGCGGGCCCGGGCCTCAGGACCCGGGCGAACTCCCACCGCCCGGAAGCTGGGTCCAGCTTCGGCCGCCATCGGTCGTGCGGTAGAGGCGGTGGTCGTTGGCGAGCATCCAGCCGTTGGCCGAATCGACGAACGAGAGCTCGAACGGCCCGCTGAAGGCCATTGGATCCGGGCTGCGGGGGCTGGCGGGCCAGACGAGGCTGGTCCACGTGGCCCCGCCATCGTGTGTCACCGCCAGCGCCCCGTCGACGACGGTCGCCCACGCGTCGGACTGCCCGGTCACCGCCGCCAGGTGCGGCAGCGTCGGCGATCCCGGGCTGAGGCTGCTCAACGAGGCGAGCAGCCGGATCCCGATGGTGCCCTCGGCGCAGGCCAGCACGTCGGAGCCCGCCGCCGGCTGCCAGGTGGCACCACCGTCCGACGTGGCCTCGAGCAGCTGGGCGCCCGTTCCGACGGATGCGGCGACACAGCCGTGCCGCGAATCGGCCAGCGCCGCCTGCGTTACCGGGCCGTTTCCGACGATCGGTGAAGAGCCGGCGGGATCGGGCAGCTGGCGCCAGGTCGCCCCGCCGTCATCGGTTGCCAGGAGATGCCCCGTGGCGGTCACGATCCAGCCATGGGCGGCATCGGCGAAGGAGAGGACATGCGCGTTGTAGCCCCCGATGCCGTCGGGCAACTCTGCGGCCCTCGTCCAGGTGCTCCCGCCGTCGGTCGTGCGGACGAACGCCCGAGCGTCGCCGGGCAGGCCGACGCCGTAGCCGAGCGACGTGCGGACGAAGGCGATGTCGCCGACCGGCGCGGGCGAGGCGGTCGGCCACTGCTGCCGCCAGGTCTGCCCGCCGTCCGCGCTGGCCAGGAGGTAGCCACCGAGCCCCCACCCGGTCCCGGCGATCCACAGGTGCGTCGGGTCCGGGGCGGCCAGCGCGGTCGCCTCGAGGCCGACGCCGGTGATCGGGACGCTCTTCCAGGTGGCCCCCCCGTCACGAGTCACCGTGACCGAGACCTCCAGAGCGTTGGGGCTGGCGCCGAGCTCGACGGCCGTCGAGCCGTCCGGCGCCGCGAACGGGCCGGGCTCGGCGTCGGCGGAGCCCACACCCGCCGGGGTTCCCGGGAAGTACGGGTTGCCGAGCACCTGCGTCCAGTGGGCGCCGCCGTCCGTCGAGCGATAGCCGGCGTAGTTGACGTTGCCGGTGGCGCCGCCCAGTGCGCCCTGGAAGAGCCACAGCGCCGAACCCGAACAGCGGAGGGTGGTGTCGCCGCCGGCCCAGGCCGGGAACGTCGCGGAGACCGCCTGCCATGAGCGCCCGCCGTCGGTCGTGCGGAGGACGCGCGCCCCTGCGGCCCAGCCGTGGAGCGCGTCGGCGAAACAGACGGAGCCGACCGCGCCGACGGAGAGCGGGCTCCACGTCCGGCCGCCGTCGGTCGTATGCACCAGCGTGCCAGGCCCGGGGCCACCCGCCGCGTCGATGGCCCAGGCATCGCCGGGGCCGACGACGTCCAGGCCGGTCACCTGGCGGGTCAGCGGGAGGGCGACCCAGCTCGCCCCGCCGTCAGTCGTCACCAGCAGCCGGTTGCGGACGGATGCCCCGGTCGCTGTCGCCGACGCCGCGACGGCCCAGACATCGCGCTCGTCCAGGGCCTCGATCTCAACAACCGAATCACTCCCCGACCACTGCCGCTGCCAGGTGGCGCCCCCGTCGGACGTGGCGAGGATCAGACCGGCACCGCCCGCCCAGCCGTGCGACGTGCCGGCGAAGCCGAGGCTGAACAGGTCCGGGGCGGGCGGCCGGCTGGTCACCGTGGCCGGCGTCCCCGGCGGCGGTCCGCTGGGACTCGGTGACGGCTGCACGGACGGCGGGACGGACCACGCCCCGAACCAGAGCACGGTCTGGCCGGAACCACCGGCGCCCGCCGGCTCGACGAGAAGCGCGCCGGCCGAGCTCAGGACGCCGAACCCG
This sequence comes from Chloroflexota bacterium, assembly GCA_021789435.1. GTDB lineage: Bacteria > Chloroflexota > Limnocylindria > Limnocylindrales > CSP1-4 > JAJYJO01. The sequence goes on from JAJYJO010000002.1 coordinate 63,629, forward strand.
GAACCATCCAGCGTGGGAGCCCCCCGCTGGGGCACGACCTGCCAGGCGCTGCCGTCACCCGATGTCCAGGCGCCCGGCGCCCCCCCCGCGTCGAAGCCGAGGGCCAGGATGCGTCCCCCATCGGACAGGAGGGTCGGCCCCGATCCGCCGAGCGCGAAGGGGACGGCCGCCTGGTCGGCCGGCCGCCAGACTCGCCCATCCTGCGACCAGACGATGGAGCGGGTCCCGGTCGAGCCCCCGGCCACCAGACCGCCCGCGGCCGCGACCACGAACGTCAGCTCGGGCGGTCCGCCCGGCACCTCCTTCGCCTCCGTCCAGGACGACCCGTCGGTCGAGAACCACGCACCCCCGAGCGCCGACGGACCCTGCCCGAACCGGCGGCCGACTGCCACGAAGCCGAGCGACGAGCCGGCAACCGCGTCCACCACGGCCCCCGGGAAGGCGCCGGCGAACTGCGGGGCGGCGCGCCAGGTCCGGCCGTCGCCCGACGTCCACATCATCGGCTTCGGATCACCGGTCACCGGCACCTGGTCGCCGGCCGCCAGCACACCAGCCGGGCCCGCGGCCACCGAGAGGATCTGGGCCCGACCGAACGGCGCCATCGACGCGTCGGGCAGCCGCTGCCAGGTGCGCCCGTCCTTCGAGGTCCACAGCCGGATCGGGAAGGCGGGGTTGCAGCCGAACACGCCCCCGGCACAGGCGGAGTCGCCCGCGGTGGCCGTGCCGACCGCGAGGAGTCCGCCTGCGATGGGCACGACCGTCTGGAGCACGCTCGTCGAGAAGTCCGGTCCACTCTCGTCGCGCTGCCAGGCCAGGCCGTCGGCCGCCGTCCACACGACCGCCCGCTGGCCGCGGTCGGCATTGCCGACCAGGACGAAGCCGCCCTGCCAGGCAGTCCCGGCCATGACCGTGTCGCCGTCCAGGAAGGGCGAGTCCGGGCCGCCCGTCCGGGCCGCCTCGGTCCAGCGGATCCCCGCGAACGGCGCGCCAGTGGGCGCCGTTGTCGGCGCGGGCGAAGGGGCCGTCGGCGACGGCGAGACGGCCGGGCCGCTCAGGCGGCCGGGCAGCCAGGCGACGAGCAGAGCGATGATCGCGACCGCGGCCAGGCCCGTGACAAGCCGACCGACCTGGCGTCGGCGGCGGGCCGCGCGGGCGGGGCCGCGGGCGGGCAGCCCGTCGAGCGTCGTGCGGAGCGCGGGTGGCGCATCCGGCAGCGGGGCGGAGTGGAGCGCATGACGGAGGCGGCGTTCCAGGTCCTCGCTCACGATCCGCCTCCTTGCCGCGGCAGGGCCATCTCGAGGTGCCGCTCCATCTGCTGGAGGGCGCGGTGCAGGCGTGACTTCACGGTGCCGAGCGGCAGGCCCAGGTGCTCTGCGACGGCGACCAGTGTCAGGTCGGCCCAGTAGTGGAGCACGACGACGGTTCGCTCCTCGTCATCGAGGACGGCCAGCGCCCGGAGGGCCTCGTCGCGATCGATCACGGAGCGGAACGGATCGAGAGCGGCGGCGGCGTCGAGCGCCCCGTCCAGGACGATGAAGCGGACGCGTCGGACGCGTCGCAACCGGTCGCGACAGACATTGACCAGGATCCGGTCGAACCAGGCCTGGAAGCCGGCCGGTTCGCGGAGGGTGGCGGCCGAGCGCCAGGCACGCAGCAGGGCATCCTGGGTCGCGTCCTCCGCTTCGTGGGCGTCGCCGAGGATCAGGCCCGCCAGGCGGTAGGCACGGTCGAGCTCATGGCCGGCCAGCTCCAGGAAGCGGCGCTCGGTCTCCGTCGTCACGGTCCCGACCAGCCCTCCCTCCGGCCACGCGATTGACCGACCATCGAGTCGCGCTCGCATCGACTGTCCAGACGAGCGAGCATGAGGTTTGGTTCTCCCGGCGGGATGCGGCCCGCCTCAGGCGTCGATCTCGATGGGCGCAGGACGGGCGGCCGGCAGGCTCCCTGGATCATCGCGCCCCGGACCTGCCTGGGGCGCCTCCCCTGCGAGCCAGAGCCGTTCGCGGACGGCCACCAGGATCTCGAGAGGCGGCCCTGCCGCCGGCAGCCGCTCGGCGAGGGCCGTGAGCACCTCCTCCGCCCTGCCGATGCCGCCCTCCTGGCGGTGTCGGAGCCGCATCCAGAGGCCTGCCCGAGCCGAGCCCGGAACGTCGGGGCGAGCCGACGCGTCCGGCTCCTCGACCGCGATCCGCTCGATCAGCGGCCGCAGGTCGTAGGCGACCGCCTTCGTCTCGCGCTGGCGCGCGCGCTCCAGCCGCTCGGCTCCGAGCAGGCCGTCCGCCGCGGCGGCAAGGGCGGCCGGCGCGGCCCCACCGACCGTGAGGCGATAGTCGGCCGCCACGAGCCGGCTCGCCAGCGACGGAGCGCCGACCCAGGCGTCCTCCAGGTCGACCAGCTCGTAGCCGCGCGGCAGGTCGCGCCGCAGCCGGCCGCGAAGATCGGGCAGCGTCAGCCGCTCCGAGAGGAAGAGGTCGGCCAGCTCGCGCTCGCCGAGCATGCCCAGCGGCAGCGGAGCCGCGAAGATCAGGCGCGGTCGCGGGTTGAACCCCTCCGTCGTTGCGATCGGGATGCGGCCGCGCCGGAAGGCCCGCTCCCAGAGCTTGACCGCGTCGAGGTGGGCCAGGAAGCGGGCTTCCTCGCCGCGCCGGAAGACGAGCCGCCAGCGCTGGCGGACCTCGCTCACCTTCCCTCCCTGACCGCCGACCGGCCGCGGCGCCGGCAAGCGCATGCCGCCCACCCCGGACCCGCGCCGCGGCGATGCGGCGGCGCGAACCGTCCTCGATCGGCCGTTGCCCTCATCCGGTCTGCTAGTCTGCCCCACGATGGAGCCTTTCGCCCAGCCCCGCGCCGGCGCGGCTCCCGGATCCGCCGACGGATCGACCGGAGCCACCTCGGCGGGCCGCGCCTCAGGCCAGGTCGGCCCGGATCGCCGCCTGCGGCCGCCCACGCCGCGGGTCGCCCTGCTGATTGCCGGCCTGGCCGTCCTGGCCGGGATCCTCTATCTCGGGCGCGACGTCCTGCCGCCGTTCGTCCTGGGGCTGCTGCTGGTCTACCTGCTCGACCCGCCCGTCGAGTTCCTCTCGCGGCTCTACCTGCCCCGCTGGCTGGCGGTCCTGCTCGTCTACGGGACGGCCCTGTTCGTGCTGATCGAGGGCGCCAACGTCCTGCTCGCGCCGCTGGTCCAGCAGATGAGCGCCTTCGCCAGCGGACTGCCCCGCTACCTGAACGAGATCGATCGCCAGCTGCAGCACCTGACGGCGGCCTACCGGGGCCTGGCCCTGCCGCCCGAGATCCGCCAGATCGTCGACCAGGCCATCAGCGGCCTGGGCAAGAGCGGGAGCTTCGACCCCACCGTCCTGCTGCCCGTCTTCGGATCGATCGCCGGCCTGATCGCGTCGCTCTTCGGCTACCTGGTGATCCCGGTCTGGGCCTTCTACCTGCTGCGCGACCGGCCGGCCCTGGCGGCCAGGCTCGATCGGGCCCTCCCGGAGGCCTGGCGGGCCGACGTCTGGGCCCTGATCGGGATCACCGACCGCGTGATCGGCCAGTGGCTTCGCGGCCTGCTCTTCCTCGGCTTCACCGTCGGCGTGTTCACCTACATCGGCCTGCTGGTGCTCTCGACGGTCGTCGATCCCCTGTTCGGACGCTACGCCCTCCTGCTGGCGATCGTCGCCGGCGTCTTCGAGCTCCTGCCGATCATCGGCCCGATCCTCTCGGCCATCCCCACCGGGCTCCTGGCGCTGACCGTCTCGATCCCCGCCGTCGTCGCCGTCGCGATCCTCTACTTCGTCGTCCAGCAGGTGGAGAACTACCTGCTGGTCCCCAAGATCCAGGGTGACGCCGTCCGGCTCCACCCGAGCGTGGTGATGTTCGCCCTCATCCTCGGCGCCGCGATCGGCGGCCTGGTCGGGGCGATCCTCGCCCTCCCGATCACCGCCGCCGGCCGCGACGTGTTCCGCTACCTGTTCCACCGGCTCAGCGAGGCGGCGCCGTCCCCGGCCGTTCCCGCGCCGACGGGCCCGCTCCCGGAGGCTGGGGCAGTGGACCGGGCGGCCTCTGTCGGCGGGCGGGGCGAGCAGGCCGCGGCCGCCGCGCCGCGCCCGGGGGCCGCGTCGACGGTCGTGGACTGGCCGGCGCGCCAGGAGCCGGTCGCAGCCGTGGCGAGCCGGGGCTCCGACGACCGGCCGCGCCAGCCCGGCGATGCCTGAGCCCCCCGACGGGCGCGGGCCGGGCCGCGATCCGTACAAGGTCCTGCAGGTCGACCCCGAGGCGGAGATCGACGTGATCCAGGCCGCCTACCGGCGTCTCGCCCAGAAGCACCACCCGGACCTTGCCCCCGGTCCGGAGAGCGCGGCCCGGATGGCCGAGCTCAACGCGGCCTGGGAGGTGCTGCGGGATCCCGCCCGCCGGGCACTGCTGGATCGCGAGCGCGCCGCCGGCGCCCGAACGGCCGGGACGGCACGAACGTCGGCCGGCGAGCGGACCCAGCCGCGGCCGGCGCCACGGTCCGCCGGCGGGCCCGCCTCCGGCGACGGACGCCCGGGGACCGGCGGCCGGGGCATCGGAGCGCACGATCGAGCCGACCAGGGCTCCCCTTCCGGCGGCGAGGAGGTCTCGCGCGACTGGACGTCCGGCCGGTCGTCGATCGGGGGCGGCTACGATCCGGCGACCATGCGCCGGCCCGAAGGGTTCGGGGCCGCGGGGCCGCCCGGCGGCCAGGCGTCGGGAAGCGTCCTCAGCTTCGGCCGTTACGCGGGCTGGTCGCTCGGCCAGGTCGCCCGGGCCGATCCCGATTTCCTCGAATGGCTGGACCGGATGCCGATCGGACGCCCGTACCGCGACGAGATCGACGGCCTGTTGCGGCGGCTCGGCCGCCGCCGGTCGGCCGAGGCCGAGCGGGCTGCCCGCCAAGGCCTCTTCCGCCGCCGCTGAGGGCGCGGGGCCTGCGAATCCCGAAGCTCGGGGGCCCTGAGCCGAACGTCGGTCGGTGAGCGTTTCCCTCAGGGCCCGGCGGCCGCCTCCGGGCCGACCCAGGTCCGCTCCATCAGCAGCCCGGCCGTGGTGCCCTGGGCCAGGAGCGTGAAGAGAACCACGGTGAAGGTGATCCCCTGCAGCAGCTGCCGGTCCGGCAGGTCGAGCGGCAACGAGAGGGCCAGGGCGACCGTGACGGCACCGCGCAGGCCGGCCCAGAAGAGGACGTGGAGCCAGCGTGGGGCGACGGGCCTCGGCCCGCCGCCGCCGCGCGACAGCAGCCGCCAGCCCCCGACGAGGCCGTAGACGATCGCCGCCCGGGCCAGGAGGACCGCGGCGATCGCCCAGGCGCCCGGCACCAGCGCCCTCCCCAGCCCATCGAGAGTGATGCCCATGCCGACGACCAGGAAGGCGAACGCCGTCAGGATGAAGGCCAGGAGGTCCCAGACGACGTCGAGGGCCTCCACGGTCCGCTCGGTCATCCCGATGCTCCGGCCGTAGGTCCCGAACGCCAGGCCGGCCACGACCGTGGCGATGACGCCCGACTGGCCCAGCGCGTCGGCCAGCAGGTAGGTGCCGTAGGCCAGCACGATCGAGACGGTCGCCTCGATCGCCCGGTCGTCGACCAGGGTGATGGCCCGGGAGACAAGGAGCCCGGTCGCGCCACCGAGCAGGATGCTGAGGACGATCGTGCCGACGAAGGAGACGGCAGCCCCGGCGGGATCGATCGGGACCGAGAGGGCTGCCACCGCCAGGCCGAACGCAACGATGCTGGTTCCATCGTTGAAGAGGCTCTCGGCCTCGACCAGCACGGCCAGCGAGCGCGGAGCGGGCAACCGCCGGAAAGCGGCCACCACCGCCACCGGGTCCGTCGCGGCGACCATCGCCCCGACGACCGTGCTCTCCCGGAGCGGGAGGCCGGCCGCCGCATTCAGGACGACGGCCACGGCCCCGGCCACGATCAGGACCCCCGGCACCGCCAGGAGGAAAACCGGCGTGAGGACGTGGCGCAGGCGAGCCGCCTCCATGTCGTAGGCCGCCTCGAAGACGAGGCCCGGGAGGAGGACCGTGAGCACGAGCTGGGGGGTGAACTCGAAGCGGACGGGGGCCAGCAGGCCGACCGCCAGGCCCACGACGAGCAGGATGACGGTCGTCGGCAGCGGGGTCCGCCGGGCGACGATCTCGACCAGGGCGACGACCGCGAGCAGGACGACGAAGGTGCGGATCAGGTCGAGGACGGGGGTGCCCGACGCAACGGCGATCGCGTTGGCACCGATCATCCCCCTCGCTCGCCGCCGGCCGCCTCCACCAGCGACGCGAGACCTGCCAGGCCCGCGTTCTTCGACTGCACGTCCGTCCCCAGCAACCGGTACGGCCAGCTCTGCCGGCCCGTCCCCGGCGGCTCCGCGATCGCCTCCGGCCGCCCGGTCCCGGCCGAACCGGCGGCTCCAGCGTACTCCGCCGGCCCGTCCCTCCGCCGGGCGTCGCCGGGTGGCCCCACGTATTGCCAGCGCCGCCGCCCGGAGGCCGGCTCGACCTGGACGAGCATCTGGCGCGGCCCCTCCTCCCCTGTCTGGCAGGCGAAGCCGGTCGCCGCCGGGATGCCACAGTTGTAGCAGGGCCCCCAGTGGCAGTCCTCCGCGGTCCTGCCCGACCGGGAGCGCCGGAAGTCGACCTCCAGGAACCGCCGCGTGACGCCGCCGTCGAGGTGCTCCCAGGGCAGGGGCTCGTCGAGCGGGATCTCGCGCTGGGCGTACCAGCGCGGGTCGAGGCCCGCTTCCGCGAAAGCTTCCAGCCAGGCGTCGAAGCGGAACTCCTCGTCCCAGGCGTCGAAGCGGGCGCCCTTCTCCCGGGCCCGCCGGACAACCCGGTTGAGGCGACGGTCGCCGCGGCTCAGGGCCGCCTCCAGGAGCGAGTTGCGGGGGTCGTGCCAGGAGAGATCGAGCCCCCTCCCGCGCAGCGCCTGGCGCAGCGCCCGGACCTTGGCTTCGATCTCCTCGCTGCTGTCCTGGCCGCACCAGACGAACGGGGTCAGCACCTTGGGCACGAACGTGCTCACGTTCACCTTCACCAGCGCCCGGTTGCCGTGATAGCGCCGGCCGATCTCCAGGACCTGCCGGCTGATGGCGGCGATCCCCAGCACGTCTGCGAGCGTCTCGGTCGGCAGGCCGATCATGAAGTAGAGCTTCAGGGTGGTCCAGCCGCGGCTGAAGGCGAGGTCGGCACAGCGGGCGATCTCGTCGTCGCCGACGCCCTTGTTGATGACGTCGCGCAGGCGCTGGGTGCCGGCCTCGGGGGCGAAGGTGAAGCCGGCCCGCCGTCCCCGCTCGATGCTGTCCGTCAGCTCCACCGTGAAGGCGTCCACCCGCGTGCTGGGCAGCGAGACCGTCAGCTCCGGGTGCCGCCGGTGGAGTCCCGTGGCGACCTCCTTGACGTAGGTGTAGTCGGCCGTCGAGAGGCTCGTCAGGCCGATCTCCTCGTAGCCGGTCGCGGCCAGGATCGCCTCCGCTCCGGCGAGGGCCACCTGCGGCGCTCGTTCCCGGAGGGGCCGGTACTGCATCCCCGCCTGGCAGAAGCGGCAGCCGCGGGTGCAGCCGCGCATGACCTCGATCTGGGCGCGGTCGAAGACGATGCCGATATTCGGGACGAGCTGGCGGATCCCTCGCACGTTCGTCTCGAAGTCGGCCGCGATCCGGCGGACGACGCGCTCCGGGACGCGATCGTCGTACCGCTCCACCCCGGCGCAGCTGCCGTCCGCCCGGTAGTGCGGCCGGTAGAGGCTCGGCACGTAGACCCCGGGGATCGCCGCCAGGGCCCGCAGCGCCTCGGGTCGGGCGACGCCGCGCCAGGGCCGGCCGTCGGGACCGATCCCGCGGCGGTGCCAGCCAAGGCGCTCCAGCGCATCGGAGATCTCGAGCACGACGTCCTCGCCCTCCCCGAGGACCACGGCGTCGAGGAGGTCGGCGATCGGCTCCGGGTTCAGCGTCGTGGTCCCACCCGCGATCACCAGCGGGTCGTCAGGTGCCCGCTCCGCCGTCGTGAGCCCGATCCCACCGAGGGCCAGCATGTCGAGCAGGTTCGTGTAGGTCAGCTCGTAGCCCAGGCTGAAGCCCAGCACGTCGAACTCCCGGAGCGCTCGCCGCGTCTCGAGGCTCCAGAGCGGCACGTGGTCCCGGTTCAGCTCGGCCTGAAGGTCCAACCAGGGTGCGAAGCACCGCTCGGCCAGTCGATCGGGCCGATCGTTGACGACCTCGTACAGGATCCGGAGGCCGAGATTGCTCATCCCGATCTCGTAGAGCTCCGGATAGGCGAAGCACCACTTGAGCGCGACGTCCGCCCACTCCTTGGCCACGGAATTCCATTCCCCTCCGGCATACCGGCCGGGCTTCTGGACCCGGCCGAGGATGCGGCCCACGAGCGCGCCCGCCACGGGGCGAGGCGCATGGTAGGCGGGCGACGCCGGGTCCCGAGGGGCAGGGGCAGCCGGGCGGCTGGGTGTGGACGTCATCGAGTCATCGAGGTCGCACCGTCGGCGGGCGCCGGGCCGTGGAGTCTACCGCCCCGCGGTCGGGGCACGATGGCAGAGGCCCCCGGTTCGTGCGTATCGCTCGAAGGGCACGGAGGCGCGGCGCGCCCGTCACCATTCCGCCCGCGCCTGGCGGATGTTGATGCTCTGGATGATGCCGAGCCCGGCCGCCAGGCTCACCAGCGAGGCGCCGCCGTGGGTGACGAAGGGGAGCGGGATGCCGGTGATCGGCATGATCCCGATCACCATCCCGATGTTGACGAACAGCTGGAAGAGGATCATGGACGCCATCCCGCTGCCGACCAGCAGCCCGAACGGGTCGCGGGAGCGCCAGGCACCCTGGAGGATCCGCCAGAGGAGGGCCACGAAGAGCCCCAGGACCACGATCGCCCCGACGAACCCGAGCTCCTCGGCCAGGATCGCGAAGACGAAGTCGGTGGTCTGGACCGGCAGGAAGTCCAGCTGGTTCTGCGTCCCGTTCGTCAGCCCCTTGCCCATCCAGCCGCCGGAGCCGACGGCGATCTGTGACTGGAGCAGCTGGTAGCCGGAGCCGAGTGGGTCGGCCGAGGGATCGAGGAAGCTGATCAGGCGCTGGCGCTGGTAGTCACGGAGGACGTGGGTCCAGGCGATCGGTGCCGCCGCGACGGCCACGAGGGCCAGGATCCCCAGCCAGCGAAGGCTGGCCCCCGACATGAAGAGCATTCCGGCCAGGATGGCGAACAGGACCAGGGACGTCCCCAGGTCGGGCTGGAGCATGACCAGGATCCAGGGCGGCCCGACCAGCAGGCAGGCGCCCAGGATGCCCGCGAGCGAGTCGAGCTTTGCCTCGCGGCGGGCCAGGTAGTTGGCCAGGACCACGATCATCAGGATCTTGGCCAGCTCGCTGAACTGGAACTGGAAGCCCAGCACGCTGACCCAGCGGGCCGAGCCGCCGACGCCCGAGCCGATCACGAGGCTCACGCCGAGCAGGCCCAGGTTCACGAAGTAGAGCGGCCAGGCGAAGGTCTTCAGCCACTTGTAGTCGAAGGCCGTGGCAACCACGAAGACGACCGCGGCCAGCAGGGCCCAGATGAGGCCCCGGGTGAACGTGGAGCCGCTGTCGAGGACCGAGCCGCTGCCGGCCGCGCTGTTGCTGTAGGCCATGGCCAGCCCGATCACGGCCAGGAGCACCGCGTAGACGGTCAGTTGGACGTCGTACGCTCGCCAGGCGAGCCCCACCGACTCCGAGGGCCAGCGTCGAACCTTGGCCGGCTCGGCCCGCAGCACGCCCATCAGCCAGCGCCCCGCCTGGCGGGCGCCGGGCTCGGCCCCCGGGTCATGTCTGCGGCGGCCACAGCACGTCCGTACATCAGCCCGGCTTCATCAGGTAGAAGTTGCGGTAGTCCTGCTTGATCCCGTAGTGCAGCTGGAGGAAGTACTTGACCATCTCGGTCGCCGGGTTGCCCAGGGCGGGCACGTTGTAGATGAAGCCGACGACCGCCAGCTGCGAGTCCGGCTTGCTGACGTCACCGTTCTTGGGAACGAACCCAACGAACCAGTGGTGGAAGGGCAGGTGACCGTTCTTGTCGGGCAGGCCGAACTCGGCCGTCCCGGTCTTGCCCGCCACCACGAGCGGCAGGTCGACCAGGTTGTATGTCATCCGCGAGGTCACGACCTTCCGGGCGGCCTCCCGCATGGTGGTCAGGACGGAGGCCGGCACGGGCAGCTTGCGGATCAAGATCGGCTTGAAGGAGCGCACCACGTTGCCGTTCGGGCCCAGGATCTCGCGCACGATCTGGGGCTGGTAGAGGTTGCCGCCGTTGGCCAGGGCGCAGTAGGCGTTGAGGAGCTGGAGCGGCGTGGCTTCGTCGTAGCCCTGCCCGATCCCGGCCTGGTAGACCTCGCCCTGGTAGATCGGCTGGCCAAGGGTGTCCATCTTCCACTGGTTGCTCGGCACGGTGCCGCTCGCCTCGTTCGGCAGGTCCACGCCGGTCGGCTGTCCGAATCCGTACTGATGCGCCCAGTAGGCGAGGCGATCGATGCCGAGCATCGCCGAGACCTGATAGAAGAAGGTGTCGCTCGAGAAGGCGAAGCCGCTCAGGATGTTGATCCGCCCGAACCCGCGGTGATTCCAGTCGTAGTAGCGGAAGGGACCGATGCTCAGGTAGGGGTAGGTCTGGAGCGTTGTCTCGGTCGTCAGCTTGTGGTCGGTGAGAGCACCGGTTGCGGCGACCAGCTTGTACGTCGATCCCGGCGGATACTGTGACGCCAACGCGTGGTTGATCAGCGGCTGATAGGGATTCGTGAGCAGCTTCTGGAAATCGGCCTGGCTGATGCCGTGGCTGAACAGGTTGTCGTCATACGTCGGGTTGCTGGCCATGGCCAGGATCTCGCCGGTCTGCGGGTCCATCACGATCAGAGCGCCCAGCTTCGAGCCGGACGCCTGCATCGCCCAGCTGAGGGCCTGCTGGGCATACTGCTGGTCCCTGGTGTCGATGGTCAGCACCAGGGAGTCGCCGGCCTGCGGCTGGCTGACCGTCGAGAGGACCTGGATCTGGCGACCCGTCGCGTCGCGCTCGACGGTCTGCGCTCCGTAGACACCGCGCAGCTGCTGCTCGTACTGCAGCTCGACGCCAGCCTCGCCGATCAGGTCGTCGGGCTGGTAGCCCTTGCTGGCAAGCTGCTGGAGCTGCTGGGCGTTGATGGGGCCCGTGTAACCCAGGACGTCGGACATCAGCGGGCCGTAGGTGTACTGCCGGCGCGCCTCCACCACGACTTCCACGCCGGGCAGGACGAGGTTCTCCTCGGAGATCAGCCGGGCGGTCGCCTCCGGCACGTCCTGCGCGATGCGCACCAGGTCGAACCGCGATCCCGGGTTGGAATCGATCGCCATGTTGATCTGGGTCGGATCCATCTTCAGCAGTGTCGCGAGCCGGCTCACGACGGCCGGCCGCTCGGAGAAGGGCAGGTCGGCCGGCCGGATCTTGACCGAGAAGCTCGGCACGTTGGTGACGAGCGCCACGCCGTTGCGGTCGTATATGAGGCCGCGCGACGAGGGGATCGGCTCGGTGACCACCTGCTGGCTCTGGGCGATGCCCGCGAAGTGCTCGCCCTGGTTGATCTGCATGTAGAAGAGCCGCGTGGTCAGCGTCGAAATTACCAGGACGACCGCGGCGCCGAAGGCCAGGAAGCGCGAGATCCGGCGCTCCCGCACCGGCTGCTTCTCGAGGAGCTGCTCGGTGAGGCTCACCAGTCGATCCGTTCCTGTTCGGCGAAGCGGGCGTGGGCGAGCGCCATCAGGGGGGCCACCACCAGCGCGATCGCCCCGTTGTAGGCGGCGCCGGGCAGCACCGCATCAAGGGCACCGGGGGCGTGCACCGGGCCGCTGAGGGCTCCGTAGAGAAAGAAGACCAGGAGGGCGTTCACGACACTGAGCAGCAGCACGACCACGATCGGCGAGAGATAGCGGGCCCGCGGGAGGAAGTGTCCGATGAGCGCCGCGAGCGCGACGACGACGAGCAGCGAGAAGACGGTGATGCCGAGGGGGGAACTGCCGAGCAGATCGGTGGTCAGCCCGCCGATGAATGCCCAGACCATTCCTCCCTCGAAACTCACGATCATCGTCCAGACGACCGCGAAGACGAGGACCAAGTCCGGCTGCGCCCCCCCGACCCGAAAGTAGGGCGCGACTGAAAACTCCAACAAGGCTGCCGCGACCGCCCCGACCCCGGCGAGAGTTAGGCTCATCGAGGTCGACCCTCTGGTTGGGCGCCGCCTCCGGCCGATGCCGGAGCCGGTGGCAGACGGAGCAGCAAGGTACCGCTGGAGTATACCGAGGGGCCCATCGCGAGGGCAACGAGGCGGCCGCCGTCAGGGCGTATCGAAAGCGGGCCCGGCACGGGCCGCCCTGTCCCGATGTTCCACGTGAAACAGGCGGTCCGCCTGCCCCGTCGGTGGAGCTATGCGCGGGATGAACACCCGAGCGGGGCCCGGGTCCGCCCACAACGACTCTGGTGGTCGGGCGAGGGCCCGTGAAGGGACCGATACGGACCGGATGAGCCGCCCATGCCACGCTGTGCTGCCGGGGCGCGGCGGACGCGCCGGATGGCTGGCGGCGGACGCGCTGGATGGGTCGGAGGCTCGCGAAATGCTAGAATTTCCTTTCGTGATCGCACCGGATACGGGGTACTGAGTGGGCCAGACGGTCGCCTGCGCCAACCAGAAGGGCGGCGTGGGCAAGACCACGACGGTCGTCAATCTCGCCACCTATCTCGCCCTCGCCGGGCAGCGGATCCTGGTGCTGGATCTCGACCCGCAGGGCAACGCCACCAGTGGCTTCGGGCTTGACCGTGGGACGCTCGAGCGCTCCATCTACGACGCTGTGATCGCCGACGCCACCCTCGGGAGTCTCATCGCCCGGACGGCGGTCGACGGCCTTTCGCTCGTGCCGGCGTCGATCGCGCTCGCGGGCGCCGAAGTCGAACTGGCCCCGTTCCAGCGGCGGGAGCGACGCCTCGCTCGACTCCTGGGGGAGGTTTCCGACGCGTACGACTACATCTTCGTGGACTGCCCGCCGTCGCTCGGTCTCCTCACCGTCAACGCGCTCACCGCGGCCGACGCGGTCCTGATCCCGATCCAGTGCGAGTACTACGCGCTGGAAGGGCTCACCCAGCTCATCGCGACCATCAACCTGGTCCGGGACCATCTCAACCCTGCCCTCGCCATCAAGGGTGTCGTCCTGACGATGTATGACGCCCGGACCAACCTGTCCGTCGAAGTGAAGGCGGAGGTGCGTCGTCACCTCGGCGCGGCGGTCTTCGAGACTGTCATCCCGCGGAGCGTGCGGCTCTCCGAAGCGCCCAGCTACGGGTTGCCGATCGCGCTCTACCGGCCCGATTCGAAGGGAGCCGACGCCTACCAGGCCCTGGCGGCCGAGTTCCTGGGCCGCGATGGGCGGCTTCCGGCTGCCGCGCCGGCCCCTCCGGCTTCCGTGACCACGCCGCCACCGGGGTCGCCGGGGCGCACCGGCTCCGCTGCGGCCGGCGTCGCCGACGGGCCTGGGGGCGCGTCATGACTGCCGGTCGACAGAGGCAGCCGGCCACGCAGTCGACCGGCCGCCTGGGGCGAGGCCTGGCCGCCCTCATCCCCCAGCATGCCACCGCCGTCGTGGCGCCGGTCGACATCCCGCTGGTTCGCATCAAGGCCAATCCCTATCAGCCTCGGCATCGCGTGGAGCAGGAGGCGCTCGAGCGCCTGGCCCAGAGCATCGCCCAACACGGAGTCCTCCAGCCGATCCTGGTCACCGAGACCCTCGACGGGTACCAGCTCGTGGCCGGCGAGCGGCGGGTCCGCGCCGCGCAACTGGCCGGCCTGGAGCGGATCCCCGCCGTCGTGCGCCAGATGGCGGATCGCGACCAGCTGGCACTGGCGCTCGTGGAGAACATCCAGCGAGCCGACCTGAACCCGCTCGAGGAGGCCCAGGCCTACCGCCAGCTGATCGCCGATTTCGGGCTCTCCCAGGAACAGGTCGCCGACCGGGTCGGCCGCGCCCGCTCGACGGTGGCCAACACCCTGCGGTTGCTGGATCTCGATCCGGGCGTCCAGGAAGCGGTGGCCGACGGGCGGCTGACGGAGGGCCACGCGCGTGCCATGGGCGCGCTGACGCCCGCCCTCCAGCTGCGCGTCCTCGAAGCCGTCGCGGCCCGCGAGCTCTCGGTCCGCGAGACCGAGGAGCTCGTCCGTCGCCTGCGCGATCCGGCCACGCCGCGGCCCGCCCGCCGCGATCCGGACTCCGACGTCGAACGGGTGGAGGAGGAGCTGCGTCGCGCCCTGGGCACCAAGGTGACGCTGGCGAGATCGCGACGTGGAGGGCGCATCGTCATCGAGTTCTACAGCGAGGAGGAGCTCGGCCGCCTCTACGACCGCCTCACGGGAGGGACTGCGTGACCCAGGAAGCGACCCGACCCACCGCCCCCGAGCCGGCGGGCGGCCGCGACGGAGGTCCCCGGCGGACGGGACGCCGGGCGGCCGCGGAGTACAACGCCGCCAGCATCCAGGTCCTCGAGGGACTCGAGGCGGTCCGTCGACGCCCCGGGATGTACATCGGCTCGACGGACGGGCGGGGCCTGCATCACCTCGTCTGGGAGGTCGTAGACAACTCGATCGACGAGGCCATGGCGGGCTACGCGACGCGGATCGATGTCCGAATCGAGCAGGACGGCACGGTCTTCGTCAGCGACGACGGCCGCGGCGTCCCCGTCGGGCGTCACCCCACCGGCAAGGACGCGCTGGAGGTCGTCCACACCGTCCTGCACGCCGGCGGCAAGTTCGGCGGCGGAGGCTACAAGGTATCGGGCGGCCTGCACGGCGTCGGCGTCAGCGTGGTCAACGCCCTCTCCGAGTGGCTTCGCGTGGAATCCGCGCGCGACGGCGCCGTCTGGGCCCAGGAGTACGTCCGTGGCAAGCCGACGACGCCGGTGGTGCGGGTGGGCCCGAGCGGCGACCGGCGCGGAACCACCACGATGTTCCGGGCCGATTCGCAGATGTTCGAGACCACCGATTACTCCTTCGACACCATCAGCCAGCGCCTGCGCGAGTCGGCCTACCTGAACAAGGGGCTCTGGATCAAGCTGGCCGATCTCCGCATCGACCGCGAACGATCGTTCTATTTCGAGGGCGGCCTCGTCTCCTTCGTCCGGCATCTCAACCGGAACAAGGAGGTGCTCAACAGCCGCCCGATCTACGTGGAGCGTCGGGAGGGCGGGACCTCGATCGAGGTTGCCCTCCAGTACAACGACACCTATGCGGACAACGTTTTCGCCTTCGCCAACAACATCAACACGGTTGACGGCGGGACCCACCTCACCGGCTTCCGGACCGCCCTGACGAGGTCCCTCAACGACTACGCGCGGCGCGCCGGCCTGCTCAAGGAATCGGACGCCAACCTCTCCGGCGACGACGTCCGCGAGGGGCTGACGGCGGTCATCAGCGTCAAGCTCGAGGAACCCCAGTTCGAAGGCCAGACGAAGGCCAAGTTGGGCAATGCGGAGGTGTCCGGCCAGGTCGCGGCGGCCGTCGCCGAGGGGATCAGCCAGTACCTGGACGAGAACCCGGCCGACGGGCGGCGGATCATCGAGAAGTCGCTGACGGCGGCGCGGGCCCGCGAAGCCGCGCGCAAGGCGCGTGACCTCGTCATCCGCAAGGGCGCGCTCGAGGGGATGTCTCTGCCGGGCAAGCTGGCGGATTGCCAGGAGCGCGATCCAGCCCGCAGCGAGCTCTTCATCGTCGAGGGTGACTCGGCCGGCGGCTCGGCCAAGCAGGGCCGCGATCGTCGCTTCCAGGCGATCCTGCCACTCCGCGGCAAGCTTCTGAACGTCGAGAAGGCTCGGCTCGACAAGATCCTGTCGAGCGAGAACATCCGGCCCCTGGTCATCGCCCTGGGGGCTGGCATCGGCGACTCCCTCGACCTCGCCAAGCTCCGCTACCAGCGGATCATCATCATGACCGACGCCGACGTGGACGGGGCCCACATCCGGACGCTGCTCCTCACCTTCTTCTACCGCCACATGCCCCAGGTGATCGAGAGCGGCTTCCTCTACATCGCCCAGCCCCCGCTCTACCGGATCAGCACGGGCAAGGTCACCCGCTACGCCCAGTCGGAGGCGGAGCGGGATCGGATCATCAAGCAGATCAACGTCAAGAACATCACGGTCCAGCGCTTCAAGGGCCTCGGCGAGATGAACGCCGAGCAGCTCTGGGAGACGACGATGAACCCGGAGACCCGGACGCTGCTGCGGGCGGAAGTGGAGGATGCCGTCGAGGCGGACGGGATCTTCACGACCCTGATGGGCGAGCGCGTCGAGCCCCGCAAGGAGTTCATCAAGACCGAGGCCCGCAAGGTGCGCAACCTCGATGTCTGAGTCGCTCGCCGGACCCGTTCAGGGGGGCCGCCTGCCGGGCTCCGGCATCGGCTTCGAGATGCGCGCCCACAACTGCTTCGCCTGCGGCCAGCTGAACGCCCACGGCCTCCGCCTGGCACTTCACTTCGAGCACCGGCGGTGCTGGACGGAGCTGGTGATCCCCGAGCGCTTCGAGGGCTGGGAGGGACTGGCCCACGGCGGGATCCTCTCGACGATCCTGGACGAGGTGATGGCCTGGGCTCTGGTCGAGCAGGACAGCTGGGGCGTCACGGCGCGCATGACGGTGGACTTCCGCCGGCCGGTGGCCGTCGGCACGGCGATCCGGGCCGAGGGAGAGATCACCGACGCGAGGCGCCGGCTCTTCCGGACGCAGGGTCGAATCGTGGATCTCGGGACCGGAGCTCTGCTCGTCACGGCGGAGGGCGTGTACGTGGCCGCTCCCGAGGAGCGCAAGCGCCAGCTCAAGGAGCGCTACGGGTTCCGGCTGCTCGGGCCGGAACCGGGAGCGGTGGCCGATCCCGGTGACCTGCGGCGTGGCCGGCGGCCCGAGGCGCGGCCTGACCCGCGGCCCGAGGTGGCCGGATGAACGCGATCGCACGCAACCCGGAAGCGGCGACGGGCGACGCGTCTGCCATGGCCGCGGCCTTCGTGGCCGCTCACCGCGAGCGGGCTTCCCGGCTGGGCCGCGACCTGGCCGAGCTCGTCGACGATCCCGAGGCTTTCGCGGCCACCCTCCGGGAGGGCCTTGCCTGCCTCGCCGACCCGGCCTTCCTGGCGGCGGCAGCCCGCCTGGCGCCCGGCACCGGCCCGCTGGCCGGGGTCCGAACCCCGCTCCAGGCGGCGATCCGGAACTCCTTTTCCCGGGCGACACGGCGCGACCGTCCCGACGCCCTGCTCTGGCTGGCCGAGCGGCTCCTCCGGGAGGAGCTGATGGAGGCGCGCTGGTTCGCGATCGGGCTGACGACCCGCCTCCTGGCGAGCGACCCTGAGCGCTCCTGGCAGCTGCTCCGGCGGGCCGCGCACGCGGCCGCGGACTGGGTCACGGTCGACATCCTGGCCCATCCCTACGGCCGCGGGATCCTCGCCGAGCCCTACCGCTGGGCCGAGCTCGAGCAGCTCGTCTACGCGCCGTCTCGCTGGGAGCGGCGACTGGTCGGTTCGACGCTGGCGACCCTTCCGTACCTCGATCGGGTGGCCGGCCGGCGCCCGGAGGTCGCCGGCCGCAGCCTGGCCCTCGTGGGCGAACTGATCGGGGACGCCGAAGCCGACGTCCAGCGCGCCCTTGCCTGGGCGCTGCGCTCGCTGACGCTGGTCGACCCGACCGCCGTCGGCCGCTTCTGCGCGGCAGAGGCGGATCGCGCCGCCCGGACGGGCGACGGGTATAGGGCATGGGTGGTCAGGGACGCGCTCTCGAAGCTCGAGCCGGGCCTCGCTGCCCGGCTGCGGGCCCGACTGACGGGCATCCGCCGACCGGTCGGACGGCCGGCGACCTCGAACGCCGCTCTCGCCGCCCGGCGCTTCCTGGGAGGCATTCCCGGAGCTGCCGAGCTGGCGGAGGCCCCACTGTGACCGCTCGCGTCACCAGCATCGAGGCCCGGCCCGGAGCAGTCATCGAGGCTGAACTCCGGCGGCAGCAGGCAGCGAACGCGACAGTAGCGACGAACGCGACAGTGAAGGCGCCGGATTTGACCGGGGCGGGGACGACGGAGCAGAGCGGCCGGACAGGGGAGACGAGAAGATGACCGAAGGGGCGGGCGAGATCCGGGTCATCCGCATCGAGGACGAGATGCGGACGGCCTATCTCGATTACGCCATGAGCGTCATCGTGGCGCGCGCCCTGCCGGACGTCCGCGACGGCCTCAAGCCCGTCCATCGCCGGATCCTCTACACGATGGGCGAGATGGGCCTCAGCGCGGGGAGCTCCTATCGCAAGTGCGCGGCGATCGTCGGCGAGGTGATGGGCAAGTACCACCCGCACGGCGACGCCGCCCTCTACGACGCCCTGGTGCGGATGGCCCAGGACTTCTCGATGCGCTACCCGCTCGTGGACGGCCAGGGCAACTTCGGTTCGGTGGACGGCGACAGCGCGGCCGCCATGCGCTACACGGAGGCTCGCCTGACCGCCATCGCCGCCGAGCTGCTGGCCGACATCGACCGCGACACGGTCGACTTCACCGACAACTACGACGGGACCCAGAAGGAGCCGAGCGTCCTGCCGGCGCGGCTGCCGAACCTGCTGGTGAACGGCTCCAGCGGGATCGCCGTCGGCATGGCGACCAACATTCCGCCGCACCACCTGGGCGAAGTCGCCGACGCGGCGGCCGCCCTGATCGACGACCCCGAGATGAGCACCGACGACCTGTGCGCGATGCTCCAGGGTCCCGACTTCCCGACCGGCGGCACCATCTTCCGCTACGAGACCCGGCGGAACGCACTGACCGGGGAGAACGAGACGGTCGACGCCATCCGCGAGATGTACGCCCACGGCCGGGGCCGCGTCGTGGTGCGCGCCGAGGTGGCCTTCGAGGAGACGCGGCACGGGCGGACCGCGATCGTGGTGACCGAGCTCCCCTACCAGGTCAACAAGGCGGCCCTCCTCGAGAAGATCGCCGACCTGGTGACGGGCAAGCGCATCGATGGGATCGGCGACCTGCGCGACGAGTCGGACCGCGACGGGATGCGCATCTACATCGAGGTCAAGCGCGACGCCAACCCGCACAAGGTGCTGAACAACCTCTTCAAGCACACCCCGATGCAGCTCGCCTTCAACCTCAACATGCTGGCCCTCGTCGACGGCCAGCCCCAGACCCTCCCGCTCAAGGCCGTCCTCCAGCACTACATCGACCACCGCCGGGAGGTGGTCCGCCGACGGACCGAGTTCGACCTGGAGAAGGCCCGCGCCCGGGCCCACATCCTCGAAGGACTCAAGATCGCCCTCGACAACCTGGACGCCGTGATCCGGACGATCCGCGAGTCGGCCGACGTCGACCTGGCTCGGACCAACCTGATGGCGGGCTTCTCGCTCTCGGAGGCCCAGGCCCAGGCGATCCTCGACATGCGCCTCGCCCGCCTGGCCGCCCTCGAGCGCAAGAAGATCGAGGACGAGTACCTCCAGGTGATCCAGCTGATCGCCGAGCTGGAGGACATCCTGGCCAACCCGGCCCGGGTCCTGGCCATCATCAAGGACGAGCTGGCCGAGCTGAAGCGCCGGTACGCCGGACCGCGCCGGACCCGGATCAAGGACGACGCCTCGCGGGAGATGACCGACGAGGACCTGATCGCCGACGAGGACGTGGTGATCACGATCAGCCGGCGGGGCTACATCAAGCGCCAGCCGGTGGCCGTCTACCATCGCCAGCAGCGCGGCGGCAAGGGGATCATCGGCCACGTGACCCGGGAAGAGGACGCGGTGGAGCACCTCCTCGTGGCCAACACCCACGACTGGGCCCTCTTCTTCACCAACCGCGGCCGGGTCTTCAGCGCCAAGGTCCACACGATCCCCGATGCCAGCCGGCAGGCCAAGGGTATCCCGATCATCAACCTGCCCGGGGTCCAGGTCGAGACCGGCGAGGTGCCGGTGGCCACCATCACCCTGCCCGAATTCACCACCGGCCAGTACCTGGTGATGGCCACCCGCAACGGGATCGTCAAGAAGACCCCGCTCGAGCAGTTCGAGAAGGTCCGCTCCTCGGGCATCATCGCGATCACGATCGGTCCGGACGACGAGCTGGCCTGGGTGGACTCGGCCTCGGGCGACGACGACGTCATCCTCGCCACGGCCGAGGGCCGGATCGCCCGCTTCAGCGAGGCGGAGGTCCGGCCGATGGGTCGCCAGGCGGCCGGCGTCATCGGCATCCGGCTGGCCCGCAAGGGAGATCGCGTCGTGGGCATGAGCGTGGTCCAGCCGGAGGCGGACCTCCTGGTCCTGACCGAGACCGGCTACGGCAAGCGCGTCCGGCTGACCGAGTTCCGGACGATGCACCGCGGCAGCCAGGGCGTCCGGCTCATCTCCCTGGAGGGCCGCAAGACCGGCGCCGTGGCGGCCGTCCAGCAGGTGACGGATCAGGACGTCGAGCTCGTCCTGATCAGCGCCGGCGGCCAGGTGGTGCGAACCCAGACCAACACCATCAACCGCTACTCCTCCGGCGCCCGCGGCGTGATCGTGATGCGCCTCAACGCCGGGGATCGAGTGGTGGGAATCGCCGCCTTCCGGCCCGGGCTGGCGGAACGGGGGGCGGTGCAGGACAATGGCGAGGCGTCCGAGGGCCCCGGCCGCAGCCCGGTGGGGCCGCCCGCGTGACCGTCGTTGGCCCGGAGGAAGCCGCCGTGTACGCGGACCAGTTCGACCTCTACACCGGCAACTCGAACCCCGAGCTCGCCCACAAGATCGGCAAGTACCTGGATCGCGACCTGGGAAGGGCCGAGGTCTTCCAGTTCGCCAACGAGAACATCTTCGTCAAGGTCCTGGACAACGTCCGCGAGAAGGACGTCTTCCTGATCCAGCCGACCTGCCACCCGGTCAACCAGTCGATCATGGAGCTGCTGGTCATGATCGACGCCTTCAAGCGGGCGAGCGCCGGGCGGATCACGGCCGTGGTGCCTTACTACGCCTACGGGCGGTCGGACAAGAAGGACCAGCCTCGGGTCCCCATCACGGCCCGACTCGTCGCCGACATGATCACCGTCGCCGGGGCGGACCGGCTGCTGACGATGGACCTCCACCAGGGCCAGATCCAGGGCTTCTTCAATATCCCCGTCGACGAGCTGACGGCCGTCCATCTCCTCAGCAACCACTTCCGGCGCAAGCAGATCGAAGACCTCGTGGTCGTCACCGACCTGGGCTTCGCCAAACGCGCCCGGGCCTTCGCCGAGCTGCTGGACGC
Source organism: Chloroflexota bacterium (assembly GCA_021789435.1). Classification (GTDB taxonomy): domain Bacteria; phylum Chloroflexota; class Limnocylindria; order Limnocylindrales; family CSP1-4; genus JAJYJO01. The sequence goes on from JAJYJO010000002.1 coordinate 84,907, forward strand.
CCCCCTCGCCATAATCGAGAAGCGCCGCCTCGGCAACGAGGACCGGGCCGAGGTGCTGAACGTCATCGGCGAGGTCCGCGGCCGCCGCTGCGTCATCGTCGACGACGAGATCGACACCGCCGGGACGCTCATGGAGACGGTCCATGCCCTCGAACGCGAAGGGGTGAACGAGATCTACGGCTGCGCCACCCACGGGGTGCTCTCCGAGGGGGCCATCGAGCGCATCCGGGAGAGCAGCCTGCGCGAGCTCGTCCTGACCGACTCGATCCCGCTCCCGACCAGCAAGCGCCTGCCGATGATGAAGGTCCTCTCGGTCGCCCCGCTCATCGGCGAGGCCATCAAGCGCATCCACCGCGGCGAGTCCGTCGGCGCCCTGTTCACGAGCGAGATCTCCTTCACCCAGGAGATGCTCCTCTGGGACGACGCCGAGAGCGGGGAGGGCGAGGAGGACGGCCGGGAGATTTCGCGCGCCGCCCGCCGATCCATCGTCACGCCCATGCACACGGGAGAACGATGAGCCTCCAGCTCCACCAACCGGACGGCCGGGGCGGCCTCGAGCCTCGCCGGGTCAGCGACTCGGACTGGCGCCGCCAGCTCCGGTCCCCGCGCTGGAACGTGCCGCGCCTGGCCAACACCGAGATGAACCCCACGAGCGTCGCCCGCTCGGCCCTCTTCTGGGTCGGCCTGGCCGCGCTCACCTTCGTCCTGCTGCTGGCCGGCTACGGGACGGGGTTCTGGCGCTGACCGACCCGGCCGACCTCGCCCGCGACCTATACTGACCGACCCATGCTCGGCTTCCTCTCCCGATTCGTCGACTCGAACGACCGCGAGCTGCGGCGTGTCCAGCCGCTCGTGGAGCGCGTCAACGAGCTCGAGCCCGAGATCCAGGAGCTCTCGGACGCCGAGCTCCGGTCGCGCGTCGACGCGCTGCGGACCGAGATCGTCGAGGCGTCGCAGCCGGAGGAGCCCGACGAGGACGAGCTCGGACACTCCGACCTCGAGCGCCGCCGCGAGCTGGCGAAGGCCCGCCACCTGCGCGAGGTCGAGCGTTCCCAGCGGGCGATGGACGAGGCGCTGCCCGAGGTCTTCGCCGCGACCCGCGAGGCGATGCGGCGCACCCTCGGCATGCGCCATTTCGACGTCCAGCTGATCGGGGGCATCGTCCTCCACCAGGGCAAGATCGCCGAGATGAAGACCGGCGAGGGCAAGACGATGGTGGCCCCACTGGCGGCCATGCTGAACGCCCTGACCGGCCGCGGCGTCCACATCGTCACGGTCAACGACTACCTGGCCCGCCGGGACGCCCAGTGGATGGGTCCGATCTACCACCTGCTCGGGGCGAGCGTCGGGATCATCACCCACGACACGTCGTACATCTTCGAGCCGGGCTACCCGACGTCGGACGAACGGCTGGTCAACCTCCGGCCCTGCGAGCGGCGCCAGGCCTATGCGGCCGACGTCACCTACGGCACGAACAACGAGTTCGGCTTCGACTACCTGCGCGACAACATGGTCCTGGAGCTCGATCAGCGGGTCCAGCGCGAGCGGGCCTTCGCCATCGTCGACGAGGTCGACAACATCCTGATCGACGAGGCCCGGACGCCGCTGATCATCAGTGGCCAGGCCGAGGAATCGGCTGACAAGTACTACACCTTCGCCCGCCTGGTGCCCCGCCTCGTGGGCCGGCCCGAGGGCGAGGAGGAGGGTGGCGACTACTTCGTCGACCTCAAGGAGCGGGCCGTCTCGCCGACCGAGCAGGGCATCGGCAAGATGGAGAAGTGGCTCGGCGTCCCGAACCTTTACGACGCCGACCCTACCCTCGCCCGCCACTTCGAGCAGGCCCTCCGCGCCCACGCCCTCTACAAGCGCGACCGCGACTACATCGTCAAGGAAGGCGAGATCGTCATCGTCGACGAGTTCACCGGCCGCCAGATGCCCGGCCGGCGCTGGTCGGAGGGCCTCCACCAGGCGATCGAGGCGAAGGAGGGGCTGCGGGTCCAGCGCGAGTCGGTGACGCTGGCCACGATCACCTTCCAGAACTACTTCCGGCTCTACGACAAGCTGGCCGGGATGACCGGCACCGCGATGACCGAGGCCGAGGAGTTCCACAAGATCTACAAGCTCGAGGTCGTGGCCGTCCCGACCCACCGGCCGATGATCCGCGCCGACGAGGCGGACCTCGTCTACCGCAACGAGCGCAGCAAGTTCGACGCCCTGATCGAGGAGATCGCCGAGCTCCAGGAACAGGGCCGGCCGGTCCTGGTCGGCACCGTCTCCGTCGAGAAGTCCGAGCACCTGGCGGAGCTGCTGAAGCGCCGCGGCATCAGGCACGAGGTGCTCAACGCCAAGTTCCACGAGAAGGAGGCGCCGATCGTCGCCCAGGCCGGCCGGACCGGGGCCGTGACCATCGCCACCAACATGGCCGGCCGAGGGACGGACATCCAGCTCGGCGGCAACCCCGCCGGCCTGGCCTCGGAGATGCTCCACCGCAGGGGCCTGAATCCGGCCGAGGTGGATCGGGCCACCTACGATGCGGCGCTGACCGACGCGAAGCGGGTTTGCGACGAGGATCACGAGAAGGTGGTGGCCGCCGGCGGCCTCCACATCATCGGCACCGAGCGCCACGATTCCCGACGCATCGACAACCAGCTCCGCGGCCGCGCCGGCCGCCAGGGCGACCCGGGATCGTCGCGTTTCTACCTCTCCCTCGAGGACGACCTGATGCGGCGCTTCGCCTCCGATCGGGTCGCCGGGCTGATGGAACGGCTCGGTCTCGAGGAGGACGTCGCGATCGAATCGCGCCTGGTCTCGAAGACGATCGAGGGCGCCCAGAGCCGGGTCGAGGGCTACAACTTCGATATCCGCAAGCGGGTCGTCGAGTACGACGACGTCATCAACAAGCAGCGCGAGACGATCTACGCGGAGCGCGACAAGGTCATCCATAACGAGGACCTCTCGGAGACGATCCTCGCCTTCCTGGACGATGAGCTCGAGACGCTGCTGGACCAGTACCTGGTGGGCGAGGCCGCCGACGACTGGAACATGGAGGGCCTCGCCAACGCGCTCCAGGCCATGGGTCTCGAAACGGGCACGAGCGCCGACGAGCTCTGGGAGGTCGGCGGGCGGGCGGGCCTGGCCGAGCACCTGAAGACCATGGCGGAGGCGCGGCTGACCGCCCGGGCGGCCGAGGTCGGCGAGTCGGACTGGGCCCTGGTGGAGCGGCTGGTCCTGCTGCGTACGATCGATTCGCTGTGGGTCGAGCACCTGACCGAGCTCGACGACATGCGCCGCGGCATCGGCCTCCGCGGCTACGCCCAGGAGGACCCGCTCAACGCCTTCAAGAAGGAGGCCTTCTCGCTCTACGAGGAGCTGCGGGGCCTGATCCGCCACAACGTCGCCACCACGATCTTCCGCGTCTCGGTGGTCCGCCAGGCGCCGGCGCCGAGCGAAGGCCCGGTCCCGCTGCCGGGTCCCGGTCAGCCTGCCCGGCCCCCCGCGGGCGGGCCGACGGGCGGCCGGGCGGCCGGGACGCCACCCGGGGCCCACGCCCAGGGCCTGCCGGCCAGCCCCCTTAGCCGCGGCGTCCGTGAGAGTCTCGGCGATCGGCCGCTCGGCGGGCCGGCCGGTGGAGCCGGGGCCGCCGGCTCGGTCCGCCCCGGGTTCACGCCAGCCGGCAAGCGGATCGGGCGCAACGATCCGTGCTGGTGCGGCTCTGGGCTGAAGTACAAAAAGTGCCACGGCCGCTGAACGCGGCCGCTCCCCTCGCCGGCTCGTGACGGCCCGTTCCCGCGTCCCCGGTGACCTTGCCCGCCTGGCCCTGGCCGCGGTCGTCGGGACGCTCGTCCTGGCGGCCTACGCAACGGCGCGGATCTGGGCAGAGGGGGCCCGCGACGACGTCCGCCAGGCCGGGGCGATCGTCGTGCTGGGGGCCGCCCAGTTCAACGGCCACCCATCGGACGTCTTCGCCGCCCGGCTGGACCACGCGGTGGCGCTCTACCTCTCCGGGATCGCCCCCTACCTGGTCGTGACCGGCGGCAAGGAGCCCGGCGACCGGACGACGGAGGCGGCGACGGCCCGCCAGTACGCCATCGACCGCGGCGTGCCGGCGTCGGCGATCCTGGGCGAGGACGTCGGGCGTACCACGCTCGAATCGATCCGGTGGGTCGCCGCGATCCTTCGCCGGCACGGGGTCGCCGACGCGGTCTTCGTCTCCGACCGCACGCACATGCTGCGCGTCCTCCGGATGGCCACCGACCAGGGCATCTCTGCCTACGGGTCGCCGACGTCGACCAGCCCCAGAGACCTGGGCCTGGGCCGCCGCATCGACGCGACGATCCACGAGCTCGGAGGGCTGGCCCTCTACTTCCTGGCCGAGCAGGACATCCCCTCCGATCCCGGCCTGCCGACGTCCGGTTCGTCGGCCGCCACCGGCGAGCCCCAATCACTCGCCGCGCCGCTCGTACGTCCCTCCGCGACTCCGGGACCCTAGCGGCAGGCCGTCCGCCTGTCCCTCCGGGCAGGACCGACCCCCCTGCCGGGCCGGATCGCCACCCACCGGGTGGGCGGGCTCCGACGTCGCCGCACTTACCCTATTGGCGAGCGAGAGGGTCGCTCGTATACTTGCCTACTGATACGCGTCCCGAGCAAGAACGTCGTGCTGTGCCCGTCGCCGCTGCAGCCGGCGATGCGTGTGCCCCCGGGGCTGAAAGAGGGAGTAGTGAAGCAGGCCGACGAAGCGACCTTCATCGATCTGATCGCCTGCGAGCGAGATTGCCGTGGTTGCAGCTACGCAGCCGCCCTGGACTGTGACGGCAACTGCGGCGTCTGTCCCCACAACGGTTATTGTCCCTGCGTGAACCCCGTCGTCGCCCGGAGCAAGAGCGCCCTGCGCCTGATCGAGCTCCGACCGATCCTGCTGCAGGACGTCCGGGGCCGGAACTAGGTGGAACCGGCCGACATCCGCGACCTCGCCGAGCGGATCCGCGCGACCTCGGGGCGTCTTTGACCTCCCCGCCAAGGAATCCAGGCTCGCCGAGCTGGACCGCCTGACCGCGGATCCCGGCTTCTGGAACGACCAGCGGGCGGCGCAGCGGGCCCTGCGCCAGGCCGACGGGCTGCGCACCGAGATCGGCCTCTGGCGGGACCTGGTGGGGCGTGCCGACGCCGTGGCCGAGCTGCTCGAGCTCGCCCGTGCCGCGGGCGATGGCGAGATGCTGGCCGAGATCGACCAGGAGGCCGGCACCTTGGCCGGCGACTACGGGCGTGCGCGCACGCAGCTCCTCTTCTCGGGTGAGTACGACGAGCGCGGCGCGATCCTGACCATCAGCGCCGGCGCGGGCGGCACCGAGGCGACCGACTGGGCCGAGATGCTGCTCCGGATGTACCTCCGCTGGGCCGAGCGCCATCGCTTCGCGACCGAGATCGTCGACCAGCTGGAGGGCGACCAGGCGGGCCTCAAGAGCGCCACCGTCCAGATCGACGGCCGGTTCGCCTACGGCTATCTCAAGGCCGAGCGGGGCGTCCATCGCCTGGTCCGCATCAGCCCGTTCGACGCCCAGAAGCGGCGCCACACGACGTTCGCCCTGCTGGAGGTCCTGCCGGAGGTCGAGGACGACGTGGAGGTCGAGCTGGACTGGGACCAGATCCGCGTCGACACCTTCCGGGCCACCGGGCACGGCGGTCAGCACATCAACAAGACCGATTCGGCCGTCCGCCTGACCCACCTGCCCAGCGGCATCGTGACTCAGAGTCAGAACGAACGCTCCCAGCTGCAGAACAAGGAAACGGCGGCTCGCGTCCTGCGGGCGCGCCTCCTGGAACGGGCGCTGGAGGAACGGGAACGGGAGCTGCTGCGGCTGCGCGGCGAGCACGTCGAGGCCGGCTGGGGCAACCAGATCCGGAGCTACGTGCTCCACCCCTACCAGATGGTCAAGGATCACCGCACCGAGCACGAGACCAGCAACACCGCGGCGGTCCTCGACGGCGACCTCGACGCCTTCATGCAGGCGGAGCTGGAGCGCGAGGCAACAGGGCGACCGCTGAGCGGCGACGGCGAGGGGGCCGCGTGACGCCCGATCTGCCCCGCCACCAGGGTCGGGACCGCCGACCCGACCCGGCGGCGCTCGTCTACCGTCCGCCGCGGCCGGCCGAGCTGGTGGACTGCGCCGACATCTGGCATGCCGGCGTCTCCGACTACCTCGCCCGACTGGCGACGCAGGCGCCGCCGCTCGTCCCGGGGCCGTTCCTCGAGCTGCTCGGCCACCTGCAGGGGACCGACCCCGACCGCTTCCTGGTGGCCGTGGAGCCGGCGGAGGATCGCGTCCTGGGCTGGGGAGCCGCAACGCGGCGCGACCACGTCTGGTTCCTCGCCATGCTCTTCGTCCATCCCGACGTCCAGGCCGCCGGCATCGGCCGGACGCTGCTGGCCCGCCTCCTCCCGGGCGGGGCGCCCGGTGACGTCGAGCCAGGGGCCGCCGACCGCCCGGGCCGCGGCGGACCGCCGGGGATCCTGGCCACCTGCACCGACAGCGTCCAGCCCATCTCCAACGGCCTCTACGCGGGCCACGGGATCGTGCCGCGCCTGCCGCTCCTCGAGCTCGTGGGTCACCCCGGCCCGGACGCGCTGCCGGAGCTGCCGGCGGGGATCCGGCCGATCCCGGCGGGCGGCCCGGGACCGGCGGAGCCGGCCCTCCGGGCGATGATCGACGCCATCGACCGCCGGGTCCTCGGTTACGCCCATCCCCAGGACCACGCGTTCCTGCGCCGGTCGGGCCGCTCGGGCCAGCTCTTCCTCGGCCCCGACGGGGCGGCGCTCGGCTACGGTTACGCCTCCCCGGTGGGACGGCTGGGCCCCATCGCCGTCCTCGACGAGACGCTCACCGCCCCGATCCTCGGCCACCTGCTGCGCTCGGTTCAGCCGCGCGGGGCCTTTGCCTGCTGGGTGCCCGGGGTCAACGATCGCGCGGTGGTGGCTCTCCTGCGGGCCGGCCTCCGGTTCGAGGGCTTCCCGAGCCTGCTGTGCGCCACGCGGCCCTTCGGCGCGTTCGAACGCTACGTCCCGATCGGCCTGGCCCTCCTGTGAGGCGAGCGGCGAGCGTTTGCCGCCTCGCTCGGGCCGGTGGTAGCCTCTCGGGGACGTGACGCTCGTGGCCCCCGGTTCCAGCACCGGACTCCTCCGCCACCCGACGCTCGCGGGCGATCGCCCCCCGGAGACGACCTCCGAGCGGCTCGTCCTCGCCCTCCGGGACGTCGCCAAGACCTATCCCAACGGCCGAGCGGCCCTGCGCGACGTGAACCTGACGGTGCCCGAAGGAGATTTCGTCTTCCTGGTCGGACCGTCCGGGGCGGGCAAGACGACCCTGATCAAGCTCCTGATCCGCGACGAACTGGCGACGGCGGGCCAGGTGCTCCTCGACGGCCAGGACCTGGGCCGGCTGCCCCGCCGCCAGGTGCCGCGAGTCCGTCGCAAGGTCGGGATCGTCTTCCAGGACTACAAGCTGCTGCCGCGCAAGTCGGTCTGGGAGAACGTGGCCTTCGCCCTGGAGGTGACGGGGACGCCCGGCCGCCGGATCGGCCCCGCCGTCGATCGCGTCCTGCGCCTGGTGGGCCTGGCCGCCCAGGCCCGGCAGCTGCCGACGCAGCTCTCCGGCGGCGAGCAGCAGCGGACGGCGATCGCCCGCGCGCTCGTCCACGACCCGCGCCTGATCATCGCCGACGAGCCGACCGGGAACCTCGACCCGCTCATCAGCTGGGAGATCATCCAGCTGCTGCTGCGGATCAACGAGATGGGCACGACCGTCCTGATGGCCACCCACAACGCCGAAGTCGTGACAGCGCTCCGCAAGCGGGTCGTGGGCCTCGAGGACGGCCGGGTCGTCCGCGACGAGGTCGGCGGCGCCTACCACCGCGAGGACTGACTGGTGCTGACCTTCGTCGTCTTCAGCGTCAGGCGCGCCTGGCAGGGGTTCTGGCGGAACAGCCTGATGAGCCTGGCGGCCACCGCCACCATGATCCTGATGCTGCTGCTGCTGGCCGGCTTCTGGATCATCCAGACCGGCCTCAACGCCGGCCTCCAGTTCATCGAGCAGAAGGTGGAGGTCGTCGCCGACCTCAACGACAACGCGCCGGCCGATCAGCTCCTCCAGGTGGAGACGACCCTGCGGGGGATGCCCCAGGTGGCCAGCGTCACCTTCGTCTCCAAGGACCAGGCCCTCCAGGACTTCCGGGCCCGCCTCAAGGCGCGGGGACAGGAGGACCTCACCGGCTACCTGGACACGAACCCGCTGCCCAACACCCTGGAGATCAAGCTCAAGAACCCGCAGGACTACGGCAACGTGGTCGACTACCTCGACGGCCAGCCCACCGTCGTCTCGCAGGTGACGCCGATCCAGAACCTGGTCAACCAGGTCGTCACCGTCACGAACTTCCTGCGGACCGTGGGCGTGGTGGTGCTGATCCTCGTGGGGCTGACGGTGCTCTTCATCATCGTCAACACCATCCGGCTGGCCGTCTTCGCCCGGGCCGAGGAGATCGAGATCATGCGGCTGGTCGGGGCATCCGACGCCTTCATCCGCTGGCCGTTCATCTTCGAGGGGGCGATGGTGGGGCTCTTCGGGGCGCTCATCACCCTGGTGGTGCTCGCCGTCGTGGCGACACCGCTCCAGGAGTTCATGTACGGGTTCTTCCGAGTCCTGCCCCTCCAGTTCGGCACGCTGGTCGTGCGCGACCTGACGCTGCTCGTCGTCGGCGCGGGGGTGGGCCTGGGCGTCCTCGGCTCGTACGTCTCGGTGCGCAGCTACCTGATCCGCTGAGGGCCGCGGCCGGCGGTGGCGGGTGCGTGCCAGGCCGTCGCCGGGCCCGTCCGCGGTGACCCGTCCCGGGCCGGCGGGCGAACCGCCAAGGCGATGTGAGCGAGCGGTGAAGTTCCGTTCATGCCCCCCGTGGCGGGCCCGCCCCGGCGTAGGATCGGGCAGGGGGGTGTAGTCTGGAGCACCTTTCCACAGAGGATTCCACGCCCGATGACTTCTCCGGACCCCGTCATCCCGCCGGCCGCGCCCCAGCCCGCGGTGCCCCAGCCCGCGGTGCCCCAGCCGCCCGTGTCCGAGCCGGCTCCGGCGGCCACCGGGGGCGATGCGTCCGCGGCCGCCGACCTTCCCGACGTCAGCGAGCTGGCCCCGGACCCGGGGCGCAGCTCCCCGGCCACCAGTCGCGTCCGTCGCTCCGGCCGGATCGCCCCGGTCCACCTGGCGCTCGCGGTCGTCGCGCTGATCGCCGGGGCCACGCTCTTCCTCTCCGGCTACACCCTCGGTGCCCGCGTAGCCACCACACCCGGCAGCCCGGCCGGCCAGGATGCCCTCTTCGCCCCATTCTGGGACGCCTACGACGCCATCACCCAGCTCTACGTCGGCGACGCCAAGGAGAAGACGGTGGTGGAGGGGGCCATCCGTGGCATGTTCCAGTCGCTCGGCGATCCGTACTCGGCCTACCTGAGCCCCGCCGACTTCAAGCAGACGCTCCAGGACGTGGCCGGCCAGTTCGAGGGGATCGGCGCCACGATCGGGACGCGCACGGCGGCCGGGGCAACGTCCTCCTGCACCACGATCGGCCCGGACTGCCAGATGGTCGTCATCGAGCCGCTCTCCGGCTCGCCCGCCGAGAAGGCCGGCCTCAGGGCCGGCGACCAGATCACCGCCATCGACGGGAAGACGGTGGACGGCCTGACTCTGGACACCGCCACGGCCAAGGTCCGGGGCCCGAAGGGCACCACGGTGACCCTGACGGTCCAGCGCGCGGGGAAACAGCTCTCGATCCCCATCGTCCGGGCCGTGATCACCCAGAAGGAAGTGGTCTCGAAGAGCCTGGCCAACGGGACGGTCGGCTACATCGATCTCTCCGGCTTCAGCCCGACCTCCGCCGACGACTTCGTGGCGGCCCTGACTGCCGACGTGAAGGCCGGCCAGAAGAAGATCGTGGTCGACCTGCGCAACAATCCCGGCGGGTACGTCGATGCCGCGCGAACGATCGCCAGCCAGTTCATCGGCTCCGGCGTCCTCTTCTGGCAGGTCGACGCGCAGGGCCACGAGACGCCGACCGACGCCCTCCCCGGTGGCGTCGCCACGGATCCCGCCATCAAGGTCGTCGTCCTGATAAACAGCGGGAGTGCCTCGGCGAGCGAGATCCTGGCCGGCGCCCTCCAGGACAACCACCGGGCGACGCTCGTGGGCGAGCATTCGTTCGGGAAGGGCACAGTCCAGGAGTGGATCACGCTCCCGGACAACACCGGGGGGTTCCGGCTCTCGGTCGCCAAGTGGCTCACCCCCGACAAGCACTGGGTCTACCCCAAGGGGCTGACGCCGGACGTCGCCATGACCGTCCCGAGCAACGTCCCGGCCGGCACCGACCCGGTCCTCGAGCGTGCTCTCCAGGAGCTCGGGGTGAGCTCCGCTTCGGCGATCGTTCCGGGCGCCTGACGGGAGCCGGTGGCACAGCGCCCCGGCCGTGGCGGGCGCGATCGCCGCGCTTGCGCCCTGTCGCGGCATCGGGTACGGTTGCCGAGAACGAAAGGAGGTGATGTGCAGTGATCGACAGTCCGACGCGCTGCACCACCTCGCAGGAGATGACCGCCTGACGGTTCCCCCTGCGGGTGGTGCAAACCGCACTCGAACGCCGGTCCGACAGGACCGGCGTTCGTGCGTCAGGGTGAGATGGAGGATCCGGTGGGCGAGGAGACGATCGCCCTCAACCGCAGAGCACGCCACGAGTTCAGCATCGAGGAGACGTTCGAGGCCGGCCTGGCGCTGACCGGGACCGAGATCAAGTCGGTCCGCGCGCACAAGGTCAGCCTTGCGGAGGCCTACGCGCGGGTCGAGCACGACGAGGCCTGGCTGATCGGGGCGACGATCGCGCCGTGGGAGTACGGCAATCGCTCCAACCATGACCCGAAACGGCCGCGCAAGCTGCTCCTCCATCGGACCGAGATCGACGAGCTGCTGGGCCGCACGAAAGCCAAGGGGCTCACGCTGGTCCCGCTCCGCCTCTACATCACCGGCCGCGGCCACGCCAAGGTCGAGCTCGGCCTCGCCCGGGGCAAGCAGCTCCACGATCGTCGCCGCGACATCGCCGAGCGCGATGCCCGCCGGGAGGTGGAGCGGGAGATGGCGGACGCGCAGCGCGGCCGCTGAGCCCGGGCGGTGGGCGACGGCCCCGGCGGCGGAGGCGCCGTCAGCCCGGCAATCCCGGGTGATTTACTATGGATTCGGCCGACGGTCCATGCTAGACTGATCGGGAGCGCTGGCGCTCAGAACCCGTGGGGATGCGTGGTCTCGACAGGGTCCGGCGACCAGGGAACGCGAGCCGAGGTGCCGTCAGGCCTCGTTAAACAGGCGGCAAACCGAAGTACCTGGCAACCGCCAGCCTGCTCTCGCCCTCGCCGCCTGAGGCGGTAAGGTGAGCGTGGAAGCAGCCTCATCCTCCCGGGCTGTGGAAGCGTCATTCAGGGAGGGTGCGGGTCCGGCGAGCGTCGCGTAGCCGGGGCCAAAGCCCGATCTAGGGACACGTGACTGGACCGAGCGGAAGGCTGCCGATGGTCGCCCGGTCGGTCGACGAAAATCATCGGAAACGCTCGTAGTGGTTCCTGGTGAAGGTCTCTGGACGGGGAGTTCGACTCTCCCCCATCTCCACCAGATCTGCCCGCCGCATGGCGGGCCCCCCAATCCGGTTCGGCTCCTATTGCGGCCCCATGTGACAGCGGACCGGGTCCGACCTGCCTCGGCGCG
>JAJYJO010000043.1 GCA_021789435.1 Chloroflexota bacterium
CATGGCCGCCATGACCGATCGTCCGATCAAGGTGCTGATCGCCAAGCCGGGCCTGGACGGGCACGACCGGGGCGCGAAGGTCCTCGCGCGGGGCCTCCGCGACGAGGGCTTCGAGGTCGTCTACACGGGCCTCCGCCAGACGCCGGAGATGATTGTCAGCGCGGCGCTCCAGGAGGATGTCGACGTGGTCGGCCTCTCCATCCTCTCGGGGGCGCACATGACGCTCCTGCCCAGGATCTGCCGCCAGCTCCGCGAGGCGGGCCTGGACGATCTCCTGGTGGTGGCCGGCGGGATCATCCCCGACGACGACGTCGCGGCGCTCCGGGAAGCCGGGGTCTCTGCGGTCTTCGGGCCCGGGACCACCATCGGCACCGTGGCCGATTTCGTCCGCGTCAACGCCCGGCGGCCGCGCGACTAGGGTGGGGGAGAACGTCGAGGGCGGGGCACGTGCCGACGTGGAGGCGCGCGCTGTCGCGCTGGCGACGGCCGCCGCCACCGGTGACCGGCGGGCCCTCGCCCGGCTGCTGACCGCGGTCGAGAACCGGACCCGCCTGGCCGAGGTCGCCCTGCGGCGGCTCTATGCCGCGGCCGGTCGGGCCCACCTGGTGGGGATCACCGGTCCGCCCGGCGCCGGCAAGTCCACCCTGGTCGCCGCGCTCATCGCCGAGGCGCGCCGGGCAGGCCGGCCGGTCGCGGTGATCGCCGTCGACCCTTCCAGCCCCATCACCGGCGGGGCGCTGCTCGGCGACCGCGTCCGGATGCAGGCCTACGCCGGCGACCCGGACGTCTTCATCCGCTCCATGGCCTCCCGGGGTCATGCCGGTGGCCTGGCCTCCACGACCAGCGCCGCGGCCGCGGTCCTCGACGCCGCCGGCTTCGACCTGGTCTTCATCGAGACCGTCGGCACCGGCCAGAGCGAGGTGGAGGTGGCCGCTGCGGCCGATACGACCGTGGTCCTGGAGGCGCCCGAGATGGGCGACGAGATCCAGGCGATCAAGGCCGGCCTGCTGGAAGTGGCCGACCTGGTGGTCGTCAACAAGGGCGATCGCCCCGGGGCGCAGCGCACGGCGAGCCAGCTGCGGGCCATGCTCTCCGCCGCCGCGCCGCCGGACGACGGGACGCGTCCGGGCCGCCCCCATCCGAAGCGGCCCGACGTCCTGGTCACGACCGCCTCGACCGGCGAGGGGGTCGTCGAGCTGCTGGCGGCCCTGGACCGCCATCGGGACCGGACGCGCGGCGGTGACGGCGAGGCGGCACGCCTGGCCCGCGCCGAGGCCCAGGTCTGGGCTGTCCTCGCGGACCGTCTCCGCGAGCGGCTGCGGGCCCCCGGCACGGCCGGGGCCGTCCCGCTGGGCGAGGCGACGCTGCGGGCTGTGGCCGCCCACGCGCTCGATCCGTACGCGGCGGCGGACCGCCTGCTCGACGCGCTGCTGGCCGGCGAGCGCCCGTAGCGCCGGTGCGCTGCGGTACGCTGGCGCCGACAGGAGGAGCCAGGTGAGCATCGAGCGCGTCTTCGTCGCGGGGGCCGGCCTGATGGGCCACGGCATCGCCCAGGTTCACGCCGCCGCCGGCAAGCAGGTGATCCTCTACGAACCGGAGCTGGCGCGGGCCGAAGCCGGCCGGACCCGCATCGAGGGCAACCTGGAGCGGGCGGTCGCCAAGGGCCGGCTGTCGGCCGAGGAGCGGGCCGCGGTCCTGGGCCGGATCCGGGCGACGGACGATCTCCGCGAGGTCGAGGATGCCGACATCGCCATCGAGGCCGTCTTCGAGGACGAGCCGGTCAAGACCGAGCTCTGGGGCGAGCTCGACGGCCGGGCTCCCGGCCGCTGCATCTTCGCCACCAATACCAGCTCGATCTCGATCGACCGCCTGGCCGCCGCGATCGCCCCCGGTCGCCGCCCGGCTTTCGTCGGGATGCACTTCTTCAGCCCCGTCCCGGTCATGCCGCTGGTCGAGCTGATCCGCGGCTCGGCGACGGAGGACGGCACCGAGGCGGCGGTGCGGGCCTTGGCCGCCGAGCTCGGCAAGCAGGTGATCGTCAGCCGCGACCGGCCGGGCTTCATCGTCAACCGGATCCTCATGCCGCTCCTGCGGGAGGCGATGATCGCCTACGAGGAGGGGCTCGGGACCGCCGAGGACATCGACACCGGCGCCCGGGTCGGCCTGAACCATCCGATGGGGCCGCTCCAGCTGGCGGACTTCATCGGCCTCGACGTCTGCCTGAACGTGATGAAGGTCCTCCACGAAGGGCTCGGGGACGCCCGCTTCGCACCGCCGGCCGTCCTGGAGCGCCTCGTCGCCGAGGGGCATCTCGGCCAGAAGACCGGCCAGGGCTTCTACCGCTACCCGCGCTGACGATCAGGCGCCGGGGCCGGGAGGGTCGGCGGGCCTGGCGAGCAGCTCGCGGACCATCCGGCTCACCTCCGCCAGGTCGAACGGCTTCGCCAGCAGGCCGATGCCGCGCGTCTCGGCGAAGGCCCGCAGCCCGGGATCCTGCACGTCGCCGCTCATCAGGACCGCTCGGCCCGCCAGCCCGGGCCGCAGGCGGACCGCCGCCTCGTAGAGGTCCGTCCCGCCCGACCCAACCAGCCGGTGGTCGATCATGATCGCGTCGGGCGGCGCAGCGCGGATCAGCTCAAGCGCCGCCTCGCCGTCGGCGACGGCATCGCAGGCGATCCCCTCCCGCTCCAGGGCCCGGGCCAGGACGGCCCGGATGGCGGGCTCGTCGTCGACGACGAGCACCCGGGTCGCCCGAACGGCCGCGCCCGCGACGCCGGTCGAGCGGATCGCCGGTCGCCGCGTACCGGCGTGGACCCCCGTCGCCGCACGGGCCACCGTCGCGGCGCGCAGCGGCAGCTCGACGACGAACGTGCTGCCCACTCCGGCCGGTCCCGGCTCGTACCACAGGCGGCCGCCATGGCCGGCGATGATCGCGGCCGCGACCGACAGCCCGAGGCCCGTGCCCTCGCCCGGCTCCCTCGTCGTGAAGAACGGCCGGAAGATGCGGCTCCGGTCCGCCGCCGGGATGCCGGGCCCGTCGTCGGACACCGTCAGGCGGACCCGTCCGCCGCCGGCAGCGCCGGCATCGCCGGCCGCCCGGGCGCGGCGAGGCTGCACCCCGGTCGCGGCGAGCCTGAGGTGGCCGGGCCCGCCGCGGGCCTCGATCGCCTGGATCGCGTTGAGGGTCAGGTTGAGCAGGACCTGCTGCACCTCGGCACGGTCGACATCGACCGGCGGCAGCGTCTCCGGGATCTCGAGCTCGACCTTGACCGCGGCCCGGGCCAGCGCGTAGGCCTGAAGCTCGATCACACGCTCCACCAGGAGCCGCAGGGGGGTCGGCCGGCGTTCAGGCGGCCGCCGGCGGGCGAAATCGAGAAGGCTGCCGACCAGCCTCCGGACCCGCTCTGCCTCGCGACCGAGGAGCGCCGCGTCGCGCCGCAGGTCTTCGGGCAGCCGTGGGTCCGTCCGCAGGAGCTGGCCGTAGGCGACGATCGCGGCCAGCGGGTTGTCGAGCTCGTGGGCCAGACCGGTCGCGAGCCGGCCGAGCGTCTCCATCTTCTGCGCCGCCGGCAGCTCCCGCTCGAGGCGGTCAAGCTCGGTCCGGTCCCCTTCCGGGCGCTCGGGCTCCGAACGGTCGCGCGCCATGACCGGCCTGCCCTCCGGAGCCGCGGCCACCCCGGCCGCCCGGCGTATCCTACCCGTCGGCGCCCGCGTCGGGCACCGGCCGGGCCGGACGCGGCCCGGAACGTCCGCATGAGGAGGCTCGGGTGCTCTCCGTCCAGACCGACCGGTCGCTGACCGAGGAGGAGCGCCTTCTCCAGGCGACGGCCCGCGACTTTGCCGAGCGGGAGGTCGCGCCCGGGGCGGTCGAGCGGGACGAGACCGAGCAGTTCGACCGGCGACTCTTCGACCGGCTGGGCCGGCTGGGCCTCACGGGCGCTCCCATCCCCGAGGCGGACGGTGGTGCCGGCTTCAGCTATCTCGGCTGGACGCTGGCGATGGAGGAGATCGCCCGGGCCGACATGGCCGTCGCCGTCACCCTGTCGGTTCACCTCCTCTCCCAGCTGCCCGTCGTCCAGTGGGGCACCGCGGAGCAGAAGGAGCGCTGGCTGCCGGCCATGCTGGCCGGCGAGGCCCTGGGGGCGTTCGCCCTGACCGAGCCCTCCGCCGGCTCGGACGCGGCGGCGATCCGCACCCGGGCGGAGCGCCGGGCCGACGGCGACTATCGGCTCGACGGCACCAAGATCTGGATCTCGAACGCGCCGGATGCCGAACGCTACCTCGTCTTCGCCACCCTCGACCCGTCGGCGGGGCGGGCCGGGATCACGGCCTTCCTGGTGGAGAAGGGGACACCGGGCTTCCGGTTCGGTCGGAAGGAGCGGAAGATGGGGATCCGCGCCTGCCCGGCCTCCGAGTTGATCTTCGAGGAAGCCGTGGTCCCGGCCGCCAACCGCCTCGGCGAGGAGGGCGGCGGTTACCGGATCGCCCTCTCGGCGCTCGGCGAGGGCCGGATCTCGATCGCGGCCGCCTGCACCGGTATCGCCCAGGCCGCGCTGGAGCGCGCCGCCGCCTATGTCCAGCAGCGGCAGGCCTTCGGTGGCCCCCTGTCCGAGCAGGAGGGCGTGAGGTTCATGGTGGCCGAGATGGCCCGCGAGGTGGCCGCGGCACGGGCCCTGACCCGGGCCGCGGCGTCGGCCAGGGACCGCGGCGAGCCGCTCGCGGAGGTTTCGTCGCTCGCGAAGTGGACCGCGTCCGACGCAGCCATGCGCGTCGCGACCGACGCGGTGCAGCTCTTCGGCGCACAGGGCTACTCGCGGGAGAGCGGCCTTGAGCGGCTGATGCGCGATGCGAAGGGCGCCCAGATCTACGAAGGCTCGAACCAGATCCACCGCCTGATCGTGGCTGACGCAGTTCTCCGCCGGACGGGCTCGGCCGGGAGCGCCTGAGCCGTCGCCGGCCCCCGGCCGCCCGCCGCCCTGCCGGTTGGCTCTGCCCGGCTGGCCGCCCTTGACTGTCGGGTCGCGGTCGAACCGTCCGCGGCGCGCCCGTCCCTCGCGAGACAAGCGGCCAGGAGGTGACTGCTCCGATCGGGTCGGTCATCTCGGGGCGTCTGGCCCTTGACGTTCCGACGGTCGCGCGGAAGCCTTGCGCCACAGAAGGCGAGGCCATGAGCACCTTCCATCATGCCCCTGGCAGGTCAGACTCGGTTCGCCACGGAGCGCAGCAGGTCGGCGGCGTCGTGTTGCTTGTGCTGGGCGCCCTGTCGATCGCGGTTGCGCTGGTCGGTTCGATCTTCGCCGGCAGCGGGGTCGCCTTCCTCCCCCTGGCGCTGCCGCTGCTCGTCGCCGGCTACGTGGTTCTCCGCGCGATCCGCGGTGCACGGGTCCTCGGATTGTCCGTGGCGGTCATCTACGGTGTTGCCGTGGGATACGTCGCCACGACTCCGTTGCGCGGCCTGACGCCGGCGCCCGGTCAGAGCGTGGCGATCGATCCAGGTTCGGGTCTCGTCGCCGCAGCCTTCCTGACGGCTGCGCTCCTGCTCCTCGTGGGCAGGGCCGATCGGGAGGGGATCGGCCGCTAGCCGAGCCACCGAACAGGCAGATGGGACCTGGAGTTCGAAGCCGCACCCAGCGCAGGCCCGGCCCAACGGGTTGCGCGTGCCCATCGGCTTCGAATGGTCCGCGAGGACCCGAAAGCTTCCCGGCTGGCAGCCCGTTCGAACGACGAGGAGGACGGCATCGGCGGCCAGATCCGTCGAAGCTGCCCGCGGTGGCCCAGGTCGGCTCGGCCCGAGTGGCCCGGAGCCCGCCGCCCGCCCAACCGGCTATGCGGTGACTCGCATATCGGCGACGGAGGTGACCCGGCCGCTCCTGCGTGACAAACGGGGCCCAAGGTGGCCCGGGCGCTCGTGCGGGACGGACGGCCCGAGGCTGCCCTGCCCGGTGGTGTAGATTGGCGGCCTTGAGACGGGAGGCATGCGGCCGCGATGAACGAGCAGCGGGAGTCCGGGGGGAGCGGCCAGGTGTTCCTCGTCAGTGCCGTCCGCACGCCGATCGGCAAGTTCGGTGGGGCCCTCTCGACCACCCCGGCGACCGAGCTCGGGGCCGTCGCAATCCGGGCGGCCGTGGAGCGGGCCGGCCTCCCCCTCGACGCTCCGGTGGACGAGGTGCTGATGGGCCAGGTCCTCCAGGCCGGGGCCGGCCAGGCGCCGGCCCGCCAGGCCGCCGTCGGCGCGGGTCTGTCGGTGACGACCCCGGCGACGACCATCAACCGCGTCTGCGGATCCGGGCTGAAGGCCATCATGCTCGCGGCCGCGGAGATTCGGGCCGGCGACGCGGAGCTTGTCGTGGCCGGCGGCATGGAGAGCATGAACCTCGCGCCATACCTCCTGCCCAAGGCGCGCTTCGGCTACCGGCTGGGTGATGGCGTGGTCAGGGACGCGACCGTCCTGGACGGCCTCTGGTGCAGCTTCGGGGAGTGCCACATGGGTACCCACGCCGAGCGCGTGGCACTCCACTCCGAGGTCACCCGCAAGCAGCAGGACACCTTCGCCCTGGAGAGCCACCGCAAGGCGATCGCGGCCATCGACGCCGACCGCTTCGGCGACGAGACGGTCCCCGTGACGGTCCGGGATGCACGAGGCCGCGAAGCCCTCGTCACCGTCGACGAGGGACCCCGCCGCGACACGACGCTGGAGGCGTTGGGGAAGCTCCGCCCGGCCTTCGCCCTCCCCGAGCCGGAGGGCGGCTGGCCTGCCGCCGGCGCTCCGGAGGGTTCGGTCACCGCCGGCAACGCGCCGGGGATCACCGACGGCGCGGCCGCGACGGTGGTCGCCAGCGAGCGGGCAGTGGAGCGCCTCGGCCTGACGCCGCTCGCCCGCATCGTCGGCTACGCCCAGGCGGAGATCGAGCCGGAATGGCTCTTCCTGGCCCCGATCCACGGCGTCCAGGCGCTCCTGCGAAAGACCGGCCTGGGAATCGACGACTTCGACCTGGTCGAGATCAACGAGGCCTTCGCCGTTCAGGTCCTGGCCGACGGCCGGGCCCTCGCCTTCGACTGGGACAGGGTGAACGTCAACGGCGGGGCGATCGCCCTGGGCCATCCGATCGGCGCGAGCGGTGCCCGGATCGTGGCCACGCTGCTCCACGAGCTGCGCCGCCGGGGCGGCCGCTACGGCCTGGCGACGCTCTGCCTCGGGGGCGGCGGCTCGGTCGCGATGGCCTTCGAGCGCGTCTGACGCCCGCCTGAAGGGAGGCGAGCAGCGGTGGCCCGGCTCGAGCGCGCGCGCGTCGGCGGTCACGTGGAGGTCCCGACCTTCCGGCTCTTCATCGGCGGCGCCTGGGTGGAATCGCAGAGCGGTCGGACCTTCGAGAGCCGGAACCCGGCCGACACGCGGGACGTGGTCGGCCGCTTCCAGGGGGCCGATGCCGCCGACACCGCCCTGGCGATCCAGGCGGCGGAGGAGGCGGGTCCAGCCTGGCGCCGGATGCCGGCGCCGAAGCGCGGCGAGATCCTCTACCGCTTCGGCCGGCTGCTGACCGACCAGAAGGAGGAGCTTGCCCGGGCGATGACCCGGGAGATGGGCAAGGTCCTGCCCGAGGCGCGAGGGGACGTCCAGGAGGGGATCGACATCGCCTTCCTGATGGCCGGCGAGGGCCGCCGGATGTTCGGCGACACTGTCCCGTCCGAGCTGCCCGACAAGTGGGCGATGAGCATCCGGGAGCCGATCGGCGTGGCCGGCATCATCACGCCCTGGAACTTCCCGATTGCCATCCCGTGTTGGAAGATGATGCCGGCGCTCGTCACCGGCAACACCGTCGTTTTCAAGCCCGCCTCCGACACGCCGCACTGCGCGACGCTGCTGGTCCAGCTCATGGAGCAGGCCGGCTTCCCGCCGGGCACCGTCAACCTCGTGACCGGCTCGGGCGCGGAGGTGGGCGACACGATCGTCGAGTCGCCGGACGTGCCCGTGATCTCGTTCACCGGCCACACCGAGACCGGCAAGCGGATCGCCCAGCGGGCCGCCCGCCGACTCAAGCGCCTCAGCCTCGAGCTCGGCGGCAAGAACGCCATCGTCGTCCTGCGCGACGCCGACCTGGACCTGGCGGTCGACGGCATCACCTGGTCGGCCTTCGGCACCACGGGGCAGCGCTGCACCGCCTGCAGCCGGGTGATCGTCGAGGAGCCGGTCCGCGAGGCGCTGCTGGAGCGGCTGGTCGAGCGGGCCGGCGGCCTGCGCCTCGGTGCGGGGCTCGAGGCCTCCACCGAGGTCGGCCCGCTGATCAACGCGGCCGCGGTCGACAAGGTCGCCGCATACGTCGAGATCGGCCGCGCCGAAGCCGAGCTGCGCTGCGGCGGCGGGCCGGCGACCGGGGACGGCCTCGAGCATGGCCACTTCTTCGAGCCGACCGTTTTCGACGGCGTCCTGCCGATGGCCCGCATCGCCCAGGAGGAGATCTTCGGGCCCGTCCTCTCCCTGATCCCGGTGGCGGACTACGAGGCCGCCGTCACGGCGGTCAACCAGACCCGCTACGGCCTTTCGTCGTCCGTCTACACTCGGGACGTGAACGCCGCCTTCCGGGCGATGCGCGACTTCGCGACCGGGATCGTCTACGTCAACGCCGGCACAATCGGCGCCGAGACCCACCTGCCGTTCGGCGGGACCCGCGAGACCGGCAACGGCCACCGCGAGGCCGGCCACGCCGCGCTGGACACCTACACCGAATGGAAGGCTATCTACGTGGACTTCTCGGGCCGGCTGCAGCGGGCGCAGATCGACAACCAGCCGGGCTGAGCCGTGGCCGGCGGGACGGGGTCGCCGAACGGAGTGCGGGAGGCCGGAGAACCGGGGGCCCGGGTGCCGGCGGCCGGAGGATCGTCACACAAGGTGCCGAGTCCGCGAGTGCCGCCGGCCGGGCGATCAGGCTCCTTCGTCGCCCGAGTCGGCCTCCACGTCGGGCGATGGCTGGCTGCGGCCGCGGTCGCCTTGGTCGGAGCGCTCGTCTACACGGGCACGCCTCCGTTCGACGCCGTCCCGCAGATCGGAGCCGGCGGTGGGGCGGGGGATACCGCCGCGCGGCTTGTCTTCTGGACGCTCGTCGGCGGCCTGGCAGGCCTCGTCGGGGAGGGGCCGGCCGGGCTCGTGGCCACGTGGGGCGGCGCGCTCCTCGGCTACGGCCTCGGGCTTGCCCACTTCGGCACCGACCCGGACACGGCGACGATCTTCCTGTTCGTCACCTGGCTCGGCATCGCCGTCTTCGTGACGCCCGGCTACGGCCTCGGGCGCCTGCTGGGGGGCCATCTTGCTCGGCCGGCCGAGGTCGCCGGCCCGGCCGTCCGGCCGGCGCCGGCGCCGCTCGCCTCGGAGGACGAATCGCCGGTGACCGGCGGGGAGCATTCGCGCCCACCGGGCCCGCCTGCCGGCCCCGCCGTCCCGGTGGCGCGCGTCAAGGGCCGGGTGCGCGGCCGCTGAAGGGATCGCCGGCCGCGGTGACCGGCCCGGGAACCGGCGGGGGACCGGCCGGCCGTCCGTCGGTCGCGCAGCCGACCCGTCAGTCCGGCGGTCCGCCAGCCGACAGCCACGGGACGCGGCCGCGGCTAGCGTTCGAGTGCGTCCCGCGTGCAGCGTGAGGTCGTCTCGTGGTCGCCGTGCTGCCGTTCGGGCTTCTCGTCGCGGCCGCCCTCGTCCGACCGCTCCGGCTCCCGATCCTCCTCCTCGTCGTGGCCGGGACCGCGCTGGCGGCCCGGGGTCGCGATCGCGGCCCGGACCGGCTCCGCGCGGCCGGCCCCTGGGCCGCCGGCGTGCCGATCGCCGTCAGCCTCTGCTGGGGCCTGCTGGCCGCCCCGGTCGATCCGGCGCGGGCGAGCTGCACCGATCCCGCCTCGCCGTTCGCGCTCTGGCGTCTCGGGGAGGCCACCCTCGCGCTCGGGGCGATGGCGCTGCTCGCCGTCGTGCTCGGCGCGGATGGAGGGGGACTCGGGCTCCGCCGTCCGTCGCGGGCCGTGGCCGCGCTCTCGGTCGCGGGCTTCCTGGTCGCCGGGCCGCTCGCCCTGCTCGTCGGGCCGTGGCTGGCCCGGCCCTTCTTCGGCACGTTCGGTCTCGCCTCCACGACCGTCGGCGCCATTGCGCCCGCGCTCGCCTTCGCCGCGGCCAACGGCGTCATGGAGGAGCTCGAGTACCGCGGCGCGGCATTGTCGTGGAGTGCCCCCGGGCTCGGGCTGCGCGGCAGCCTGGTCGCCCAGGCGGTCGTCTTCGGGGCCGCCCATCAGGGCCCGGACTTCGTCGGCTCGGCCGTGCCCGTCGCGCTGGCCATGGTCGCCGCCGGGGTGGTCGCGGGCCTGATCGCTCGGCGGACCGGTTCGCTCGCCCTGCCGATCGCGATCCACGCCGGCTGTGACATCCCGATCTACTACTTCTTCGCCTGCCCGGTCACCTGACGTGGAGCACGCCGCCTGATGGGGCGCCGGGCTGACGCGGCCCGGGGGTCTGCCGCGCTCGTCACGGCCGGGGGCGTGCCGTTTGCGGTACCATCACCGCCGCTGCCCGTCGGGAGGGCGGACGCGCGTGGGCCCGTAGCTCAACGGTAGAGCGGGGGACTCTTAATCCCTAGGTTCAGGGTTCGAATCCCTGCGGGCTCACCACTCCCCACCACCACAGGTAGGCGCGCGTTTGGCCGTCCCACGACCGTTTGGCGGGGACGCCAACCGATGACAGGTTCTCACGGGAGCCAACCGATGGCTGCAGTGGGCCCCTCGCATTGGCGTCGTGGAGCCATCGGCTGCCTGCGCAATGGCCGGCGATCACCGGCGCTGCTCAGCGTGGCCTCCGCCTCCTCGCCGCCTGCCGGTGGACCGTGGGGGCAGGCAATCGACGCTGGTAGCGCCGATCATGGACGGGGGGATGCGACTGACGCGAGGAGTCTATCGAGCTCCTGGTGCGTGTCGGTTGTCTTCTAGGAGAGAGCGTGCCCCATCGTCCCGTTCAGAACCAGGCCCCCATCAACGAGCAGCTCGTGGCCCGTGATGTACCTCGCAGCATCTGAGGCGAGGAAGACAAGTGCATCCGCGACTTCTTCCGGAGAGGCAATCCGACCGAGGGCGATGCGCGCGTTGTAGGCACGCCGAACCTCAGGTGTATACGCCTTGAGGTTCAAGGGCGTGTCTGTCGCCCCCGGAGCGATCGCGTTGACGGTGATGCCGAGCGGGGCGAGCTCGAGGGCCAGTTCCTTGGTCAGGCCGACGATGCCACCCTTCGCGGTCACATAGGCCGACATGTTGGCAATGGGCTGGACGTCAACGACCGAGGAGACGTTGATGATGCGGCCGCCCCCCTGGCTGGCCATCTGACGTGCTGCGGCCCGACAACCGTAGAAGTACCCGTTCAGGTTGGACGCAAGAAGATCATGCCAGTCTGCGTCGGTCATCTGAAACAGCGGACGTACCAGGAGACGGGCCGCGTTGTTGATCCAGACGTCGATCCCGCCCCAGTGCTCAGTGACGTGCGACGCCAATCGCTCGATCGTCGCGGAATCTCCGGAGTCGCCGCGGAGGATCAGACATCGTCGTCCGCTGCTCTCGATGGCTTGGCGCGAGGCCTCCGCTCCCTCGGCGTCGTTCTGGTACAGACCCGCGACATCGGCACCTGCCTTGGCAAGCGCGACCGCGGCTGCCTGGCCGATCCCTCGGGAGATACCGGTGATCACCGCGCGCCTGCCCGTCAACTCGAACATCCCGATCCTCCGGATCCTGGGGTCTCCCGCTCGCCTCGCCGTGCGACGCGGGAGGTGGACATATCGTCTCCCGAAGCGGCGCTGACGGTCAGCTGTTGCCGGGGAAGACCAGGCTCAGTGCGCCCCGGCGGCCGGGCTCGGGCCAGCGCACGGTGACTTCCTTCTGCCGCGTGAAGAAGCGGATCGAGTCCTCACCGCGCATCTGGAGATCGGCGAAGGCGGAGCCTCGCGTGCCGCCGAAGGAGAGGTAGCCAGCCGGCACCGGGATCGGCACGTTGATCCCGATCATCGGCACGTCGACCTCGAGCTGGAAGCGCCGCGCAGCCCCGCCATCGGTGGTGAAGATGGCCGTCCCGTTGCCGTACTGGTGGGCGTTGATGAGCCCGACCGCCTGGTCGTAGGTGGCGGTCCGGACGATGCCGAGGACCGGGCCGAAGATCTCCTCTCGGTAGATGTCCATGGCGGGCGTGACACCGTCGAAGAGGGTGACGCCCAGGAAGAAGCCGTCCGGGCGCTCGGGATGGTGGAAGGGCCGGCCGTCGGCGACGAGCTCGGCGCCCTCTTCGATGCCCCGGTCGATCCAACGGATGATGGCATCGCGGTGCTCGGCCGAATAGATCGGCCCCATGTCGACGCCCTCGTCCATGCCGGGCCCGATCCGAAGCCTGCCGATCCTCTCCTCCATCAGGGGCCGCAGGCGATCGCCGGCATCGCCGACCGTGATGATCAGGGTCTGGGCCATGCAGCGTTCGCCGGCCGAACCGAAGCCCGAGGCGATCGCCGCGTCGGCGGTGAGCTCCATGTCGGCGTCGGGCAGCACGACCATCGCGTTCTTGGCCCCGGTGTAGGCGCCGACCCGCTTGCCGGCTGCCGTCCCGCGCTCGTGGACCATTCGCCCGACCGCGGTCGAGCCGACGAACTGGATCGCGGCGATCCCCCTGTGCTCGAGGATCGCCGCGACCGCCTCGCGGCCGCCGTAGACAACGTTGAAGACGCCGTCGGGCAGGCCCGCCTCCGACCACAACTCGGCCTGGAGCTGGGTCGCCCCCGGGGTATGGGACGACGGCTTCCAGACGAAGGCGTTGCCGGTCATGAGCGCGATCGGGTAGATCCACATCGGGACCATCACCGGGAAGTTGAAGGGGGTGATCCCGGCCGTGACCCCGAGCGGCTGGCGCAAGGTAAGGGCGTCGACCTTGGTGGAGACGTTGGGCGTGTTCATGCCCGCAAGGTGGGTCGGCAGCCCGCAGGCGTACTCGACGGTCTCGAGGCCGCGCATCACCTCGGCGAGGGCGTCGGGGAAGGTCTTCCCGTGGTCGCGGGTGATGAGGGCCGCCATCTCCTCGCGGTGGCGCCAGACGAGCTCCCGGTAGGCGAAGAAGACCTGGCTCCGAGCGATGAGGGGGGTGTCGCGCCAGGCCGGAAAGGCCGCGGCCGCGGCCCGCACGGCCGCCTCGACCTCGGCGGCTCCGCCCCGCGGGACACGGGCGATCACCTGGCCCGTGGCCGGGTTGTAGACGGGGCCGGTCGTTTCGGGCAGAACCTCGA
The DNA here is from genome assembly GCA_021789435.1 of Chloroflexota bacterium. GTDB lineage: Bacteria > Chloroflexota > Limnocylindria > Limnocylindrales > CSP1-4 > JAJYJO01. The sequence goes on from JAJYJO010000043.1 coordinate 13,278, forward strand.
CCGGGTGGCCGTCGATCCAGTGGCTCAGGATCGGCAGCGCAGCGCCGCCGGGCGCGGCGTCCGGTGGGCTGGGAAGCCGGGTGGTCATGATGGGTCCTCCATGGTGTGGCTGGCTGGGCGCTCAGGCGGCCCGTTCTCTCGATCTCCATCCCGGATCAGCGATCTCGCCCCGGTGCCGCGGGGTTTGCAGGCGCTTCGTCGCGCTCGAACTCATCGACTACCCTGCCGAGTGCGACGTACGCGCGGTCCCGACGTGCGGCCATGGCGGCCGCCTGCGCCTCGCTTCTGATCACGAATCCAGAGCCCGTCTTGGCTCCGTAGGAGCCGCTCTCTACCAGCTCGCGGAGGGCCGCCGGCACGGCGAACCGGTCCGGAAAGCCTTCCACGAGGACCTGATACGCGCCCCCGTAGACGTCGAGTCCGGCCATGTCGGCGATCGCAAATGGTCCGAAGATCGGCAGCCGGAAACCGAAGGTGCTGCGCACGATCTGGTCAACGCTCTCGGCGCTCGCGATGCCCTCTTCCACGACGGCTGCGGCCTCCTGGAACAGCGCGTACTGGAGGCGGTTGCCGACGAAGCCCGGGCTGTCCGCCACCCGGGCCGGCGTCTTTCCGGCGCGGGTCAGCAGCGCCTCGACCGCGTCGAGCACGCCGGCGGCGGTCTGCGGGCAGGGGATCAGCTCTACGCCCGGGACGAACTGCGGAGGGTTGAACCAGTGGGCCCCGAGGAAGCGCGCCGGGTTGTCAAGGCCCTCGCTCAGCGTTCGGATCGAGATGGCCGACGTGTTGCTCGAGATCACCGCATCCCGGCTGAGCGAGCCCTCGATGCGCCGCAGCACGTCCGTCTTGGTGGCCCGGTTCTCGAAAACCGCCTCGACGACGTAATCGGCCCCGCCGACCGCGTCCTCGATCGAGTGGGCGCTCCGGATCCTCGAGCGCAGCTCAGCCGAGCTCCCGTCGGGAGTGAGCCCGTCGTGCTCATGCCTCGCCGCTTCGCCGAGAAGGAGCTCTGCGGCCGAGGCGGCGCGCTCCGCCGTCAGGTCCGCCAGGACGCAGTGGGCGCCGTGCAGCGCGAAGACCTCTGCGATGCCGCGCCCCATGTAGCCCGCCCCAACGATCGCGATCTCTTCAGGCCAGGCCATCGCTGCTCCACCTCGCGCGCGCCGTGAATCGTCTCATCCGGAACTCCGCGGGCCCGAAACCAAGCGTGCCCGACCGGCACGGGCCTAAGCCGAGCACGGCCTTCGACCAGCGCCAAGGGCTCATCGTGCTCCGGCGAGCAGCCGTCCACCCCGAAGTCAGCCCCGCAGGAGCCGCCGGCGTGTAGGGCCGAACGGCCCCCTGGACGTGACCTTCGGCCCTATTCGTACCGTTACCGGTAACGTTATCAGTACCGCTACCGGAACTGTAATCGCTCGGTCGACCCCTCGACGTCCAGGGTCGCGGGACGCTCTTCCGGCGCGCTCCAGGCCGCTGCATTTGCGTCTGTTTGGCGTTCGGGGACGAGCGCGCCAAGGCGGTGCTCGATGACTTGGTGGCCGGATCGTCACGTGAAGGAGGCTGTCATGTTGAAGGCGGTACGGCGGGAGGAGGCCCCGGTCTATCACCTCCCCGGTCGCGATTGGTTCCTCTGCATCGGGCCTGAGAACACCGACGCCAAGAACGCCACCCTGGGCGTGGCGGTCTTTCCGGTTGGCTCCGCGCCTGAAGGGCACGTGCACAAAGGTGAAGAGGAACTCATCTACATCGTGTCCGGCCACGGGGAACTGGTGACTCCCGAGGGTACCGTGGTACTCGCCCCGGGGACCTCGATCTACGTCCCGGTCGGCCTCCATCACGCCACGGTCTCCCGAGGGCCCGAACCGCTCGAGCTGATCTCGGTCTTCTCGCCGCCAGTTATTCCGGGCTCGTATGAGGCACGCGCCGAGACACCCGCGGAGGCACTCACGAGGTGATCGAGGCCGAGGCGAGCACCAGCCAGCTCGAGGCGGTGGCTCGGAGGGTTCGGCGCGAGATCGTCATGGCCATCGCGCACGCGAAGGGTGGCCATCTCGGTGGTCCGCTCTCGGCGACCGACATCCTCACTGCCCTCTACTTCCACGTTCTTAATCTCCGCCCAGAGGATCCCGATTGGCCGGACCGCGACAGGTTCGTGCTCTCGAAGGGTCACAGCTCCATCGCCCTGTACGCGGTCCTCGCGCTGCGCGGGTACTTCCCTGTCGGGGAGCTGGCCACGTTCGATGCAATCGACTCCCGCCTCCAGGGGCACCCGGACATGACCGCCCTTCCCGGGCTCGACATGTCGACCGGCTCGCTCGGCCTGGGCTTCTCCGCCGCGGTCGGGATCGCCCTCGGCGCCAAGCTCAGCCACCGGCGCTTCACGACGTTCGTGATGGTCGGCGACGGGGAGTGCAACGAGGGCATCGTCTGGGAAGGCGCCCACATCGCCCGGCGGTACTCGCTCGACAACCTGGTCGTCATCGTCGACAAGAACGATCTCCAGCAGTTCTGCTGGCACGACCCGGGCTCCGCCAGCCGTCGGGCCCCCTACGCGGACGCCGAGCTGCGCGACCAATGGGCGGCATTCGGCTGGGCCGTGTCCGACGTCAATGGTCACGACATGGCAGCAGTCATCGAGGCGCTCGAAGCGGCCAGGGCCGTCGAGGGCCGGCCCGCCGTCGTCATCGCCCACACCATCAAGGGCAAAGGAGTCTCCTTCATGGAGGGCAACTTCCGCTGGCATAGCCGCGTTCCCACCGACGAGGAACTGACCACCGCCCTGGCCGAGCTCGCGGAGCCAGCACTGCAGACCGCCGAGGCATGAGGATGGGACTCCCTCCTGGCAAGGCGCTTCGAGCTGTCCTCGGCGAGACCCTCGTCGAGCTGGCAGACAAGGACCCGCGCCTCGTCGTCGTCGATGGCGACGTGGCGAGTTCGAGCGGCGTGGAGTCCTTCGAGACGGTCCACCCCGAGCGGTTCCTCCAGATGGGCATCGCCGAGCAGAACATGCTTGGCGTCGCCGCCGGGCTCAGCACCCTCGGGTTGATCCCGGTCGTCTCCTCCTTCGCCTGCTTCTCCGTCGGCCGGGCATTCGACTCGATCCGGGTCCTGATCGCGCAGCCAGGTCTCAACGTCAAGATCACCGGCGGCTACTCAGGTCTGCTCACCGGCATGACCGGCCAGACCCACCAGATCTTCAACGACGTCGCGATCATGCGAACGCTCGCCAAGGTCACGGTCCTCGCCCCGGCCGACGAGGTGGAGGCGCGGCAGGCCGTCCGGGCCATGGTCGCCACCGACGGCCCCTTCTACATGCAGGTCACCCGCGAGGCGTCGCCGGTGCTATTCGGCGACGACTACCGCTTCGAGATCGGCAAGGCCGTCCGGGTGCGCGAAGGCCCTGACGTGACCCTGGTGAGCACCGGGGTGCAGACCACCCGGGTCTTCGAGGCAGCCGAACTTCTCGCGGACGGCGGCGTCGAGGCAACGGTCCTGCACGTCCCCACGATCAAGCCGCTCGACGTGGAGGCAATCGTCGAAGCCGCCCGCGCCAGCGGCTTCGTCGTCGTCGTCGAGGAACAGAGCGTGCTCGGCGGGCTGGGAGGTGCGGTGGCCGAGGCGCTATCGGATCGGTATCCGGTCACCATCAAACGCCTCGGGATCCAGGACACCTACGGCGAGAGCGGGCCCAATGAGCTGCTCCTGGAGAAGTACCGCCTGTCCGCCGGCGCTCTGGCCGAGGACGTGCGTTCGCTGCTCTCGCGGCGCCGATCGTGAACTTGCTGCGATGGACCTTCGGGGCCCATCTGGGAACTCGTTCTGGGAGTAAAGGGGCGCCTTGCAGGCGCCCAGCGTCTCTCCGCAATGGAGGAGGTCGGCAATGACCAGGATCGACAGAACAGAGGTCGCCTCCGGGACCCCCCCGGCGGGCCGACGCTCGCATCTCAGGGCCTTTGGCGCGGTCGGGGTCGCGGTGTTGCTCGGCGCGGTCGTGGCCGGCTGCAGCAGCGGCGCGACACCATCTTCCTCCGCCTCGGCGCCCTCCTCGACGGTAGCGCCGTCGTCCTCGAGTGCCGCGTCCGTGGCTCCTTCGTCCGCGGCCGGTTCGCTTCCCACCACGAGCGAGGCGAGCACCGTCGCCTTCCTGCTTCCGGACAACACCACCCCGCGCTGGATGAGCCAGGACGCACCCTCCTTCCAGAAGTGGATGAAGCAGCTGGCCCCGAACGTCAAGGTCATCATCGACGTGGCCAACGAGGACCCTCAGACCCAGCTCTCCCAGGCGCAGGCCGCCCTGACCCAGGGAGCCAAGGTGCTGGTCGTGACCGCGGTCGACGGGACGCAGGCGGCCAAGATCGTCCAGGCGGCTCAAGCGGATAGCGTTCCGGTTGTCGCCTACACCCGCATCATCAACAACGCTCCGGTCAAGTACATGACCGGTGACGACCCCCACGAGATCGGCGTAGCCCTGGGCACCTGGATGGCCGCCCACACCAAGCAGGGCGACACGATCGCCGTCATCGCGGGCTCGACCACTGACTCCTTCGCGCACCTGGAGCATGACGGTTACATGAGCGTGCTCCAGCCGCTCTTCACATCCGGGGCACGCAAGATGGTCGGGGATGTCTGGACTCCTGAGTGGGATCCGGTAAAGGCCCACGCGGAGATGGACGCGATCCTCGCGTCGGCCCACAACAACGTCCAGGGGGTCCTGTGTGCCAATGACTCCACGGCCGAGGGCGCCATCGCCTCGCTGCAGACGCACGGCCTCGCCGGCAAGATCCCGGTCACGGGGATCGATGCCACGCTCGCCTCGGATCAACTGATCCTCAAGGGCCTTCAGAGCATGAGCGTGTGGCGGTCGGTCGATAACGAGGCCCAGTACACTGCGGAGCTCGTCGTCGATCTGCTGACCAACCAGACACCGCCGGCGAGCTTCTTCACGGGCACCGTGAACAACGGTTACGCGGACATCCCGATGAAAGCCGTCCCGTCGACCGTGATCGACAAGAGCAACATGCAGGAGTTGATCACCGCCAACGCCATCGACAAGACGGCACTGTGCCAGGGCATCCCGTCTGGGACCGGCCCATGCTGAATGAGGGGACCGGCCGCCGCCTCCGAAGGCGGCGGCCGGTACCGCCCCCGCCCGGCGATCCGCTGGGCGGGGGCGAGGCGCTCCGGGTGGTGGCCGTCACCAAGTGGTTCGGCAGCGTGCAGGCACTCGACCAGGTCAGCATGGCCGTCAATCACGGGGAGGTGGTCGCTCTCGTTGGGGACAACGGCGCCGGCAAGAGCACCCTCGTCAACGTCATCGCGGGCGTGACCGCCCCTGACGCGGGTGAGTTCTACGTCCACGGCGAGCAGGTGGCCATCCGCTCCACCGACGACGCGGCGACCTTCGGGATCCGTACCGTCCACCAGGAGCAGACCCTCGCCGACAACCTCGACGTCGTCGAGAACCTCTTTCTTGGACGGGAGCTGTGCCGAGGGGTCGGCCCGCTGGAGCGCGTCGACTTCGCCGCGATGCGGCAGCGGGCCCAGGCCATGCTCTCGGGGCTCGGCATCACCACCATCGCCGACATCGGGTCGCCCGTGGCTCAGCTGTCGGGCGGCCAGCGCCAGACGGTCGCCGTAGGCCGCGCCACGCTCGAGAACTATCCGATTGTCCTGCTCGACGAGCCGACTTCCGGCCTCGGCGTCGCCGAGTGTCAACGGGTCATGGAGCTTGTCCTGCGCCTTCGGGCGCAGGGGGCCGCGACCGTGATCGTCTCCCAGAACATCGACGAGATCTTCGAGGTCGCCGACCGGATCGTCGTGCTGCACCTCGGCAAGGTGGGAGCCGTGTTCCGCCGGGCCGACACGACCCCCGAGGAGGTTGTGGGCGCGGTGATGGGGATGGCTTCATGACGAGCATGCCCGCCGGCGAGTTGCCCGACGAGCCCGGGCCGTTGCGCCCGCCGACCGAAGTCTCCACGCCAGCCTCCGGAGACCTGCACCTGCCACGCGGCGGGTCCGCGGCGGGCGACGAGGCGCTCCGGGTGACCGACGTGAGCAAGTCGTTCGGCCTGGTGCAGGCGCTGGATCACGTCAGCTTGACCGTTGAGCACGGCGAGGTGGTCGCTCTGGTCGGGGACAACGGCGCCGGCAAGAGCACCCTCGTCAAGATCATCTCCGGAGTTGTCCCCGCCGACGAGGGTGAGCTCCATGTCCACGGGGAACGGGTCGCGATCCATTCCCCGACCGATGCGGCCGCACGCGGCATCCGCACCATCTTCCAGGACCTCGCGCTCGCCGACAACCTGAACGTCGTCGAGAACCTCTTCCTTGGACGGGAGCTTTCTCGCGGCGTCGGGCCGGTGCACTGGGTGGACTTTGCTGCCATGAGGCAGCGCACGGCCGCGGTCCTGTCCGAACTCGGCATCGGCACGATCCCCGACATCGGCGCCCCGGTCGCGCAGCTGTCGGGTGGCCAGCGGCAGACGGTCGCCGTCGCGCGCGCCACGTTGGACAACTGCGCCATCCTGCTGCTCGACGAACCGACCGCATCCCTCGGGCTCAGGGAAGCCCGCAACGTGATGGAGCTCGTTCACCGGTTGCGGGCGCAGGGGACCGGGATCGTCATCATCAGCCACAACATCCGGCAGGTCTTCGAAGTGGCCGACCGGATCGTGGTGCTGCACCTCGGCAGGATCGGGGCGGTCTTCGAGAAGTCAGAAACCACCCCTGAGACAGTCGTCAAAGCCATCATGGGGAAGGCGTCGTGAAGTTGGAGAAGCGTGAGATGGACGCGCGGCTGGCGGTCCACCGAGGACAGGGCAGAGTCCGCCCCGGAGCGAGAGCATGAGCGAGAACGCTGCCCCCACGGTGCACGCGGACAAGGTGCCGCTGGGTGAACATGCCCGAAAGAGCGAGCGACGGGAGAGCCGGGTTGCCGGCTGGCTGTCCTCGGCCCTCTCCCGCGGCACGGCGATGCCCGCGATCGCGAGCCTCGTGGTCATCGCCGTCTTCTTTCAGTCGCAGTCGCCGTACTTCCTGTCCCCGGACAACCTGACCAACCTCGCGGTGCAGGCCTCACTGGTCGCAACGATCGCGCTTGGCGAGGTGGTCGTACTCCTTCTTGCCGAGATCGACCTGTCCCTGGGCTCCGTCTCGGGAGCCACCGCAGCGATCCTCGGCGTTCTGATGGCCTCCGGGAACATGCCTTGGTTCATCGCCGTCCCCATCATGCTCGCCTGCGGCGCGGCGATGGGGGCCTTCCAGGGCTGGTGGATCGCCTGGCTCGGGATCCCGTCGTTCGTGGTGACGCTGGCGGGGATGCTCGGCTTCCTCGGGCTGCAGCTGTGGATTCTTGGCCCGCAGGGCACGCTGAGCATCTTCGATCCGAACATCGGGGCCCTGACCGGTTCCACGTTGCCTGCTGAGGCGGGCTGGATCGTTGCGGCGATCGTCGCCGTGGCCGTGGTGGCCGCTGCCCTCGTCCGTGGGGCCCGCGGCCGGCTGACGATGAAGTCGTTCGGCCTGCCGGTCGTCCTGGCAGCACTGGTCATCGCTGGCGTCGCCGTCTTCAACGCATCGCGTGGCGTTCCCACCGCATTCCTGTTCCTGCTCGCGCTCCTGGTCCTCGGTTGGTGGGTCACCCAGCACACTCGACCAGGTCGGCACCTCTTCGCCGTCGGCGGCAATCCCGAGGCGGCCCGCCGCGCCGGCGTTCCGGTGAGGCGGATCCGGTTTGCCGCGTTCACGATCTCAGGCACCCTTGCGGCGGTCGGCGGCCTGCTCGCCGCCTCGTACAACGCATCGGCGGGCACGCTCACCGGCGGCGGGACCCTGCTGCTCGAGGCGATCGGGGCAGCGGTCATCGGCGGTACGAGCCTGTTCGGCGGCCGGGGCAGCGTGTGGTCCGCCCTGTTCGGCGCGCTCATCATGGGCGGCGTGGCCAACGGCCTCGATCTGACCAACGCCGAGCAGCCGGTGAAGTACATGGTCCAGGGAGCCATCGTCCTGCTGGCCGTCTCGCTCGACACCATCCTGCGGCGGCGCCAGAGCCGTGGGCGGCAGATCGGAGGCGTTCATGTCTGAGCACAGCGCCCGCCGATCCGTCGTGCAGGGTGGCCCGAGAAGGCGGGGTGAGTTGCGATGACCCAGAAGACCACCTGGAGCATCAAGGCGCTGGACACGGGGACATCCGTTGTCGAGGGGTCCGTCCTCACCTACCTGCGCCACTGCGGCGAGCAGGTCACGATTCCGCGGGTGATGTGGGTCCTGGAAGGGCCGACGACCATTGTCGTCGACACCAGCGTCAACCCCGCCGGGAAGCCCCACGAGTTCATGGGCGAATCGTTCGAGCGCAGCCAGGCCCAGATCCCGGAGAACGCCTTGAAGGCCGCCGGGGTTGCCGCCAAGGATGTTGAGTTCGTCATCCTGACGCACTTGCACTGGGACCACGCCGGCAACTGCGATCTCTTCCCCGACGCGCGCATCGTGGTCCAAGAGGCCGAGCTCCGGTACGCGATCGCGCCGGGGAGGTTCTTCCGCCGCGGCTACCTGAGCCCCGAGAGCGGCTGGCCGCTGACCCCGGGCTACATCGTGCCCAATCTCACGACCGTGCGGGGGCAGCACGATGTGGCCCCCGGCATCACGGTTGTGCCCGCCCCAGGTCACACACCGGGCTCCCAGGCGGTCATCGTCCAGACCGCATCAGGCGCCTACTGCATCACGGGCGACGCGATGATGACGTACGACAACCTCGAGTCGGACTCGCCACCCGGCTACCACGTCGATGTCGACGCGTCGCTCGACTCACTCGACCTGCTGAGGTCCCGTTCCTCGCTGCTGCTGCCATCCCATGACTACACCGTGTTCAGGGATCGGCCGGTCACGCTGATTGCCCCATGAATACGGGCAGCCCGGCCCTCACGCGTCCGCCGACCGTCTGTCAGGGTGGCAGCGTCCGCGATCGCCGGATCGTTCGGAGGCGGGGAGGACCCACCAGATAGACCGGCACAGGCGTCCCGGGAGAGGGAGCGATGGGTAGGCGATCGCCGCAACGGGTGACGATCGTCGAGGTAGCGGACGCGGCGGGGGTTTCCGTCTCGACGGTGTCACGCGTCCTCCGTGATCACGCGGACGTTCAATCGGATACCAGGGCCAAGGTGCAGGCCGCGATCGAGGCTCTCGGCTACCGGCCCTCGCCGATCGCCCGGGCCCTCGTCTCCGGGGAGACACGCCTGCTTGCGCTCCTTGTCAGCGACTTCACCAACCCCTTCTACCCGCAGCTCGCTAGGAGCATCGAGCAGGAGGCCGACCGCGCCGGCTACACCGTCGTGATCTGCAACACGGGAGATCAGGTCGCCGAGACACGTCGGCATCTGGCGCGGCTACTTGGCCAGGGGCTCGATGGTGTGATCCATGCTGCGGTCGGGCGCGACGAGGCGACCGTGCTGTCAGCCCTCGGAGATGACCGCCGTGTTGTGTTCACCAACCGACCGCCGAAGAGCACCTCCGT
>JAJYJO010000044.1 GCA_021789435.1 Chloroflexota bacterium
AGTCGACGATGCGCAGCCCGGCCAGCGGGCCCGGTTGGGAGGCCGCGGGATGGCGTGGACGGACGTGCTCCGATCTCATGGCAGCGGATGCTAGCCTGCGCGCGCAGGTCGCGGGCAGCCACTGCCTGGGCCGCTGCTGCCTGGGCCGCTGCTGCCTGGGCCGCTGCTGCCTGGGCCGCCGCTGCCTGGAGCCGGCCGGCGAGGATCTCCCTCGCCGATCTCGGGTCGACGTCGGCCGCGTCCTCGGCCACCAGGCTAGAGGCTCTGACCATCCCGTTCGACGGCGCCGGCTTCTCGGCTGCCTCGGCCCCATTCCGGGCGTGGGCCCGGCGCAGGCTGGACCCGGCCGCGCCCAACGGCCAATGCGGCTCTGGCCCGGGGTGCGGCAGCCAGGAACAAACGGAGGTTGCACCCATGGGAGGGACTGGGATCGAGAAAGACCTCTACAAGACGACGTCTACAAGCTGAAGGGCATCGGCCCGTCTCCGGAGACGGCGCGTTACGATCGGGCCATGAACGCTGCCGCCCGGTCTCGCCGCCTGACCCTCATGACCGTCCATGCCCATCCCGACGACGAGACGATCGGGACCGGCGGCACGATGGCCCGGGCCATCGCCGAGGGGCACCGCGTGGTGCTCGTGACCTGCACGCGCGGCGAGATGGGCGAGATCGTCGTCCCGGAGCTGGACACGCCGGAGAACCACCGGCGGCTGGGCGAGCTGCGGGCGGCCGAGCTCGAGGCGGCGATGACGGCGCTGGGCGTGACCGAATGGGAGAACCTGGGCTACCGAGACTCGGACATGATGGGTCGGGTCGCCAACCTCGATCCCCGCAGCTTCTGGCAGGCCGACCCGGCCGAGGCGACTCGTCGGCTCGTCTGGCTCGTGCGGCGCCATCGTCCGGACGTGCTGACGACCTACAACGAGTTCGGGGGCTACGGCCACCCCGACCACATGCGATCCCACCAGGTCGCCGTCGCTGCCTTCGAGCAGGCGGGGGACCCCACGCGCTGGCCGGAGCAGCTGGCGCCCGAGCACGGCAGGACCGGTCCGGCCGAGGCGGACGGAGGCCTGGCGCCGTGGGCACCGGCGAAGCTCTACGAGCAGGCGACCTCGCGCACCGCCCGGGAGCGGATGGCCCGGCTGATGGCCGAACGCGGACTGGCCGGCTACTGGACGAGGCCGAACGACGCGACGCCGGAGCAACTCGCCGAGTGGCAGGCGTTCATGGAGCGCTCGACGGCCCCGGACGAGGCGATCACCACCCGCGTCGACGTCGGACCGTACCTGGAGCAGCGGCTGGAGGCGCTCCGGGCGCACCGGACGCAGATCGGCCCGGACTTCCCGTTCATGGCTCTCGGCCTCGAAGGCTGGCGCGAGCTGGGCGCCCAGGAGACGTTCATTCTCCGCTCCGCCCGGGTGCCGGTCTCCCTGCCCGAGACGGACCTCTTCGCCGGCCCGGTCTAGAGAACCGCACCGCCGGCGAGCCTGCCTCCCGAGCGGCCTGCGTCCAGGGCCGCGCGGCGGGGGTCGGACCGGGTCATCCGCTCAGGCCATCCGCTCAGGCCATCCGCTCAGGTCGTCCCCCCGGCGCCCATGGCAGCCACCCGGGCGTCGCCGCTCGCACCGAGGCGCACGTCCAGGCCCATCCGCTCCAGCATGCGGGCCATGTCGGGGCCCATGTGGTGCGCCACCACGGTGTCGACGCCATGCTCCTGGAGGAAGCGTGCGACCCGGGCGTGGTGGCCGCCCTCCGTGCCGGCGTCGTGGAGCTGATCCCAGCCCACGTCGAACTCCTCCCAGCCGGCAAGCGTGCCGCCCTGGAGCTCGGCGATCGCGACCCGCGCCGCACGCCCCCAGCGGGGATCGATCTGCCCGTCGGCGTTCACGGGCACGCAGATCACCATGGTCACCTCCTCGTCTCGGTCCCACCAGTCTGGGTCGTCGGCCGCCCGCCGTCCAACGCGTCGCCCCGCAGGGCCCGGCAGGCGTGCTGGTCTCCGTCGACAATGGGTCCATGGACCGGACCATCGGCAAGGCACGCAGCCTGACTCTCACGTCCCTCGCCCACTTCACCAACGACGGGACGGTCTACTTCGTGCCCGTCATCGCCGCGATCCTGGCCGCCCATCGCAGCGTCTCGCCGGTGGTCATCACGCTGCTCTTCCTCGCTTTCTACGCATCGTCCACCCTCATCAGCCTCTTCGTCGGCCGGCTCTCCGACCGGCTGGGCCGGCCGGGGTCGCTGATGGGCCTGGGCCTGGGGATCCTGTCGGTCGGCCTGTTCGGGTTCTACCTGGCCCTCTCGGCGGCGAACGGCCCCGGGCTGGTGGTCGCGCTCCTGGCCTCCGCCTTCCTCACCGGCGCCGGCAGTTCGTTCTACCACCCCCTGGGTGCGTCGCTTCTGCAGGCTTCGTTCCCGGACCGCTCGTTGGGCATGGCGTTGGGCGTGAACGGCGCGCTGGGCAGCCTGGGCCGGGCGCTCTACCCCTCGCTCTACTTCGCGGCGGCGGCCGTCATCGCCGGCTACGGATCGATCGCCCTGTTCGCGCTGGTCGGGCTGGCGGCCGGGCTGGCGGTCTGGCTGGGAGCGCGGGTTTCGAGCCGAGGGCCGGTCGGCTCGACCGCGACCCCGGACACCGGCGCGGCTTTGCCCGGGGCGGCTTTGCCCGGGGCCGCGGAGATGCCCGGCGCCGGGGCGATGCCCGCCGTCCGGCCCCGCTCAGCGGACACGATCACGCGCGGGATCGCGGCCCTTACCGTCGTGGCCTTCCTCCGTTCCTCGGCCACCCAGGGGATCGCCTGGGTCCCCACCTATCTCGCCACCCAGAAGGGCCTTGGCGTGGGCGGCAACCTGGGCCTCACCGTGACGACGATGTACGCAGCGGCGATCATCGGCCAGCCGGTCTTCGGCCTGCTGGTGGACCGGTTCGACAAACGCGCGATGCTGGCCCTGAGCTCGCTCGGGGCGGCGGCCACCACCCTCGGCTACCTCCACCTGGGGGCCGGCTGGGTCGGGACGGGCTGGCTCTTCGCCTTCGGCTTCTTCGTCTTCAGCGGCTTCCCGCTGCTCCTCTCGATGGTGGGGGACTATGTGCCACGGGGGGCGACGTCGCTCGCCAACGCGCTCGTGTGGGGCTTCGGCTCCACGGCCGGTGCCGCGATCGGGCCGCTGGCCACGGGCGCGCTGATCGGCGGGGACTACGGTCGCCTGGGCGGCGCCTTCACGGTCCTCGCCGTGGCGGCGGTGCTCTCCGCGCTCGCCACGGTCTTCGTGCCGCGGGCGGAGCGGAGCGCGAAGATGCGCGCCTTCGCCTGAACGGGTCAGGCCAGGCTGGCGGGATCCGGCGGACGGCGCGCACCATGCGCGGAAGCGCGCGCACCACGAAGACCGTCGGTCTTCGGCGGCGTCGAGGTGGTCGGGGGGATCGTGGCGGACCCGACCGGATTCGAACCGGCGATCTCCAGCGTGACAGGCTGGCATGTTTGGCCGCTACACCACGGGTCCGCGGCGCGCCGGGGAAGGATAGCAGCTGCCGATGGCCGCGTCCGGTGCCGTCCGGCCTCTCCGGCGGGCGGACGCGAGCCACCTGCTAGCATCCCATCCGACCGGCTGCCCCGCCGACCGGCTGCCGCGCCGAGCATCCACCCGTCGAGCGAGCGCCGCTCGACCGGCCGTCCACAAGGAGGACCGCGTGACCCTGCCCATCGTCGAGCTCTTCCGTCACCACGCCTGGGCCAACCTGGAGCTGCTCGCCTTCTGCGCCGATGCGCCGCCCGAGGCGCTCGACACGGCCGAGCCCGGCACCTACGGCTCGATCCGGGACACGCTCGTCCACCTCGTCGGGGCGGAGCAGCGGTACCTGGCCGCGCTCGGCGAGACGGAGCCGCCCGTCCGGGTCGCGGAAGGAGAAGGGTTCCCGGGCTGGGACGCCCTGCGAACGTCCGCAGCCTGGAGCGGCGAGCGCCTGGCCGAGCTGGCCGGCGTTGAGCCCGGCGGCCGAATCGTGCGTGGCGTGCGACGCGGCGAGCCCTTCGCGCTCCCGGCTACCCTCTTCCTGGTCCAGGCCGTCGACCACGGCAAGGAGCACCGGACGCACGTCGCCACCATCCTGGGTCGGCACGGGATCGAACCGCCCGAGCTCGACGGCTGGAGCTTCGAGCCGCAGCTGGAGCGGGCCGAGGGCTGAGCAGCTGCCGACTCACCTCGCTCCCTATACTCGTCGCGCCATGCCCTTCATCGACCTGCGCAGCGATACGGTCACCCACCCCACCCCGGCCATGCGCCGGGCGATGTACGAGGCGGAGCTCGGCGACGACGTCTTCGGCGACGACCCGACCGTCAACGCGCTGGAGGCCCGGGCGGCGCGGCTCCTCGGCAAGGAGGCGGGCCTCTTCGTCGCCTCCGGGACGATGGGCAACCTCGTCTCCCAGCTCGCCCACCTGGGACGCGGCCAGGAGACGATCGCCACGTTCCAGAGCCACCTGGCGATGGACGAGCAGGCCGGCCACGCGGTCGTGGTCGGGACCTCCGTGCGCACGCTGGCCGACCGGCCTGATGGGACCTTCGACCTGGCCGAGCTCGACGAGAGCTTCCGCGATCCGGACGATCCCCACGAGCCGATCAGCGGCCTGGTCGCCATCGAGAACACCCACGGCCACTCGATGGGCCAGCCCCTGACCACCGCCTACACCGGGCAGGTCGCCGAGATCGCACACCGCCACGGGGTCCCGCTCCATGTCGACGGCGCCCGGTTCTTCAACGCTGTCGTGGCCCTGGCGGTGGACCCGGCGGAGCTGGCCGGCCCGGCCGACTCCGTCACCTTCTGCCTAAGCAAGGGCCTGGCCTGCCCGATCGGCTCGGTGGTCGTCGGCAGCCGTGCCTTCATCGCCCGGGCCCGGCGCGGCCGCAAGCTCGTGGGCGGCGGGATGCGCCAGGTGGGCGTGCTGGCGGCAGCGGGCCTGGTCGCCCTCCGCGACGGGGAGGCGGGGATGATCCAGCGCCTCGCCGAGGACCACGCCAACGCCCGCCGGCTGGCCGAGGGCCTGGCCGGGCTCGACGGCGTCCGCTCCGCGGGTGGAACCGCGCAGCCCGGGAACGGGCCGCTGGACCCGGCCCGCGTCACGACGAACTTCGTCGTCTTCCGCGTCGACCGCAATCGGGCGGCCTTCCTGGACGCCCTCCGCGGGCGCGCTGTGCTGATGGTGGAGTACCCTCACGGCACCGTCCGCGCGGTGACCCACTACGGGGTGACCGCCGACGACATCGAGACCATCCTGGCCGCCACCGCGGCCGCTCTCCGCGAAACCGCCGGCAGCCATCCCGCGCCGCCGGCCGGCGTCGCCGCCTCCGCCTGAGCGGCCCGAGCGCCCGTCAGCGCAGCCGCCCCAGCCGGGAGGGCAGGGAGGAACCGTGACTCACGACCACATGCATCCAACGCTCCCGGAGCTGCCCCGTCCGGCCGCCGGCGCCGGGCCGGGCCCCCTCGACGATCGCTTCTGGGATCTCGTCGAGGAGCGGTTCCGGCGCCTCGTCCACGACCACCCGACGATGGCCACCTGGCTCGGCATCCACGCCCTCGACGGGCAGCTCCCCGACGGCGGGCGCGAGGTGGTCCTCGGCGAGCTCGAGGCCGAGCGACGGCACCTTGCGGCGGTCGAGGCGCTGGATCCGGCCGGACTGTCGCCGGCCGTCCGTTTCGAGCGCGACCTCGAGGTCCACAACCTGCGGCGCAGCCTCTTCGATCTCGACGTCCATCGCGTCTGGGAACGGCGGTCGACGGCCATGGACGTCGCGGGCGACGGCATCTTCCTGGTGCTCGCCCGCGACTTCGACCCACTCCCCCAGCGCCTGGCGTCACTGCGGGAACGGCTGGCCGCGGTGCCGGCGTTCCTGGAGCAGAGCAGGGACCGCGCGACACGGCCGCAGGTCCGTCTCTGGCAGACCCTGGAGGTCGAGGCGGCGGAGCAGATGCCGAGCCTGTTCGAGGAGGTGACGGCCGCGGGCCGGGGGGTCCTTCCCGAGCGCGAGCAGCGGGCGCTGGAGACGGCCGCGTCGGCGGCCACCGGGGCCGTCGGCGCCTACGCCGGCTGGCTGCGCACGACGCTGGCCGGCGGGACCGATGACTGGATGCTCGGGCGCGAGGCCTACGACGAGCTGATCCGGCTGCGGGCCTTCGACGGGCTCGATGCCGACGCCATCCTGGAGATCGGCCTCCAGCAGCTGGCCGAGCACCAGGCGGCCCGAGTCGCCGTCGCTCGCCGGATCGACCCGACCGCGGACGAGGCGAGCGTGGTCGACCGCATCCGGGCGGACCACCCCGCCACCTTCGCGGAGGCCCTGGACGGCTACCGCGAGGCGATGGTCCGCGCCCGCCAGTACGTCCTGGACCACGAGATCGCGACGATCCCGGAGCGCGAGCGGATCGCGGTGATCGCCACGCCCGACTATCTGCGCAATGTCATCCCCTTCGCGGCCTACTTCGAGACGCCCAAGTTCGACATCCATCCGGCCGGGATCTACGTCGTCACGGCGTCGGTCGACGACGACCCGGGCGCGATGCGCGAGCACAACCGCTCGTCCATCAGCAACACCAGCATCCACGAGGCCTACCCGGGCCACCACCTCCAGCTCACCGTGGCCGCGGCCCACCCGTCACTCGTCCGACTGCTAACCGACGCGCCCGAGTTCGTCGAGGGGTGGGCGATGTACTGCGAGCAGATGATGCGCGAGCAGGGCTTCGACGACGGGCCGACCTTCCAGCTGGCCGTCCACACGGACGCCATCTGGCGAGCCTGCCGGATCATCCTGGACGTCCGGATGCACCGCGGCGAGGTCTCCGTCGAGGAGGCCAGCCGCTTCATGGTGGAGCGGACGCGGTTCGAGGAGGCCAACGCCCGCGCCGAGGTCAACCGCTACACCTATACCCCCACGTACCAGCTCTCGTACCTGCTCGGCAAGGTACTCCTGCTCCAGCTGCGCGGCGACGAGCAGCGCCGGCTCGGGTCCGGGTTCAGCCTCAAGGGCTTCCACGATTCGCTGCTGCGCAACGGCAGCCTGCCGATCAGCTTCCACCGCCGGCTGCTCGCCGACGGGAGGGACGCCGGCGCGCCCGGAGGCCACCTGAACGCGGCCGCCCGCGCCGGCGGAGCGGGTGGCCGGTAGGCGGTGCTCGTCATCCCCTCGATCGACCTGGAGTCCGGTCGTTCGCGGCTCGTCTCCTGGCCCGGAGCGGCGACCGGCGAGGGGGCGCCGACCGACCGACCGGAAGTGATTGCCGCCCGCTTCGTCGCGGAAGGGGCGCGCCTGGTCCACGTCGTGGACTTCGACGGCGCCCGCGCCGGAGCCCCGGCCAACCTGGAGGCCGTCGGGCGGATCGCCGCCCGGGTCGCGGTCCCGCTCCAGGTCGCCGGCGGACTCGAGGGAACGGAGAAGATCCGGCTGGCCTTTGCCGCCGGGGCCACGCGCGTCGTCCTCTCGCTGGTCGTCGCCGACCGGCCGGAGCTGCTCGCCGAGTGCCTGGCGGTGGCCGGGGATTGGCTGGCCGTCGGGCTGGATCCACGCCCGGAACGCCTGGCCGCCTTTCCCTGGCACCGGCCCGTCGCGCCGACGCTCGACGCGCTCGTCGGCGAGCTGGTCGGGCGGGGCGTGCGCCGGCTGGTGCTCTCGCAGGGGGGCTCGCGGCCGGACGCCGCCGTCCTGGCCTCGATCGTCCGTGCGCACGACGCCGAGATCCTGGTTGCCGGCGGCGTGGCCGATCTCGACGGCATCCGTCGGCTCCGCGACGCGGGCGCGGCCGGCGTCATCCTCGGCGAGCCGCTCCTCGCCGGCGCCATCGCCTATCCCGCCGCCATGGAGGCCGCCGCATGACCCGCTCCGCTCGCCGATCCCCGACCCACCGCCTCGCCGTGATCCTGCTCGTCGGGGCGGTCGCCCTGGCGCTGGCCGCCTGCAGCACCGCGACGGGGAGGCCCGTCCCGCCCTCCGCGACGGCGCCGGCCGGCACGGCCGCCGCTTCGCCGGCCGCCTGCCCCACCTCGCCGCCGGCGCCCATGCCGGCCGGCCAGACCGCGACGGTCGCGATCCAGACGGCCAAGGGGACGATCACGATCAAGGTCGAGGGCTCACTCGGCCCGAACGCGGCCGGCAACTTCGTGGCCCTGGCCCGCTGCGGCTACTACGACGGGGTGATCTTCCACCGCCTGGTGCCGGGCTTCGTGCTCCAGGGCGGCGACGGGCAGTACGGGCGGGAGCCGAACGTCGACTCGGCCCATGTCGGCCAGGGCGGCCCGGGCTACCAGTTCGACGACGATCCGGTGAACGTGCCGTACACGCGGGGCACCGTGGCCATGGCCAACAGCGGCGCCAACACCAACGGCAGCCAGTTCTTCATCGTCCTCGCGGACGCCCAGCTGCCCCCCAGCTACTCCGTCTTCGGCCACGTGACGGCCGGGATGGACGTCGTGGACACGATCGCGGCCATGCCGAACAGCGGCTCGCCGGACAACATGGCCCTCCAGCCGGTCGCGATGACCCGGCTGACGGTCACCAGCCCCTAGCTTCCGGGGCGATGCCTGGGGTCCCGCCCGCCGCGCGGCCGGCGGGACCACCCCATCCCTGTCACCCTTGACTCACCGAGACACGAGAGGAGACCGATGACCAGCGCCACGATCGCGACCGCGAAGGGCGATATCGAGATCGAGCTCTTCACCGACGGCGCCCCGAAGGCGGCGGCCAACTTCATCGCGCTCGCCCGCAAAGGCTTCTATGACGGCGTGATCTTCCACCGGATCGTGCCCGGCTTCGTGATCCAGGGCGGCGACGGCGAGTTCGGCCGGGCCGACCGGCTCGACGTCGGGCATGTGGGCACCGGGGGCCCCGGCTACAAGTTCGAGGACGAGCCGTTCCAGGGCGACTACTACCGGGGCACCGTCGCCATGGCCAACGCCGGCCGCAACACGAACGGCAGCCAGTTCTTCATCTGCCTCGTCGACCTGGGCGGACGCCTGCCGAGGAACTACACCATCTTCGGCCAGGTGACGAAGGGGATGGAGGCGGTCGACGCGATCGCCGCCGGCCGGACCGGCAGCAACGATCGGCCGGCCGAGCCGGTTGCGATGACCTCCGTCACCATCCACGACGACCCGGCGTAGCCGTCCCAGCACCCTGCGGATCGTCCCCGGCGGCCCGCCCGGGAGCCCGGGTCCGGGCGGCGATCGGCACGAAGGTTGCGGGATATTAACAAAGGACTGCGACAAAACCCTTGGTTTTCGGGCCGGGAGCGACTACTATCCAGTTGCTGCCAGTCAGCCTGCTGCCCCAGTCACAAGGTCATGGGTAGGTAGGGTCAGGGTAGTCGGTGCAGCCGACGTGATAGATGCCTTTGTGGCGTGGCAGAAGGCGGTCCGCCTGACGGATCGCACCTTCACCGGGACAGCGACGAAGCGGCTCCTTCGGGAGCCGCTTCGGATTCTACCGTCGAGTCGTCCCGGCCCCTGAACCGCCTCGGGCCGGCACCGGTCCGCCGGCGCAGTTCTCGTACGCTGTCCGCGCCGGTCTCCGTCACGCGCTGCATCGCAGCGGCAAGGCCGGCCGACGTCGGGGGTCGATGGTGCCTGCGATCCTGGGTCGGGAGAGCGAACTGGCCGCCATGGACCGGCTCCTCGAGGCCGCCCGGCGACGGCCGGCGGGAATCCTCCTCACGGGCGAGCCCGGAATGGGCAAGACCACCCTCTGGAGCGCCGGGGTCGCGGCCGCGCAGGAGGCGGGCTTCGGCGTGCTGCGGGCGCAGCCCGCCGCGGAGGAGGCGGGCTGGGGGTTCGCGACGCTGGCCGAGCTGCTCGACGCGGCGCCGGCCGGAGCCCTCGGCGGACTGCCCGGGCCCCAGCGGCTCGCGCTGGAGATCGCCCTGCTCCGCGCCGACCCGGCCGGCGTCGCGCCGGACCAGCGCGCCATCGCCCTCGCCACCGCCTCGCTGCTGCGGGCGCTGGCCCAGGAGCGTCCGCTGCTCGTCGCCGTCGACGACCTCCAGTGGCTGGACCCCGCGACCGCCTCTGTGCTCGCCTTCGCGCTCCGGCGCCTCGGCGCGCCGTTCGGGCTGCTGGCAACCCAGCGCAGCGGAGCCCAGCAGGCGCTCACCCTCGGCCTCGAGAAGAGCTGGCCCGAGGGATCGCTGGAGCGACTGACCGTCGGGCCGCTGACCCTCGGCGCGCTGCATCGCCTGTTCGTCGAGCGCCTGGGCTTCTCCTTCCAGCACCTCACCCTCGTCCGGATCCGCGAGCTCTCCGGCGGCAACGCCTTCTACGCCCTGGAGATCGCCCGGGAGCTCCGCCGGGCCGGCTCCCTGCCCGCAACCGGCGATCCGCTGCCGCTTCCGGAAACCCTGGGTGAGCTGCTCCGGGTCCGGCTCGAGCGCCTGCCGGCGGCGACCCGCCAGACCCTGATCCTGGTCGCCGCCGCCGGCGTGACGACGAAGGCGACGCTCGCCGCGGCCCTTGCGGTCGACCCCGTGGTCGCTCTCGATCCGGCCTCCCGGGCCGGCATCGTGGACGCGACCGGCGGACTCGTGCGCTTCCGCCATCCCCTGCTCGCGTCGGCCGTCCTCGCCGACGCCGGCGAGGCGGAGCTGCGGGAGGCACATCGCCGGCTCGCCGACGGGAGCACCAATCCCGAGGCCCGGGCTCGCCACCTCGGCCTGGCGGCGCCCGGGCGGCGCTGGATGCAGCCCGCCTCGCCCAGGACCGGGTGGGGTTCCGGGCCGCGACGGAGCTCTGCGAGGGCGCCCTGCCGGACGTGGCCGACGATCCGGTCCTGACGGCCCGGGCGCGGGCCATGGCGTCGCGCTTCGCGGACTTCGACAGCGGGCGCAAGGCCCGCCATGCGACCGCCGCCGGGAAGGCACTCGCCCGCATCGCCGCGCCCGACCCGGAACTCGAGATCCTGGTCCTCGCCGCCGAGATCGAGGCGGAAGGCGCCCTCGGGCACGGCGTGCCGGAGGCGCTGGCCGCCCGCGTCCGGGCCATCGAGACGACAACCGATCCGGGCGTGCATGCCTTCGTCGGCTCCAGCGTGATGGCCTACGTCCTCTGCGCCGCAGCCGAGTTCGAGCGCGCCCGGCCCTGGTTCGCCGCCATGCTGCCCTGGACGGCCGACCACGCCCCATCGCGCTACCCGCGGCGCCTCGGTCACCTGGTCCGCGCGGAGATCGGTTCCGACCGCTGGCAGAGCGCCGAGCGGCTGATCGGCGAGCAGCTGGACTGGGCCGAGCAGCTGGAGCAGCCGGTGGTCCGGCGCTGGGCCCTCGCCCTCCGCGCCGCGCTCGAGGCGCGGCGGGGACGACAGGCAGAAGGGCGCGCCCTGGCAACGGAGGCACTGGCCGGCGCGGAGGCCGCGGGCGACGAGCACGGGATCGCCGACGCGCTGGCGCCGCTGGGTCTCCTCGAGCTCGGGGCCGGCCGGCCGGAGCTGGCCGTCGAGCCGCTGCTGCGGCTGGACGCGTTGAGCGTCGCTCTCCACGTCTGTGAGCCCGCTTTCCAGCTCTACCGCGCCGATCTCGTGGAGGCCCTGGTGGGCGCCGGCCGGCTCGACGTGGCGGACGGGGCGATCGCGCGCTTCGAGCGCGAGGCCGCGACCGCCGGTCGCGCCTGGGGACTCGCCACGTCGGCGCGGGCCCGGGCGGTGGTCGCGGCGGCCCACGGTGATATGGATACGGCCGCCGCCGCGGTCGACCGTGCGCTCGGACACCACGAGCGGCTGCCGATGGCGTTCGAGCGCGCCCGGACGCTCCTCGTCGCCGGCCAGGTCCAGCGGCGACGGCGGGCCAAGGGCCTGGCCGACGTCGCCCTCCGGGAAGCGGCCGAGATCTTCGGCTCCCTCGGCGCGGCATCGTGGGCCGCCCGGGCGGAGTCGGAGCGTTCCCGGGTCGGCCTGCGGCCGCGCGCGCCGGCCACGCTGACGCCCACGGAGCGGGAGATCGCCGGGCTCGTGGCAGCCGGCTACACCAACCGCGAGATCGCCGAGCGCGCCTTCCTGGCGGAGAAGTCCGTCGAGAAGAACCTCACCCGGATCTACCACAAGCTCGGGGTGAGGTCCCGGACCGCGCTTGTGGGCCACCTTGCGCGGCAGGATCCCGCCGCCCCGACCGACTGAGGGCCTGTGAATGAACTGCTCCAAGCACGGAACCACTCGCCGCTCCTGAGCGTCCGGGAGCCGATGAGGCTCGCTGCGGTCATCTTCGCCGCCCTGCTTGGGGTGTCTGCGTGCGCAACGCCCAGCCCGACGGTCGCGCCCAGCCCTGTGGTGGCTTCCTCGCCAAGTCCAACCGCGACGCCTACACCTTCGCCCGTTCCCAGCCCCGTGGTCTCGTGTGGTGACCTCGCCGCGGCAGACTGCCCGGCGGCGATCGCTGCCGCGCTGACCGTGGCGGCCGGTCGGAACGGTGCCGTTGTCCAGGTGGATCTCGGCCGGGGGGTGTGGTGCCCGACCCCCGGCCTGTTGTTCGCCAACACGACATGCCCCGGCGGATCCCTGCCGCCTCCCGAGGGCGGCCAGTGGATCGGTCACGCCCTCGTGACCTTCTCCGGCTCCGTCGCCCAGGCCTACATCAACATCGCGAAGAACGGCCAGGCGGTCCGCGGCGAGTTCATCGCGCTTGCCACGCCGCCGCCGGCGACGCCCTTGCCGTCCTGAGCGCCGCGGTCTTACATCCGTCCGAGCAGGTAGCCGAAGGAAGCGACTTCGAGCCAGGCACGGGCGCTCGCCTCGGTCCCCTCGTAGCAGCGCGAGAGCCGCCGCCAGCGGCCGAGCTGCGCGAACGCGTGCTCGACCTTGTAGAGCGGCGCGAGCGGTGTGAAGCCGACGGTGCCCTTCGGCGGGGCCTTGATGTCGAGCTTGACGTGCTTGCGGGCCGCCAGCGCCGCGAGACCGCGATACCCGCGGTCGGCGACGATCGCCTGGACGCCGGGGAGCGCCGCGAGCTGCTCCGCGAGCAACTCGCGCCCGACCTTCACGTCGTGCGGCCGCTGGGTCCACGCGCGCCGCGATCGGCAGGCCGAGGATCTCGATCAAGATGCTGCGCTTCGCGCCGACCGTGCGCCCGCCGCGGCCGCCGGCTTCGTGGAACGTCGGGCCGGCCCTTCCTCCCTTCGCGGTCTGTGCGTCGATCATCACCATCGAGGGCGTCGGCCGGCGGCCATGCTGGACACGCACGAGGCGAGCGAGACGGGTCATCGCCCTCGCCCACACCCCGTTCTCGCGCCAGCGTCGCCACTGCTGCCACACAGCCGACCAGGGCGGGAAGCGGTCCGGGAGGTAGCGCCACTGGCAGCCCGTCCGGGCGAGGAAGAGGATGGCATCCACCATCTCACGCCGCGCGTAGGTGGCGGGCACGCCGCGGCGTCCGGGCGGGTCGAAGAGGTCCTCGACCAGCGCCCACTGCGCATTGTCCAGATGGATGATCACGGCCACGGATCGAAGGTTGCCGCTGACCCGTGACAAGTTCTATGGCACGAACGGCCCACCGCGATCGGGAGCTTTCATTCACAGACCCTGAGCCTCACGCCGGACTCCCTCGTGGACAGGTCGAGGGGATTCCCCCCTTCCGGAGGTCCCGGGCCCGGGCCATGCTTGGCGCCCAACACGGCGATCGTCGGACAGGAGGCGACAGGTGCCCGCGTTCGCGCTCACTCTGGCTCACCCGCCTGTGGGCGGCGCGCCATGACCGGACCGGAACCGCCCGACGGCCCGGGGACCTTCCTAGTGGAGCGCTACTGGCCCATGGCCGACGCGCCGCGGCTCGACTCGATGCTCGGACGCCTGAGGGACGCGGTCCACGCCGCCCGGCAGTCCGGCCAGGGCGTCCGCTACCGCGGCTCGGTGATCGTGCCGGACGACGAGCTGGTCCTGAGCCTGCTCGACGCGACGTCCATGGCGGAGGCGCGGGCCGCCAGCGAGCGCGCCGGCGTGCCGTTCGAGCGGATCCTTCGCGCCCACGCCCTCGACTTCGACACCCCCGACGAGGGGCGCAGCTCGGCGAGCGCTGCGCCGGCCGGCCATGGGCCCGGAGGCGGCATCTCGTGAGACCCCGGGCCACCTGCGCAGCAGAGGAGGCGACCATGCGGACGTTCGACGGGCCCGTTCCACCAGCCCGCGTTTCCATCGTCCGGCCGACGGAGGGGACGGCGGCCCGCGCGGCCGATCAGGACAGACCGCGATGAGCGCCGCGAGCGCGTCCTCCTACAATCCCGACGCCCTCGACACCAACCGGGCCGGCCGCCTGACGGACGACCAGCGCCGCAACCTCGGTGCGCTGGACCGCGACTGGCGCAAGAACGAGCTCGTCTTCACCGGGATCCTCGTGGCCCTCGGCCTGGTCGTCCTGACCGCCTCCGGACCCGCGCCCAACGCCTGGCTCCGACCATTCGCCGGGGTCGGGTTCTTCGTCGCTGCGGCGGCCGTCTTCATCCACTCCATGCCGGCCTGGGATTCGCTGGGCCAGGACCTGCGCGCCGGCCAGGTCCAATCGCTGGAGAGCGCGATGGAGAAGCACACGTTCACCACCCACGGCCGCCGGGGAGCCTCCGTGACGAGCCACTTCCTCGATGTGGGCGATCGTCACTTCGAGGTGCCGCCGGCGGTCTACGCGGCCGCGCCGCAGGCGGGGATGGTCCGGGTCTTCTTCCTCCCCCGCTGCCACAAGGTCCTCAACTTCGAGCTTCTCGGCGACGCCCCGCTCCCGGCCGGCACCCTGGACGCGCCGGTGGAGACGCTCAAGACGGTCCTCCGCGACCTGCGAACGACGCGCGGCAGCGAGCACCATGTCGCGGCCGCGGAGCTGGCCGCACTGGGCCACGCGATGGAGGTGGAGCGCACCCGGGCGGCGACAGCGCCGCCGGCCGACCAGCGGGATCCCCGCCCGCTCGCCGAGGCGATCGTCGGCACCTGGCAGGCCGGTCCGATGGCGATCTCGTTCGCCGTCGACGGCACCATGGAGACGAAGGCGCCCGCCGGGCGGTCCCGCCAGGGCCACTGGTCGGTCGACGGCGACGGCCACCTGCGCGCCGACGGCATGGGTCACGAGCAGGCCGTGGAGGCCTGGGTGGCGGCGGACATGCTCACCATCGCCGCCGACGGGCAGGGCATCAAGCTCCGGCGCGTCACGGCCGGGTAGCGGACCACCGCCCCTCCGGGGAAGCCCACCCTCGGTTCAGGCGGGGCGGGGACGTCGATCGTGCGTTTGCGTTCGGCGTGGAGCGGCTGACCGCGGCGATCGGCAGGTGAAGCCCGCGGGGGAGCGGCGGCGCCTACGCGGCGGCGCCTACGCGGCGGCGGACGGCACCGGACCCTAGACCGCGACCTCGATCAACGGGCTGGCCCGGACCATCGGCTCCGGGTCGCGCCGCCAGCCCGCTGCGATCGAGGCCAGGATCGCCCGCCGTTCCACTTCGTCGGTGATGATCCGGGCCGTTGCCGGCAGGTCGACCTTCACGGCGCCCTTCAGGTGGATGGTCAGGCGCGGATCCGCCTCCAGGTTCGCGATCCAGGCGCGCTTGCGGGGAGCCGGCTGACCGCTGATGAAGAGGCGGCCGTCGATCGCGTGGAGGGCGATCTCGATCCGGCGCGGCTGGCCGCTCCGCCGTCCGGTCGTCGTCATGTCGATCAGCTGGTTCCGCCAGAGCGCTGTGCGAATCCGTTCGTCCATGCCTGCCTCCGCACGTCTGCCCGGCCACCCGCCGGCGGTCCAGCCCGCGGCCCCGCCCGCGGCCTCGCCGGCGGTCAGGTCAGGCTTCGCCCGCAGCATCCGCCTGACCCGCGACCGTGACCACGCGCTCGTCGGCGCCGCGCACGATCCGGACCTCGTAGGGCATCGCGGCGGAGGCGATCGCCTCGACGAGCTCGTCGCCGTCGGCCACGCTCCGGCCCGCCAGGGCGACGATCAGGTCACCCTCCACGATACCGGCCCGGGCGGCCGGACCACCCTCCTCCACCCCCCGGACCAGCACCCCATCGCGTTCCGGGAGCCCGACCGAGCGGCGGAGCCGCCGTGCGACGAAGGTCGGGGCGATCGCGATCCCGAGCCGGGGCCGCGCCGCCGACTCTCCCCGGCCGAGGGCCTCGATCCGCGCCCGGAGCGAGGCGTCGGCCGGTTGGGCAAGGTAGAAACCGTCGCCGAGCCGATGGGTGTTGAGACCGAGGAAGCATCCACGTGCGTCGAGGATCGGTCCGCCTGAGGAGCCCGGGGCGAGCGGCGCGGTGTGCTCCACGCTCCCGCCGATCCGCCGGCCGCCCGGCCCGCGGAAGGCCCGGGCGAGCGCCGAGACCGTGCCGAACGTGACGCGAGCCCCGCCGGGCGCGGCCGCCGCGCCGAAGACCACCGATCCGACGCTCAGCGCGTCCCCGGCGCCCCAGGCGAGGCCCGGCGTGCCGGCCGTGTCGACCTCGATCACCGCCAGGTCGCCGTCGGGATCGATCCCGGCCGAGCGGCCGCGGACGGCCCGGCCGTCGCCGAAACGGACCGTCACCTCGTCGCCGCGGATGTTGTGGGCGTTCGTCACCACCCGGCCATCGGCGACCACCACGCCGGATCCGCGCTGGTGCGACCCGATCCCGACCACCGAGCGGCCCGCGGTGGCATCGACCTGCTGGACGGCCGCCTGCAGTTCTTCGAGTGCTCCCATCGACGCGATCCTCCGGGTCGGCGCTTCGCCAATGCGTAGGCGACTAGCAAGTTGCAAGTTACTACCCATGTGCTCGCCTGGCAAGCGGGCGGGTCGGGCAGGGCGTGGCCGGGTCGTCTGCCAGGCCCTACCATGGGGAGCGTGAAACAGCCGGCCGGCACCGAGCCTCCGTCCGCCCTGGGCCTGGCGCTCGAGCGCGTCGGTGACCGGTGGAGCCTGCTCGTCGTGGAGGCGCTCCTGGACGGACCGCGACGGTTCAGCGACCTGGCCGGCGCTCTCCCGGGCATCGCCCCGAACATCCTGGCCGACCGGCTCCGCCGGCTGGAGCGGGAGGGCATCGTTCGGGCGACACCGTACTCACGGCGACCGCTGCGGCTCGACTACGCCCTCAGCGCCGAGGGCCGCGACCTGGCGAGCGCACTGCGACTGCTGGCCGACTGGGGGGCTCGCCGCGGCCGCGCCGCCGGCCACGAGCCGCTGAGCCACGCGGCCTGCGGCACGCCCCTGGAGGCCCGCTGGTACTGCCCCACCTGCGGCCTGCCGGTGACCGACGAGGAGACCACGGCCGAGCGGCTGGTCTGAGGGGCGGGCAGAGCGCCGGGAGTCCACTTCGCGACGGTGCGGCCTCTTCGTCCTCCCCGCCTCATTCCAGCACGAGGTGCTGCCAACGGAGGCCATGCTCCCGGAACCGCCCGAAGTCGCTGTCCCGGCTCACCCAGGTGCATCCATCGGCCATGCCCCGGGGCCGCGTGCTGAGCGTCCGAGGCGAGCTTGCCCGTGGCGTTGACCGCGCGGCAGAGCCGGGCCACGTCCTCGAGATGGGCCGGGCCCGGGAGCGCGAGGCGACAGCTGAGATGGGCGGCCAGCTGCTCGATGGAGGCGAGCGCCAGGGCACGGCGCCGGGTAGAGGAGACCACGGCCCGGCGGCTCGTCTCGCGGGCAAGGGCTGGGGCTCCGTGCGGTAAGCTAGGGCTGCGCGCGCCTGTAGCTCAGCGGATAGAGCGTCGGCCTCCGGAGCCGAAGGTCGCAGGTTCGAATCCTGTCGGGCGCGCCATTGCAACCTGTTCGGGGAGCGCCAGCGCCAGTGCGTGCGCGCAGGCCGCCGCGGTCAGCCGGACGCCCACGATCTCGGGGCCCGCGACCGTGATCCGCTCGTAGATGGCGTGCATCAGGTCTGCCTTCTCCTTGGGTACGTCTGCGGTCTGGAATGACTCGCCCAGGGCGCGCAGCCACTCGACCGCGCGCTGGCCGGGCAGGCCTTGGGCTGTGCGCTCCACCACGGCGTCCCGCTGCTCGCGGAGGGCCCTGAGGCGCGCCAGGTAGGTGTCGTCACCGAGCCGGCCGCCGGCGTGCTCGAGCGCGAGATCGCGGATCTGCCGCTCGATCCGCGCCCGGTCGATCGGCGTTGGCGTCCGCGGGAGCGAGCCCCGGAGGTGCGCTTGGGTCACTGAGAGGACGCAGCCGGGCTCACCCGGGTGCGGGTGATAAGCCCGAGGACCACCGCCGTGACGGCGAGGATCGGGCCGATCTGGTCGGGTGCGAGATTGAGCCCGAAGGCGACGACGAGGGCGAGCACGGCCTGGACGAGGGCGAGCACCATCGCCGGCTCGCGGTGGTAGAGGTTCCAGATGTTGCCGCCGTCGTCGGTCACGCCGCACCTCGCAGGACGCCATTCAGCCCGCGCCTGACGTTCTCGGCCGTGGTCACCGGCTCGAGGTGGGCCGGGTTACAGCAGCTCCGGTTCCGGCACAGGTGGTCGAGGACAAGGCCCTCCGGAACGGGGCCGACGAGCTGCTCGTAAACGTAGCGGTGGACGAGGCGCATCCGGCGCCTCGCCCAGACCTGGCCGTAGCCGCCCCCGGACCGCACCCCCGTCCAGACCCAGCACTCCCCGGAGCGATCGATCCGGGCCTCCACCCGCTCGCGCAGCGACGGCCAGCGCTCGCGCCTCGGATCGCCGTGCTTGCGCATCCGCTGCCGGTGGAGGTTGCACAGCCCGTGCTCGCCTCTGGCCGCGCTCCAGCACTCGGCGACGGCGCACGGCATCTGCGGCCCGGCCGGGCGGCCCCGCGGGCGCAGCCGTACGCCTGCCGCCATGACCTTCCGCCGCGCCACGCTCTTGTCCACGCCAAGGGCGGACGCGATCGCGCGAAGCGTCTCGCCGGAGGCGTAGCGGTCGGCGATCGTCGCCTTCTGCGTGTCCGTCACTTCACGCGGACGACGTCGCCGGGATGGATGAGCCCGGGGTTGGCGCGGTACCTCGCGTTCTCGGGAAAGGCGAGGAGTGCCGCGAGGCTCAGCCCGTGCGCCGCGGCGATCGCGAAGAGGCTGTCGCCCGACTTCACGGTGACAGTCACCGTCGGTGGGAAGCAGATGTCGTGCGCTCGCTTGATGACCCGCGTCATGTACGTCTCGCGCGTCGAGGCTGGCCACAGGTCGCTCGCTCGGCTCACGCTGTTGACGTCGGCGTGGGCCAGGGCGTGGGCGCGTTCGATCGGCAGGCCGGTCGCCCGGTGGGCCGCGGCGACGAGCTGGGCGACGGCCTCGAACTGGGCGGTCGTGAACGGCTGCGTCCCCGAGCCGCAGACCTCGATGCTCTCGTAGACGAGCTCGTTGAAGTTGACGCCGGCGACGATGTGGGCCTGCGCCAGCGCGTCGGGGTGCGCGACGTCGCCCTGCGACCACGCCGCGTACTTGTTCGGGTCGATCGATCGCACGACCGTGCCGTCCCGGCCCACGTAGGCCGTGGCGCTGGGGCCCATGCTGCCGGCCCGGTTGGCGTAGTTGCGCTCCTCCATGGGGCCAGCGCTTGGGTTGGCCGTCTGGTGCAGGACGGCGAGGACGGTCGGCTTGCGTCGTCGTGCGGCCCCGCGCGTCGGGTAGCCATAGGCCCGGTTCGTCAGGAGCGCCGTGACCGTCGTCACCTAGAGGCCCCGCCAGAGTGCGGAGGCCTCGAGGCCCAGGAGCGCGAGGATCGCGCCCAGGAGCGGCAGGAGGACCGCGGGACTGACGTCGTAGCCGGGGACGGCGACGTCGAGGACGAGCAGGACGACCAGGACGAGCGTGAGCGCAGCCGCGGCGCCGATGCGGGCCGAGCCGTAGACGTCGGCCCGGCGGCGCTCGGGAGCGTCGTCACGGCGCTCATCGCCCATGCCGGCGCAGTCGATCGATCCAGGCGTCGACGAGGAGCGGGAGCACGAAGCGGTCGAGGGCGCCCCCCATGAGCACGCCGGCGAGGAACGCCAACACGAGCTCGAGCCCGTTCATCGGGCTGTCGGGAGGGTGACGGCGCGGACGTACCCGGCGGGGGGATCCGGGAGTCCGTGTGGATCGGACCAGCGCGCCGTCATGCCTCAAGGGTGGGGGCAGAGGCTCGGCGTTTCTAGTTGGCCGATTGGGCCATGTCGTCGCGCTCGGGCAGGCCCGGGGCGAGAATCCGGGACCGACTGTGGCCGTTGTTGGCGCGGGTTGCTCGAGCCCGAATGCCTGCGGTTATGCCCGCCAGTGGCGGAAGGCCTCCTGCACGTCTGCCGGTGATGACGCAACCGCCGCAGTGTCCGTCTCGGCCGGCGTCACCACCGGCAGGTGGACGAGGACGTCGTATGCCGCGAGGGCGTCGACCTCGGAGTAGAAGGGGCCGAAGCGCTGGCGCGTGGCGGCCCCAACTGATGCGGTGTCCGGGGGCGACAGACGGCGGAGGTCAACACCGAAGAGACCGTCATGGCTCGCATGCAGCAGTGCGTCGAGGCTGCCGGCATCGGGTGCGGGCAGCGGACCGAACAGCCGCCCCGCGTAGAAGTCCGCGCCCAGCGAAAGCGTCTGCCCCGTCCCGGTCGTCACTCCGATCACGCGGTAGTCGGCTCCGAGGCGGTCGGCCAGGTGGAGACCGGCGGGTGTCGCGGGCCGGAGCCCGGGCATCGCCGCTGGCCAACGCAGCACGTGGCCATTGTGCGCGGCCAGGACGACTCGACGTTCGCGGCGGAGGATCCACTCGACCGTGTCGGCGATCGCACGGTCGCGATCGAACATCATCGACTGCTGGTCGCCGCGGGCGAGGTTCCTCGCGAGCCCGTCGAGGGCGACCGTGAGGCGTACGGCTTCGCAGGCCCACTCGTACGCGGCCCCGGAAGTGGCGTGTGTGTAGTCGAGTCGGCGACTTCGCATCCGCGAGGCCAGGTCCGCGAGGCCTGCCGTCAGGGCGTCTCGCTCGGGCTGCGAGAGCCCCATGTACCCGGCGAGCGTCGCCGGCGCCGAGAACGGAGACATCGCGGCGAAGCGGGATGCGGTCGCGCCAAGGGCGGGGTCGAGGTCGAGCTCCGGGTCCGCCTGGGCGAGGAACGCGCTCACCGCGCTGAGGCCCGGCAGGAGCGAAGAGTTCGACCCCGGGAGGTCGATGCCATGGAAGGCGACCTTCGTCGGAGCCAGTGCGTTGTGGGCCCGCATCCACGTGAGATGGTCGCGCACCGGGGCCCAGAGGCCCATGAGCGAGGTGAGACCGTCGGCCATGACCCCCTCGAGCCGGTCATCGCTTCCGTGCACCCAGGCGTCGACCCTCGCTGCCTCGAGGAATCCGGATTCGAGCGCATACGCGGTGAAGCCGTGCCGCTCGACCAGGTACCGGAGCAGCCGGTGCCGGAGCAGGAACGACTCCGCGTTGTAGTGGGCGCTCTCGCCGATGGCGACCAGGCGGGCATCGCCGACTGCGGCGTCCAGCCATTCGAGGTCGTCGAGGGGCGCGGCCGGATCCAGCGTGCGGAGTGGCTCGATCGCGGCCTGAGTCAGACGGTCGGGACGCATGCTCGGCTCCTTGTTCATGCCATTCGGCTGACATCAGTCCCATTCATTGGAACGGTACCAGACATGGGACAATGCGGCGATGGACCTGCTCGACCTCCTCGTGCACCCGGTTCGGCTGCGGATCATCCATGCGCTGTCGGGCGAACGTGAGCTCACGACCATCGAGCTCGCGGCGCTCCTGCCCGACGTGCCCAAGACCACGTTGTATCGGCACGTCGCCCTGCTTGCGGATGAGGGCGTGCTCGAGGTGGCGGCGGAGCAGCGGGTCCGAGGCGCGGTCGAGCGGCGGTACCGCCTTCGCCGGGACAGGCCGGTCATCGGGGCGGATACCGCGGCGGCGATGGACAGGGAGGATCACCGGCGTGCGTTCGCCGCCGCGATGGCGGTGCTGCATGCCGAGTTCAATGCGTACCTGGACCGCCCGAATGCCGATCCGACGACGGATCGCATCGGCTACCGGCAGGGCGTCGTGTGGCTCTCGGACGAGGAGCTGTCCGTGCTGGTCGGCGAGATCTCGACGGCACTCGCGCGGTCGGCCGGCAACATGCCCACACCGGGTCGCGCACCGCGGCTCATCAGTCTGGTTCACGTTCCCGCCGCCGAACCGGCGTCGCCCATCGCGCCTCCGCCTGTGCCATCGACCGGGGGACGGCGCTAGGCGCGTGCCTGAGGCTGCCCCGTGTCCTCAGCACCGCCCCGCCGCGGCGAGAGCGCCGCTCGGCGGGGCGTACGCCTCTCGACGGCCCGCCGCGCCGCTGTCATCCTGACCTCGATCACGAAAGTGCGGGAGGTACCGGGGCATGCAGGACGCCGATCTGTTCATGGAGCTGGCCGGGATCGCCGGCGTCTTCGTGGGGTTCGGAGCGCTCATCGCCGTGCACAGTGGCGGCGCGAGCGACGCATTC
>JAJYJO010000134.1 GCA_021789435.1 Chloroflexota bacterium
CCTGCCGCTCGTCCCAGCCCAGCATCCGGTCGAGGAGCCGGCCTGCGTCCCCCGTCGCGCGGAGATCGCGGAACGCATCGCGGACGGCGGCGGCGCCCACCCGCAGCGCGGTGTTGGCGAACAGGACCAGGCGGTAGCCCATGGCCCCGAGTTCGGCGACGCCGAGCAGGGGTGTCCGGCCGCCCTCGACCATGTTCGCGACGAGCGGCGCGCGGATCGCTCCCGGGAGCGCCGCGAGCTGCTCCCGGGTCGCCGGTGCCTCGATGAAGACCAGGTCGGCGCCGGCCGCGGCGAAGGCCCGCCCGCGCTCCACCGCCGCCTCGAAGCCCTCGACCCGGAGGGCGTCGGTGCGGGCGATGACGACGAGCGACTGGTCGCGGCGCGCGTCGAGGACCGCCCGGAGCTTGCCGATCATCTCGGGCAACGGGACCACGTCGGTGCCGTCGAAGTGGCCGCACCGTTTGGGGAATCCCTGGTCCTCGATCTGCACGGCGGCCGCCCCCGCCCGCTCCACGGCCCGGACCGTCCGCCGGGCGTTGATGGCGTTGCCGAATCCGGTGTCGATGTCGACGATGACCGGGACGTCGGCCGCCTCACAGAGATGCGCCGCCTGGGCGACGATCTCCGTCATGGTCGTGAGCCCGACGTCCGGCTGCCCCAGCAGGGCGTTGGCGATCCCGGCACCGGTCGCGTAGACGCATTCGAAGCCCGCCTGGACGGCGATGCGGGCGGTGAGGGCGTCCGCACAGCCCGGCACGACGAGCGGCTCGGGTCGGTCGAGCAGGGCTCGCAGGCGCTCCCCGGGTGTCGGCATCAAGGGAGCGGCATCCGTGCGCCCTGCCGGCGCCCCACTGGCCGCAGGCCCTTCCGCGCCCCGAACCGGTCCGTTGCCCACCTCCTCGGAGAACCTCGCGAAGAGATCGCGTGCTGTCGCCTACAGTGGTATACATAGACTACCACACCGGCGGCGATGCGCAGCGCGCGGAGGATCGGATGGAAGGAAGCGAGATGATCGATCGCGCGACGCGGGAGCGCTACGCCGCCCAGGGTTGGGGCACGACGCGGATCGGTTTCGGCGAGAGACCGGCCCTCCTCGTCATCGACATGCAGGTCGACTTCGTCGATCCCGCCGGCCCGGCGACGTGCGCGCCGATCGCCGGCGATCGGCTGCCGGCTGTTCGTCGCCTGGTGGATGCGGCGCGCGCCGCCGCCATCCCCGTCTTCTTCAGCCGCGGTCTCGTGGCCCCGGACCTCTCCGACGTCGGCCTGTGGAAGGGCCACGCGCACCGGACGGGACGCTCGCAGGTCGAGGGCACGCCGGGCGCGGAGATCGTCCCCGAGCTGGCGCCGCTGCCCGGGGAGCACGTGGTCCTCAAGCGCCGGCCGAGCGCGTTCTTCGGCACCGACCTCGACACGTTCCTGCGGGGGCGCCGTGTCGACACCCTGCTGCTGGCGGGAGCATCGATGAGCGGCTGCGTGCGCGCGACCGTGCTCGACGCGTTCTCCCTGGACTATCGGGTCATGGTGGTCCGGGAATGCGTCGTGGACAGGACCGAGGAACTGATCGAGCGGAACCTGTTCGACGTCGACGCCAAGTACGCCGATGCCGTTGGCCTGGCCGATGTGGAAGCCTACCTCGCCGCGCGCACCCCCGTGCCGCTGCCCTGACCGTCGTCACCCGGCTGCCAGCGGGCCGATCGGGGCGTGCCTCGCCGGCCGGGGCCCTCCGCGTCATCCCTTCGACGCTCAGCCGAGCGCGGTGCGCAGTCCCTCGACGCCGGCGACCAGCATGTTCGCGCTGCCGAACAGGAGCACGACCAGGATGATCCGCTGGAAGAGGCGCGGGTCCAGCCGGTCCTGGAAGACGAACCCGATCCGCTGGCCGACGATCGAGGGCACGATGAGGGCCAGCGCCGCGAAGACGAGCGGCCAGGTGTACTGGCCGAGCGTGAAGAACATCGCGCCGCGGACGATCCCCTGGAGGAAGAAGACGAGCGAGATCCCGAAGGCGAACTCGCGGCCGCGGAGCCCGATCGCGATCAGGTAGGAGCCGGCGACCGGGCCGGAGGCGCCGAGCGCGCCATTCGTCATGCCGCTCACCACGCCGGCCAGCGGAGCGAGCCGTCGCTCGATCGCGGTGGCCAGGGGGGGCCGCTCCCGGCGGAGCCTTTCGATCACGAACTCGACGGTGAAGGCGCCCAGCGCCAGGGAGATGGCCCAGTCGGGGAGGATGACGAGCAGGTGCGCGCCGATGAACGAGCCGGCCATCGCGCCCAGCAGGAGGACCCGCAGTCGGGAGGCGATGGTTGAATAGGCGCGGTTGTGCCAGAGCTGGTAGGCGCTCATGCCCGGCGACATGAGGCTGATTACCACGACCCCCTGCTTGGCGCCGAGCGCGGAGGCCAGGATGTTGACGGCGACGAGGGCGAAGCCGAATCCGATTACCCCGTTGACGAACGCGCCGACGGCGACGACCGCAATCAGCCCGAGCAGGACGGCCGGCTCAACGGGCATGCCCGTCCTGCTTCGCGATCTGCCGCAGCAGGAACTCGAACATCGCCTGCGCCCGCTCCTCGAGCAGGGCATCGAAGGTCCGCCGCATGTGGCCGAGCTCGTCCGGCGGAATCTCCCGGACCGGCCCGAACGCGGCGGCGGCGACCTGCAGGCGGAGACTCCGCTCGAACGCGATCGCGAGGTAGGTGGCCTCCTCGATCGTGGCCCCGGCCGCGGCGATCCCGTGGTTCCGCAGGATGACGAGCCGACCCGGGCCGAGCGCCGCAGCAAGGGCCCGACCGAGCTCCGGGGTTGCGATGAGCCGCGCGCTGTCGTACCTCCGGGGGCCGTCGGCGAACAGGACGCTGTCCTGGCTCACCATCCTGAACTCGGCATCCGCGGCGGCGAACGCGGCCGCCTGGAAAACGTGGGTATGCACGACGGCGTTGACGTCCGGCCGCGCGCGGAAGATCTCGGCATGCAGGGGCAACTCGAGGGGGACGGCCCCTTCCCCCTCGATCCGGTGGCCGTCGAGGTCGAGGAGGAGCAGATCGCGGGCCGTGGTCTCGCCGAGACCGATGCGCGACCGCTTGAGCAGGAAGCGTGGCGCGCCGGGCTCGCGAGCGCTGGCATGACCGAGCGTGAAGTCCTCGTGCCCGGCGGCGGCCAGCACCCGGCAGGCGGCGGCCAGCTTCCCGCGGAGGGCGATGCCGTGAACGGCTCGCGCCGGCCGTCCCGGCGCCGCCTCACCGGGCACGGGCGGGCTCGCGCTGGTCCGGGCCGGCCGGGACCACGAGCTCACAGAAGGTCATGTCCCTCCCCGCCGGTCCGCGCCGGCGTCCCACAGTCCAGGCGGAGGCGTGCCGCCGAGTCCATTACCGCGTCCAGGATCTTCACGTAGCTGCCGCACCGGCAGAGGTTTCCGGCGAGATACGCCGCCGCCTCCTCCCGCGTGGGGTCCGGATGCTCGGCCAGTAGGGCCTTCGTGGCCAGGATGAAGCCCGGCGTGCAGTACGAGCACTGGAATGCCGTGTGGTCCACGTAGGCCTGCTGGATCGCATGGAGCGAGCCGTCGGTTCCCTCGAGGCCTTCGACGGTCAGGATCTCGACGCCCTCCGCCAGCGGCGCCAGGAGCAGGCATGCCGACACCGGCCGACCATCGACCAGCACCGTGCAGGCGCCGCACATCCCCACGCCGCAGCCCTCGCGGGGCCCGGTGAGGCCGAGCGGGCCGCGGAGCACCTCGAGAAGGGTGTGGTCGGGTCTGACGTGGACGCGGTGCGTTACCTCGTTCACCCGGAGGGTCAGGTCGACCTTCCCGTCGGCCGCCGCCGGACGCGGGCCAGGGAGCGGCGGCCGGTCGGGGGTGGTCACCGCGCCGCCTCCTGCGCGTTTTGGCGCTCCCGAAGCCCGCGGAGGACCTTCTCGGGGGTGATCGGCAGGTCCTTGATCCGGACGCCGGTGGCCCGGTAGACGGCGTTGCCGATCGCCGGCATGACCGGCGGGAGCGACGTCTCGCCGATCCCGTGGATCTCGTTCACCTCCGGATGCTCCACGACCTCGACCTCCAGGCTCCGCGGCAGGTCCTCGATGCTCGCGATCATGTAGTCGGCGAGGTTCCCGTTCTGGAGCTGCCCCTCGTCGTAGCGCATCTCCTCGAAGAGAGCCTGCCCAACGCCGAAGGCGACGTTCCCCTCGGTCTGCAGCTCCGCCTGCACCGGGTTGATGACGCGCCCCGCGTAGACCGCGGCGTGGTAGCGCAGCAGCTCCACCCGTCCGGTATCCAGGTCGACCTCCACCTCGGCGGCCCCGGCCGCCTGGTGCCAGTGCACCGACCCGATTCCCTGGCCGGTCTCGGGGTCGAGCCCGCCCTCCGTCCGGAACGTCGAGGTGCCGAGCAGGTTCCCGGAGCGCGACCGGCGCACGAGGTCCCCGTATGCGGCGGCGCGCGTCGGCGACCCCTTGACGCGCACGAACCCGTCC
>JAJYJO010000135.1 GCA_021789435.1 Chloroflexota bacterium
CCCGTCCGCCGCCTCGCGGACCTCGTACCCGGCGCGCTCGAGGTAGAGCCGGAGCAGCTCGCGCAGCCGCGCCTCGTCCTCGACCACCAGGATGCGGGCGCGCGGGGGCCGGTTGGAGGGATGCATCGGCGCCAATCGTAGCGGGCGGCGATCAAGAGCCGGTCAAGGTTCCTTCGCGTACCCGTTCCGCCACCCCTTCACCGAAGGGCTGGGACTGGCTGCCCGCGGCCGGCACCGCGGTTCTCTCGCGTACCCGATCCGCCACTCTCTTGCCGAAGGGCTGGGACTGGCTGCCTGCGGTCGGCACCGCGGTTCTCTCGCGTACCCGATCCGCCACTCTTTCGCCCGGGGAACGCGCGACGGGTCCTGGAGTCCCGTGCACGGGCCGGTGCCACGAATATCGCGAGCCGCAACCCCCTTTCGTACGAAGTACGAATCATTCGCGCCCCGGAGCGGCCGCCGAGACACCCCCGGGCGCCGCCAGAGCCGCCTCTGGTTCCAGGGGTGGACATCTGGCGGAAACCCGACCCGGCTGCGGCCCGGCTGCGGCCCGGCGGCGGAAACCCGGCCCGGCGACGGCCCGGCGGCGGAAACCCGGCCCGGCGACGGCCCGGCGGCGGAACCGCGGCTGCCCCCGGCGCGGTTGCGGCCCGGGGCACAGAGCCGGCTGCGGCCCCGTCGCGGCCCGCGACGTCCCGGCCGCGGCCGGCGACGGCCACGCCCCCCACTCCCGGTACAATCCCGCCATGCCTCTCGTCGTCCAGAAGTACGGCGGCTCCTCGCTCGCCGATGCCGATCGCATCCGCCACGTCGCCCGCCGGATCGCCGCCGAGCGTGCCACCGGGTCGTCGCTCGTCGTCGTCGTCAGCGCCATGGGCGACACCACCGACCACCTCATCGAGCTGGCCTGGCAGATCACCCGCGACCCCGATCCCCGCGAGATGGACCGCCTCCTGGCCACCGGCGAATACCAGAGCTGCGCGCTCGTGACCATGGCGTTACACACGCTGGGAACCGCCGCCGTCTCGCTGACCGGTGCCCAGGCCGGCATCCGTACCGACACCGCCCACGGCCGCGCCCGCATCGCCAACGTCGACCCCGCCCGCATCCTGCACGAGCTGGAGGCCGGGAACGTCGTGATCGTGGCCGGGTTCCAGGGCTCCACCGCCGACACCCACTCGGCCGGCGAGATCACCACCCTCGGCCGCGGCGGCTCGGACACCACGGCCGTCGCGCTGGCCGCCCGCCTCGGCGCCGACCGGTGCGAGATCTTCACGGACGTCGAGGGCATCTTCACGGCCGACCCCCGGGTCGTCCCGGACGCCCGGCTCCTGCCGGTGATCGGCTACGAGGAGATGCTCGAGCTCGCCCACCAGGGCGCCCAGGTCATGCAGACCCGTGCCGTCGAGCTCGGCTGGGTCAACGACGTCGAGATCGCCGTCCGGTCCACGTTCAGCGACCACCCGGGCACGCGCATCAAGGAGGACCCCGACGTGGAGCAGCGCAACAAGGTGCGCGGCCTGGCAACCGACCGCAACGTGGCCAAGCTGACGCTCGTGGCCGTCCCGGACCGCCCGGGCATCGCCCGCGGCGTCTTCGCGCCCCTCGCGGACGCCGGCATCAACGTCGACATGATCGTGCAGAACGTGGGCCACGCCGGGGCCACCGACCTGTCCTTCACCGTGCCCCGCTCGGACCTCGTGCGCGCGCGGCGCCTGCTCGAGCCGATCGTCGCCGAGATGGGGGCGCGCGAGCTGACCGTGGACGATTCGGTCGCGAAGGTGTCGATCGTGGGGGCCGGGATCCAGAACGCACCCGGCTACGCGTCGCGGATGTTCGGCACGCTGGCCGACGAGGGGATCAACATCGAGATGATCTCCACGTCGGAGATCCGGATCACCTGCATGATCGGGGAGGCACAGCTCGAGAAGGCCGCCCGGGCGCTGCACCGCGCCTTCGAGCTGGAACGGCCCGAGCCCGGGGTGCCGGCGCAGGCGCACTGAAGCGGGGCACCGAGCCGGCGCACGGCGCAACCACCGCTCCTCCGCGGCCTGACCACGATGACCGACCTGGCGCACGACCGATCCGGTCGTCCCGACCCTGGGCGCGCCCGATCCGACCCATCCGACCTGCCCGGTCTGCCGGACGACCGGCCCGACCGATCCGATCCCGCCGGTCCCGCCGGTCCCGCCGGGCCCACCTTTCCCGCCCGGCTCGAGCGCTTCGGCGCCGTCGACTCCACCCAGGCCATCGTGGCGGCGTGGCTCGCGTCCGGGGTGCCCGACCCATGTGTCGCCGTCGCCGATCAGCAGCGCGCAGGCCGCGGGCGACATGGCCGGACCTGGACCGCGCCACCGGGGACCGGGCTGCTGGTCTCGATCGGCTTCCGGCCGGCGTACCTCTCGCCGCGCGATGCGTGGCGGCTCGGCGCGATCGTGGCGCTGGCCATGCTCGAGGCGGCCGAGGAGGTCGCCGGCCTCCGCGATGGGACGCTCGGCCTCAAGTGGCCCAACGACCTGGTGGCCGACGGACCGGACGGAGCGCTGCGCAAGGTCGCGGGGGTGCTCGGCGAGACCACGGCCGAGGGGGCGGAGCTGGCGACGGTGGTGGTCGGGATCGGGGTCAACGTGGAGTGGGCCGAGCGCGACTTCCCGCCCGACCTGGCACGCTCGATGACGAGCCTCTCGGCGCTCGGTGGCGGCCGGCCGGTCGACCGCGACGCACTACTCGGGGGGTTCCTCGGCCGGCTCGAGTCCCGGCTGGAGGCACTCCGGGACGGACGCTTCGACGCCGGCGGGTGGAGCGCGCGCCAGCGCACGACGGGCCGGCGGTTGACGGTGGAGGTCGGCGGCAGGGAGATCGATGGGACGGGTGACGGGGTCGACCCGGCGACGGGCGCGCTCTTGCTCGCGACGGCGGACGGGATGCTCGCGATCGACGCTGGAGAAGTGATCCGCTGCCGCGTCGCGTGAGGTGAGGCGGCTCGTCGGTGGCCAGTCGCCCCTGCCGGGCCGATCCCCGTTGACGCCCCCGGTACCTCCTGGGGGCGCGGCAGGCCCCGTAACAAGTAGACTGCGGCGGTGTTCAGGAAGGTGAGCGGTCCGCAGGAGGACCGGCTTGTCGCGTTCGACCCAGACCGGCCCGCGGTCGAGGCCGCCCGTCGCGACCCCACTCGTTTCGAGACGCTCTATCGCAGGTACATGGCCCAGGTCTACAGCTTCGCGGTCTACCAGCTGGCCGACCACCACGCCGCCGAGGATCTCACCGAGCAGGTCTTCCTGCAGGCGCTGGCGGCGTTGCCGCGCTTCCAGGAGCGGCCGCGCGGCGATGGCGCGAGCAGCTTCCGGTCGTGGCTGTTCCGCATCGCGCGCAACCTGGCCAGCAACGAGCGGCGGGCCTCGCGGCGCCATCCCACGGCGCCGATCGATGCCGCCCAGGAGGTCGCAGGGGCGGACGACCCGGCCGCGAGCGCCGTCCAGCGGGACGAGGCGGCTCGTGCCTGGGCCGCCGTTGCCCGCCTCCCGGACGACCGGCGCACGGCGGTGATCCTCCGCTTCGTCGACGAGATGCCGGTCTCCGAGATCGCCGCCGTCCTCGGGCGGTCGGAGGGAGCCGTGCGCGTGCTGCTGCATCGGGCGCTGCGCAGCGTCGCGGACGAGCTGCGCGCGGCCGAGGGTCGGGGCGCGCTGCCGGCGCCTGCCCCCGCGCCCAGCGACCCGGGCCGAGCCTCGTGACCGGCGTCCCCGACGACCTCGACCTGGCGCGCGACCCCGAGCTGGCCCATGCCGCGGACGTGCTCGCCCGCGCGCTGGTCCGGTTCCACCCGTCGTTCCGCTTCGAGGAGCGGCTGGCCGCGCGACTGCGCGATGCCGCGCGACTGCGCGATGCCGCGCACAGCGCGGCTGCGGTAGGGGCAACCGCGCCGGAAACGGCCATGCCGGAGACGGCCATGCCGGAGACGGCCATACCCCGAGCGGACTTCGAGGTAGCCCGCCCACGGCGCATCATCCCGTTCCCTGCCCTGCGCGCCGGCGGCGCATCGACGCCCCTCGCGCTCGACCTCGCGCCGGCCGCCGCCGGCCAGGCGATGGGGCGCGTGCCCCGGCCCGTCCTCGTCGGCGGGGCCATCGCGTCGGGCGTCTCGCTGGCCGGTGCCGCCGTCGTCGCGTGGCGGATCGTGGCCTTGCGGCATCCCCGGAGGGACGCCTGATGCCGATCAAGCTCCCGTTCCTGCCCCACCGCCGCGACTTCCCGCCGGACCTCTGGACGAAGTGCCCCCGCTGCGGCGAGATGCTCTACAACAAGCAGCTCGAGCGCAACCTGCGCGTGTGCACGAAGTGCGGGCACCACTTCAGGCTGCGCGCCGACGCGCGTCTTCGGCTGCTGCTCGATCCCGATTCGTTCGAGGAGCACGACGCCGGGCTGGAGTCCACCGACCCGCTG
>JAJYJO010000136.1 GCA_021789435.1 Chloroflexota bacterium
TGGCTGACCTCGTTGGTGCGGTTGTCGCTCTTTCCGGACGTGACCATGAGTTGCAGGTAGTCCACCACCACGATGTCCAGGGGGCCGCGCTGTTGGCGCGCCTTGAGGCGGGCCCGCAGCGCCGGGGAGGCCTCGGCGCCGGCCGCGGCGGCGGCCATCCGCGCGAAGGCGGGCTCGAGCGAGGCGGCCGAGCGCAGCCACGGGGCGGCGCCCAGCAGCGCGGTCAGGGCGGCGCCCGTGCCGATCTCCACCAGGGCGAGCCGCCAGCCCCGGGCCGTCAGCCGGGCCCCGATGACGTCCGGCCAGGTCTCCCGGTCGTGGCCCCAGACGTGGTCGCCGAGCAGTTCGAGGACCCGCGCCTCGGTCGCCGCGAGGACGTCTGCCGCGCTCCGGCCCGGCCGCCCGTCGGCCGGCGGCGCCTCGACCGCGGCGACACGGACGTCCACCGCGTCCGATCGGGCGTAGGTCGCGACGTCGGGATTGGACCCGCGGAGGAGTTCTTGCCCGAGCAGGTCGGCCACGAGCGACTCGCCGATCCCCGCCGTCCGGTAGGTCCGTACCAGGCGACCGACGCCGACGCCGCGCTCCCGCAGCCGGGGGATCACCTGCTCTTCCCAGAGAGGCAGCATCTCCCGCGGGGGGCCGGGCAGGGCAACCGCCAGGCGGCCGTCCCCGCGCTCGACCCACCAGCCCGGCGCCGTGCCGTGCTCGTTCGGGATCGCCTGCGCCGAGGGGATGAGCCAGGCCTGCTTGAGGTTGGCCTCGGGGAAGCGGACCCGCCGCCGCTCGAAGAGTCCGCGGAGCCAGCGCTCCAGGCCAGGATCCACGGCCGGCACCTCCCCCCAGGCGGTCGCGATCGCCTCGCGGGTGAGGTCGTCCGGGGTGGGTCCCAGCCCGCCTGTCGTGACGAGCAGGTCCGCCCGCTCCAGCGCGGCGTCGATGGCGGCCCTCAGCACGTCCAGCCGGTCGGGCAGGCCGGCGATCCGCAGCACCTCGACGCCGAGGCCGGTCAGCGAGCGGGCGAGGTCGCCCGCGTTCGTGTCGCGCGTCTCGCCGGTCGTCAGCTCGCTTCCGACGGAGAGGATCTCGGCGGTCCGGATGCGACGAGGAGCAGTTCGCGGCTGCATGGCCCGGAGCGTACACCTCACCGGAGGCGCCCCGGGCCGCGCCGCGCCGGCGCAGGGACGGGGGGATCCTCCGAACGGCGCACCGCCGGTGGGACCGAATCGCGGGACG
Organism: Chloroflexota bacterium; assembly: GCA_021789435.1. Taxonomy (GTDB): domain Bacteria; phylum Chloroflexota; class Limnocylindria; order Limnocylindrales; family CSP1-4; genus JAJYJO01. Next base: position 1,237 of record JAJYJO010000136.1, read on the forward strand.
TCCGGGCGGAGGTGAGGTAGGCTCGGACCGTGAGGGCGCCGCGGCGCGCGCCCCGCAGCCGGGGGACGAAGGCATGGCACCCTCCGACCTGCCGCAGAGCGGTTTCGCGGAGTTCGACCGGCTCACGGAGCTGGTCCGGCGCACCTACCTCCTCCTCGAGGCGGCGGTGGCGGAGGGGAGCGTGCCCGACGACGGCGCCGACTACCTGGCGCAGCGGACGCTGCCGCACTTCGAGCGGCTGCGCGAGGGTTTCCGGGGCTGGCTGCGGACCGAGATGGCCGCACTTCCGGAGCTCCGGTACCTGGTTCTCCAGGGTGGTGTCTGGCCCGCCGTCGAGTCGGCGGCGGAAGCCCGGGCGGCCCGGGCAGAGCACGTCCGCGATGCGCGGCTGGGACGGACGCCGCCGCTGGTTTCGTCGGCCTGGCGTGGCCTCTGGGCGCTCGGCCATGCTCGGCTGGTCTTCGGGCTGCTGCCGCGGGTGCCCGAGGCGGAGGTCCGCTTCCCGGCTCCCCGCCGGACCTACGCCGACATCGCGCCTCCCCGGGGACCGGCCGAGCTGGCCGAGCGGATCGAGGAGATCGAGCGCGAGCTCTGGCGCATGGCGGCCGCCCGGACGGCGGTCCGCCGCGACCCGGCTTTCCGGCGGACATACGGGTTCTTCGACGCTGCCGAGCGGCTGGGCCGTCGCGGCCTCCGGCTGTCCGGCTGAGGTCCACGGCCGGCAAGCCGACGGTCGGCCAGCGAGCGGCCGGCCGCCGCCGCCTCGCCTGATCCTCGATGAGCGGGACGGGCGCCTGGTGAGGGTCTATCATCGCGGGCAACGTCCCCCCACAGCACCACCCGCGCGACGCGCCGAGTCCGGAGAGCACTCCCCTGACCGACCAGCCCAACGCGTCCGATCCCACAGCGGCTCGCCCGCCGGCCGGCTTCGGCGCGGGCGCAGGCGACTCCGCCCCGGACCGTGAGGCGGCGACCCCGGGCCTCCGCAAGCAGGTCGGCCGCACCCGTGCGGCCGCTCTCGGGCTGGTCCAGGCGCACGTCGAGCTGGCCCGGGCCGAACTGTCGGAGATCGCCGACGAGGTCAAGCGGGCGGCCGCCCTGGCCGGGGTCGCCCTGGCCATGCTCCTCTTCGCCGGCATGCTGGCCAGCGTGGGGACCGCCCTGTTCGTGGGCGAATGGGTCTTCGGCTCGCTCGGCTGGGGGGCTCTGCTGGGCAGCCAGCTGGCGGTCGCGATCGCCGTCGCGGCGGGGATCCGGGCACTCGAGCCGAAGGCTCCCGTCGGGGGCCCGCTCGTTCTCGCCCTGCTGCTCGGGGCCGTTGTCGCCGTTCTGCTGGGGCTCCACCTGCCGAACCAGGCATGGGACCAGCTCGGGACGAGCGTCGCGCCCGATCTCGCGCCGGTCACGCGGCCGCTGGTCGTGGGCGTCGTGGTCGTCGGAGCTGCCTGCGCCCTCCTGGGCCTGATCGGCGGGGCGGCCGTGGGAGGAGTCGGCGCCGCCATCGGTCTCCTGGTCGTCGGGGCGATCCTGGGCGCGGGCATCGGCGCGATCAGCGCGATCACCTTCACCCGTCACGTCGGCGTCGCCGTGGGACTCGCCGTCTTCCTGGGCCTCTGGCCCGTCTTCTCGGCGATGGGCCTCTTCCGCCACGGCGTCAGCAGTGAGGCGCTTCGGGCGCGCTTCTGGCCGGAGGCCACCATCGCCACCACCAAGGAGACCATCGAGTGGGCTCGCGAACGGATGCCGCTCGGCAGGAAGTCCTAGCCCGCCGGGAGGTCCTGGTCGACGAGGTCGGCCGCCTGCAGGCGGCCGGTCGCGCGGCGGTTGACATCCCGGCCAAGGTCCGCCGGCAGCCGGCCCGGACCGCGGGGCTCGCGGCCGGCTCGGCCTTCCTGCTGGCGGGAGGACCCCAACGGCTCTTCCGGCGCGTCCGGCGCGCCGTCCGGGGGCCGGATGCGGACCTGCCGCCGTCGCTCCTCCCGAAACAGGTGGACAAGGCGCTGCGGAGCCTGGGCGACGACGGTCGCAAAGTGCGCGGGACGCTGGAACGCGAGTTCGCCGACTATCTCGACGCGCACCGCAAGGAGCGTTCGTCGCGGGATCTCGGGGCGGTCCTGGCGGGCCTGGTCGCGGCCGCCGGCAGGCCCGTCGCGACGCGGCTGGGGCGCCGGCTGGCTGAGCAGCTGGCCGAACCGGACGCCGCCTCGTTCCAGCGGGCGCTCGAGCGGATCCGCGGCCGGCAGGCCGCGGAGGAGGGGACCGCCCGGCCGGATCTGGCCGTCGGCCACCGCTTCCAGGGCCCGCAGCGTTCCACGGCCGACCCGACGGACCCGCGCTGACCCCCGGCCGGGCCGGCGCCCTTCGACCCGGCGCCCGCGAGCATCTGTGAATGAAAGCCGGGTTGGAGCGCCACGAGCGGGCACGCCGACTCGTCCATCGCGCATGACCCACGCCCGTTGCGCGACCAGATTCCTCTCGCGTCTCCCTGCAGTCCTGTTCCTCGTGGCCGCCTGCGGGCAGCCGGCTCCGTCGTTTGACCGCCTGGCGGTTGCGGTCCAGGATGGGCCGCTTGGTGGATCGGCCTGTCCTGCTACGGCGATCGAGGGTGTCCTCGCGTCAAGCGACCGTTGGCTCATCGGGATCGCCGACCTCGCGGGGGGCGCGGTGCGTGGCGTTCTGTGGCCTAATGGCTACGCCGCGGCGCGAACCTCGTCCGGCTTGGTGCTGCTCGACGAGGAGAGTCGCGTCGTCGCGCACGTGGGCGATCGCGTGCGATCTGGCGGAGGGGACGGAGCCGACGGCGTGTGGATTTCCTGTCCGCCCGTGGTCATCGCGTCCGCGTCGCCGAGCTGACCACGGCGGCAGGACCCGCAGTCGGGTGAACAGGTCAGGCGGGCAGGGGCCGCCCTCGTCTCCCGGGCACTCACGCAGGCTCCGGGCGAGGTGTCCGGCAAAGACCGTCCGTCCGCCCCAAGAGCGCTCCTGCGGCCGCTTATCTTATCCCGGATCCACCGAACCCTTGACCTGATTCACGATCCGGGACAGCAGAACAGGTGCCCAACTGATCGGGAATGATGGCGTTGCGATACACCCAT